>CAZWCD010000001.1:0-28620 GCA_964632275.1 uncultured Thermodesulfobacteriota bacterium
ATTTTAAGTCCCTTGCGTCTGCCAGTTCCGCCACCCAGGCACAGTGATAAGAACACTCCAACAGCGTGATCTCGCCGTGATGTTTCAGCTTGTATAATCTTTTTGCAAGGGGGTGTCAACAGCTAATTCTCTGCAACTCTTGCGTCCTCTCCATGCTTTGCCCAGCACGTGGGTAACGCATTCTTTCATCTTCCTGATCTTTCCCCCGCCATTAAAAGCTTTGCGGTAGAAGGGACATTCTGCAAAATGATCATGTCGAATGGGGTGTATGACAATACGCCCCTACGGTTTCCTTGCCTCGAACCATTTTATGAGGTTCTTCCCGGAGAATGTCTTTATATCTATGAGGTAAATTAAGGTGATTTTGATATTTTTTAATTTTATTTCAGCATTACGTCACTTTATTGACCAAAAAAGCAAAATATTTGAAGATATTAAATTTAGCATATGATTAAATTGTTAAATTTCGCTTAAGTTTTTTAAAAAACGGGCCGATAGATAGTTAAATTTGGCAAACATTTCCATAATTAATTAGTAAGGAAGGCAGGCACAATGAGTATTTCTACCCAGCAGATCCAGGCAGTTGTAAGAACTTATAATAAGCAGCTGAGGCTTTCAGGCATTAACAAAAGAGAAGGAAATCTGAGACATCCATGCATGAAGGACCAGGTTGCGCTGCGTCCGGGTGACAACAAACAGCATTCTTCAAAACAGCGGCGCGATCGAAAGCGCCGCGTGCAATAGATGTAAAAGGACGCGGCGAAGCGCGTCCCTCCACACAATTTGTTTCCGAATGAAAAATCTAGGGGCAACCGGGCGGTCGCCCCTATCTTATTTTCTTCCCGCGACACGGCTGCACACTTCTTTACAGCGCCTTGCGCTGGAACACAAGAAGCATGGCGGCCCAGATGAGGAAGAGATATGCGGCGATGTCGATTAACGACCACATGCCCATGGAAGAGGGAAAGGCGTCGCTCATCATGGAAAGGGCGTACAGATGCACGCCGCCCAGCTGGGGAAGCGCATAATGGATAACTTGGGTGGTAAACGATGGTTCCCAGTAGGCCCGTACCTTCTCAAAGAAAAAAAGCACGCTCAGCCACAAACTGGTTGCATAGATGCCAAGGGTCAGGAGCGCGCCTATGGCCCGGGGGAGCACCAGGGACAAAAGGAACACCAGCGAGATGACCAAAATAAAGTTGGGGGTTGCCGCTGCCAGGACGGCGAAAATGCGTGGATCAAAGGTCCCTGATCTCAGGTAAAAGAACAGCACGAAACCGATGGTCAGGGCTATGAGGTTGATGAACACGATAAAAAAAATGCCGAGAAATTTACCTGCCAGAAACCAGGACCGCTTCACCGGCTTGGTTATGGTTAAAACAACCGTTTCCTCATCCAGCTCCCGCGGGATGGCGTTCATGGCAAGCAGGCCGCATAGAGAAAGCCCCCAGAACAGGATGCAGTTAAAGGTGAACAGCATTCCCGCGCGGGTAATCTGATCCGCGCTGATCAACCCCTTTTCAATGTTAATTTGTGCCGGGGCGCATCCCCGTGCCATGAAGAGGAAAAGCAGCGCGATGGCAAGCAGGATGTAGATGAGCTTGTTGCGCAGTTCCGCTTTAACCGTGATTCGGGCGATGGCCAGTATTTTACTCATTCCCTTTTGTTTCCTTGACAAGCCGGTAGAAGATGTCTTCGAGCGATTCCGCGCTCAAGGTCAATGAAAGCAGCTTTGCCCCGTGATTGATGATTATCTCGGGAAGGATGCTGACCGGCTCCCCGCTGCGCAGGCTGAGCGTAATGGTCTCGCTCTCTACCGCTACCTGGGTGGCGACTTCCTTGATCTTTTCCAGCAGCCGATCGTTAATTCCCGCAACCTTCAGCTCAACCGATGTGGTTCGGGCGGTAAGTTCTTCCTTGGTGCCCGATCCTACCAGTTTTCCGCGATTGAGAATGGCCACCCGGTCGCAGATCATTTCCACCTCGGACAGCAGGTGGGAATTAATGAATATGGTCACCCCTTTTTCTTTGAGCTGCAGGAGAATGTCACGCATCTCCTTGTTGCTGATGGGGTCGAGACCGGCGGCCGGTTCGTCGAGCAGCAGGAGCCGTGGATGGTTGAGCAGCGCCTGGGCCAGGCCCAGCCGCTGCACCATGCCCTTGGAGTATTCCCCGATTTTCCGGTCGCGGTCTTCATAGATGTTGACCTGCTTCAGGCACGCCTCAGCGCTTGATTTTCGCCCCCTGCCATCCATGCCATACAGCCTGCACTGGTAGTCCAAAAACTCGCTGCCGGTCAGAAATGGAAGTATTTTGACCTTCTCCGGGAGGTATCCTATCTGCTGACGGATGCGCTCATCTGTGGCCGGGCGGTTCAGAATCAGCGCGGTGCCCGAGGTGGGTCTGATCAGATGAACCAGAATTTTGAGCAGGGTGGTCTTTCCCGCGCCGTTTGGCCCTAAAAGCCCAAAGCATTCTCCCTCCCTGACTTCCAGATCCAGATTGTCCAGGGCTCGCACCTTGGCGTATTGCTTGGTAAGCTGAATGGCTTCAATGGCGGCAGATGTCATGATTTATTGCTTCTTATCGGTCATGTATAAGGCACAAGTGCTAGCAAATCCGGGGAAGGTCTTCAGCGACGAGCATATCAATCATCCTCGTGCCGCCCACCCGGGTTTCCATGATTACCGTCCCGGCAGGCTTTTCCGTTGTCTCACCGATGATGCAGGAGTCCCCGCCGAGCGGATTTTGTTTCATCGCTGCAAGTACCGCGTCCGCGTGCCCCGACTCAACAAAGGCCACCAGCCTCCCTTCATTCGGCAGGTAGAGCGGATCCAGTCCGAGGATTTCGCAGATGCCCTGTACCTCTTCCCTGACCGGCAGGCGATCTTCATGGATGGTGATACCGGTCCCTGACTGCCGGGCGATTTCGTTGAGGAGCGTGCCCAGCCCCCCGCGGGTGGGGTCCCGCATGGCCTTGATGGCACTCGCGTAGGGCAGCATATCATTGACTAAAAGGTTGAGCGGCGCGCAGTCGCTGAGTATCGAGGTATCAAATTCTATGCCCTTGCGTGACGAGAGAATGGCAATGCCGTGGTCTCCCAGATATCCGGAGAGGATTATCGCATCTCCCGGCCGGACCCGGTGCGGCCCGAAATCAATATCCCGGCTGATGATGCCTATGCCCGAGGTGTTGATGAAGAGCTTGTCACATGCCCCCTTTTCCACCACCTTGGTATCGGCGGTCACAATTCTCACCCCGGCTTCCGCGGCGGCGGCGCTTAAGGACGCAGCAATCTTCCTGAGCTCCTGCTGGGAAAATCCCTCTTCAATAATGAATCCCGCGCTCAGATAAAGAGGAACAGCGCCCCCGACCGCAAGATCATTCACCGTCCCGCAGACGGCAAGTTTGCCAATGTCCCCGCCCGGAAAGAAAAGCGGGTGTACCACAAAGGAATCGGTGGTAAATGCCACGCGGCATCCTTCAACATCAACGATGGCCTGATCGTTCAGCCGGTTCAGGGCAGGATCCGTCAGGTACGGCAGAAAGCAGCTCTGGATGAGCCGCGAGGTAAATTTCCCTCCGTTGCCGTGAGCCAGGAGAATGTAATCGTCCATAATGGTTTCCGGTTGCAATTAATTGCGCGGCGTCCGTTGCTCGTACTTATGGTAAGTGGCGCAGGTCCCTTCCGATGAGACCATGCAGGCGCCCACGGGTTCCTCCGGGGTGCAAACCGTGGCAAAAAGAGGGCATTCCGGCGGCGTGATAATTCCCTTGAGCACCTGCCCGCATTGGCACGCCCCGGGATCAGGGACATCCGGCGCGGTGAGGCCGAACTTCTTGACCGCATCGTAGCGGGAAAACTCGTCCTTCAGTGTGAGACCGCTTTGTGGGATTACACCGAAACCACGCCACCGGGCATCGGTGACATCAAATACCCGGCTGAGCAGCGCCAACGCCTTCGCGTTGCCCTCTGCCTGGACCACCCGGCTGTATTCTATCTCCACCCGGGGAGCGCCCTCCTGTATCTGGAGCATGAGCCGATAGGTTGAAAGCATGATGTCCAGCGGCTCAAACCCGCTGACCACACATCCCTTGCGGTAGCGCTCAACAATCGTTTGGTACGGCTTGATACCGATAATGGCTGAAACGTGGCCGGGGCAGAGAAAGCCGTCAATGGCGGTGGCCGGATCCTCGAGGAGGACGTGCATAGCGGGGGAAATGATCTTGTGGTTGCTGATGATGGAAAAGTTGCCGATGTCGGACTCCTGTGCCTTGAGAACGGTTGCGGCGATGGTGGGGGAGGTGGTTTCAAAGCCGACGGCAAAGAAAACCACCTCTGCATCAGGATTCTCCGTCGCAATGGTCAGGGCATCCACCGGCGAGTAGACCATGCGCACATCAGCTCCTCTGGCCTTTTCTTTCATGAGCGAGGAGTCCGAGCCGGGAACGCGCATCATGTCCCCGAAGGTTGCAATGATACATTTTTTATGACCCCCGCCGTCCCGGGCGAGCATGATCACCAGGTCAATATCGCCCTGGGCGGTGACGCACACCGGGCAGCCCGGACCCGAGATGAGCCTGATGCGGGAAGGCAGCAGGCTGCGCAGGCCGTACCGGGAAATGGAGACGGTGTGCGTTCCGCATACCTCCATTATGGACAGCGGGTCGGAAGGAAGAGCTTGTATCCGGGAAAGCAGTGCTTGAAGCGGCTCCTTCGCCCTGAATGCATCAAGGTAGTTCATCAGCAATTTCCCTGAAGAGCGCGAGGGTTTTTTCCGCTTCTTCTCTGTTGAGCTTTTCAATGGCAAAGCCGGCATGCACCAGCACATAATCCCCCGTGCCGACCCCTTCCAGGAGGTCAAGATGAACCTCGCGGGTGGAGTTGCCGTAGCGCGCCAGGGCAATGTCGCCGCGGATTTCTACTACCTCCAGTGGAACGGCTATGCACATGCTCTTTTATCCCGTACCTTTCACCATGTGTTCATTGGCGATGAGGGCCTGACCGAGAGCGATTCCTCCATCATTGGGAGGAACGAGATGATGTTGCAAGACGGTAAATCCCGCCTGCCGCAAACCGCTGATGCTCCGGGAAAGCAGATAGCCGTTCTGGAAGCATCCGCCGCTTAAGGCGACCCTATCCAGCCGGTATCTTTCTTTGAGCCTGCGGCAGACTGCCACGATCATGGCGGCAATGCTGTTGTGAAATGTTGCGCTTATATACCTGGCCGGTTTGCCGGCCTTGATATCGGCACATATGCCCTTAAGCAGCGGTGAGGGATTGATGGAGCATGATGCCTCCTGCTGCTGATAGAGGAAATCATAATAGTCCTCCGTACCGTCAGCCGTAGCCATTTCCAGTTCCATGGCCGCCTGTCCCTCATAGGTTGATTCCTCGCACACCCCCAGGAGGGTGGACACGGCGTCGAAGAGCCTCCCCATGCTGGAGGTGCGAGGGGAGTTAAAGCCGGACTGTATGAGCTTCAGCACCATCTCCTTATCGCGTGCGGATTGTTTGCCTATCACCTCCAGGTCATCATACTCGCAGTCCCCGCAGAAGGTTGTGAGGTAGCTTAAGGCAATTCTCCAGGGCTTTCGCACCGCCTGGTCTCCGCCGGGCAGGGGAACCGGCGCCAGGTGCGCGACACGTTCAAACGAACCGTAATCCGCGATCAGAAACTCCCCTCCCCATACGGTTCCGTCGCTTCCGAACCCCGTGCCGTCAAAGGCGATGCCGATCACCCGCTCCTTGACCCGGTTTTCGGCGAGGCAGCTCACGACGTGCGCATGATGATGCTGAATCTTGAAAACCGGCAGCTCCTTCTGCCCATCGGCAAAGCCGGTGGACGCGTAGCCGGGATTGAGATCGCAGGCGATTGCCCGGGGCTCTATGGTCAAAATCCGCTCCAGGTGGTCGATGGTTTTGAGGAAGTGCTCGTAGGTCTCGCGATAGCCCATCTCTCCGATATGCTGACTCAGGAAGGCGGTATTTCCCCGGGTAAGGCAGACGGCATTCTTCATCTCCGCGCCGACGGCAAGAATGGGCATTACTTCTTCCGGGAGAAAGACCGGCTGGGGGGTGTAACCGCGCGCCCTGCGGGTAACCACCTCTTTCCTGCAACCGCCGACCGGATATGTTTTGATCACCGGGTCGTCAGCGCGAAAATAAATGTCCCGGTCATGCATGAGAAAATAGTCAGCGCAGGCGCCCAGCCTGTGCAGCGCTTCGTCGTTACCGATGGCAATGGGCTCATCCTTGAGATTCCCGCTGGTCATGACCAGGGCAGTAAAATTTCCCCTGAGCAGCAAATGGTGGAGCGGCGTATAGGGAAGCATAACCCCGATAGAAGGGTTGTGCGGCGCCACCAGCGGCGAGAGGGGAAACGGATCCGCCTTGGCCACCAGGACAATAGGGGCAGCCGCGGATTGCAGCAGCGCCTCGTCTTCAGGAGCAAGCAGGGCAAATGTCTTTATGGTCTCTGTATCCGGCGCCATGACCGCAAGCGGTTTCTCCTCCCGCGATTTTAATGCCCGCAGCCGCTCGACCGATGCGCTGTTGGTTGCGTCCACGGCAAGATGAAATCCGCCCAGCCCCTTGACCGCGATGATGGCGCCCTGCTGAAGCAGCTTTACACACGCAGCAACCGGATCGGCCGCAGCGACCGGCCGATTGGCGGCATCAACCAGCCGCACCTTGGGCCCGCAGATTGGACAGGCGTTGGGCTGGGCGTGAAACCGCCGGTCGGAAGGATCATCGTATTCCTTCCGGCAGGCCGGGCACATTTGGAAGGTTTTCATCGAGGTATGGGGGCGGTCGTAGGGAAGGGCGTCAATGATGGTATAGCGGGGTCCGCAGTTGGTGCAGTTGATGAACGAATATCGATAGCGGCGGTCGCGGGGGTTGAAAAGCTCACGGAGACAATCCTGGCAGACGGCTATGTCCGGGGAGATAAGCGCTGTGCGCTCATCACGGGAACTACTCTCCCGTATGGTGAAATCAGCAAAATGAACCGGGGGAAGCTGTTCCTGCTGTAAGCTTACAATATGCGCTCGCGGCGGGAGGGATCGGGGAATGAGCCTGACAAATTCGCCGATAGCGTCAGGATCCCCTTCAACCTCTATCTCGACACCGCGCCCGTTGTTGAGGACGTATCCTCTCAACTTCTTGGAGCGGGCAAGATTGTAGATGTACGGGCGGAAGCCCACCCCCTGGACGATGCCTTCGATGGCGATCCTGCTTCTGATGATCAATTCGGGAACTGGTGCGGATACGGCGCTCATGGGTTGCGACCGGCCTTCTTTTTTTTGTGCATCTCGCCTTCGAGCCACGCGTTCCATGTGTCCAAACCATGCCTGGCGGTGCAGGAGGTTTGAAAGACAACCAGGGACGGATTGATGCCGGTGGCATCCCGGATTATCCGGGGAACGCTGCAGTCGATGTAGGGTAGCAGATCGATCTTGTTGATGATAAGAGCCGTGGCCAGGCGGAAGATGAGCGGGTACTTGAGGGGCTTGTCTTCCCCCTCGGTGACCGAGAGGATGACCGCCTTGGCATCCTCCCCCAGGAAAAACTCAGCCGGGCACACCAGGTTACCGACATTCTCGATGATCAGCAGGTCGGTGCGGTCAAGATCAAAATCTGTCAGGGCCTTCCTGATCATGCCGCTGTCCAGGTGACACGCCCCGCCGGTATTGATCTGGGTTGCCGCCACACCGTGGGCGCCGATCCGCTCGGCATCAAAGGAGGTTGCAATATCGCCCTCGATAACCCCGATGGCATATTTATCTTTGAGAAGCTCAATGGTCCGCTCGAGCAGCGTGGTCTTGCCGGCGCCGGGACTGCTCATCAGGTTGAGCACAAAGACGCCTTTCCGGGCAAACAGGTCCCTGTTTTCGTATCCGATGCGGTTGTTGTGATCCAGGATGTCTCGTTGCAGTTCAATCTGTTCCATGTTCAATTTCCACAGCCGCTATCTGCAGTTCGCGGCCCGACTGCAGCTCGATGTCCGGGTTTCCGCACTCGCTGCAGCGATAGAGGTTCCGGCTGATGGTGAAGCTGCGGTTGCAGCGGGGGCACCGTGCGGTGAGGGGGATGGTAATAATGGCCAGTTCCGCAGCTGCTGCCATGGTGTCCCTGGTCAGCAGCTCAAAGCAGAAGCGCAGCGAGTCGGGCATGATGCCCGCAAGCTCACCGATGTTCAGGGTGACCTTTACCACCTTCCCTGCGTGTGCCTTGCCTGCCTCATCCAGCACCGTTTCCACGATGCTGCGGGCGATGCCCAGTTCGTGCATGTGCCTCCGTAGCGTAAGCCGCCGCTGTCATCGGCGCTGCCTGCGCTGAAACCGCTTTATGGTTATCATGGATTTTTAATTAAAGCAACTGCCTTCACCCGAGCCGCCCTTCAATGTTTTGACGTGCACCGCTTTTTTTTATATAATGCCGTTGCCCTCACGGGGAAAGGCGGCGTGCGGCATGCCCCAAGTAAGCGTTATCATTCCTACCTACAACCGGGCGGCAATGGTGAAAGAGGCGATTGCCTCGGTTCTTGCCCAGAGCTATGCCGACCGGGAATTGATTGTGGTTGACGACGGCTCGACCGATGACACGAAAGCAGCGCTTGCCGCCTTTCTCCCGCAGTTCACCTATGTCCGTCAGGACCATCAGGGAGTGAGCGCCGCCCGCAACCGGGGCGCGGCGATGGCGCGGGGCGAGTATCTGGCGTTTCTTGATTCCGATGACCTCTGGCTTGCCGACAAGCTGAAACGGCAGATGTGGTTTATGGCATCACATCCGGAAGCGCGCATCTGCTACACTGATGAGATCTGGATTCGCAGAGGGGTGCGGGTCAATCCCATGAAGAAGCACCGGAAATATTCGGGCATGATCTTCCCCCAGTGCCTCCCGCTCTGCATCATCAGCCCCTCGTCGGCCCTCTTTGACCGCGGGCTTTTTGAGGAAGCGGGCAGGTTCGATGAGGCGCTTGCGGTATGCGAAGATTACGACCTCTGGCTGCGCATTGCGGCACGGCATCCCGTCTACCTGGTCGATAAGCCGCTCATTGTCAAGCGGGGAGGGCACGATGACCAGCTTTCCCGAAGCCGGCCCGGCCAGGACCTTTACCGCATCGCCGCGCTTGAGAAACTGCTGCAGGGCGACCTGCTTTCCCCCGATCAGCGGGCGCTTGCCGTGCACGAGTTGGTCAGAAAGTGCTCCATTTACGCCAGCGGCTGCATGAAGCGGGGAAGGCATCAAGAAGGCGAACGCATCCTGGCCATCGCCGCAGGGTATACCGCCACAGAAACCTCCCGCGGGTGAACAGCATGATTCCCACCATTGGAGAGATGCTTGCGGGTTCCGCCGCCCGGGTGCCTGAAAGACGGGCACTGGTGTGCGATGATCAGGAGCTGAGCTACCGTGAGCTCAACGCCCGGGTCAACCAGACCGTGCGCGGCTTCCTGCAGCACGGCATGACCGGCGGGGACCGGGCCGCGCTCCTGTTGCATAACCGCATTGAGCTGGCGGTGCTGCTCATGGGGCTGGCGCGGGCGGGCATTGTCGGCATCCCGCTCAATTACCGGCTTCACCCGGGGGAGCTGTCGGCGGTTCTCCACCAATCCGGGGCCACCCTTCTGTTCGCGGGCAAGGAGCTGGAAAGCGTCTTCACTGCTATTGCACCACTTCCCCCTGCAATCAGATCGGTCATAAGGATAGAAAACGATCCTGTACCGGGGGGCGGTTTTGACGCTTTACGCAGCAGCCGGCTAAATAGCAATCTGCCGGCTACGGCAAGTCCTGACCGTGATTCGTTTATCATTTACACGTCAGGTACCACCGGTTCTCCGCGGGGTGTGGTTTTGACCCACGCCAATCACTTTTGGAATGCGGTTAATTATTCCGTCGCCTACGGGATGGGAGAAGATGACGTGGAGCTGGGGCTTGCACCTCTCTTTCACTCTGCCACCCTGGGAAGGTTGATCACCTGTTTTTTCGTCGGCGCCACCTTTGTAACCGCCCGGCAGTTCCATCCTGAAACCGCCCGGCAGCTTATCACACGAAACCGGGTCACCTCCATTACCCAGTCGCCCACCATGTATGCCGCCCTGTGCCGTCGCACCGGTGCGGATCGATATGACACCGCATCGGTAAAAAGAGTGGTCTCCGGCGCCGCTCCGCTTTTTCCCGCTCTGCGGAAAGAACTGACCGAGCTGTTTCCCGGTGCCGGTGTATATGATCTGTACGGGCTGACCGAGGCCGCTCCGGGCGTCTCCATACTGACGCCCGATGCCCCCCCTGAAAAGATGGAGAGCGTGGGCCGGGCGATGATAAGCGTCAGGATAAAAATTGTCGATGAGCGCGGCACGGAGGTGCCCGCCGGGGAGTGCGGTGAAATTCTGTGCCGGGGGCCGAATGTCATGAAGGGCTATTACAACAATGAAGCGGCAACCGCCGAAGCGCTCAAGGACGGATGGCTCTGCACCGGGGACACCGGTAAACTTGATGAGGATGGATACCTCTATCTGACCGGCAGAAAAAAAGATATGATCATACGCGGCGGGGAAAAAATCTACTCCGCCGATATCGAACGGGTCCTGCACGCCCACCCGGGCGTCGCCGAGGCCGCGGTGATCGGCGTACCGGATGACTTCTGGGGTGAACGGGTTGCGGCATTCGTGGTGGTGCGCGATGGTGTAACCCTGACCGGCGAAGAAGTGATGAGCCATTGCCGGCAGCATCTGGCCGGCTACAAGAATCCTTCCTCGGTCATTTTCGCGCAACGCCTCCCCAAAAACGCGGCAGGAAAGGTAATAAAGCCTCTCCTCAAGATCGGGGACGTTGTTGACTAAGTGGAATAACTTTGATACTGAATAACCCATCTTTCTTAGGATGCCGGAGAACCCATGCCGAGACAGGCGCGGCTTGCAAATGCGGTTGTCAACAGCGTCCCCAATATGAGAGAGTTGCGCAATAAAAAAGTCGGCGTGGTTTTCTCTTCGGGGTTCTTTGGATTTTTCGCCCATGTCGGATGCCTGCAGGCGATGGAGGAAATGGGCATAAAGCCGGCGGGCTACGGAGGCAGCAGCTCGGGCGCCATTGTGGCCGCATATGCCGCGGGGGGGATGAGCGCGCGGGAGATCGGTTCCCTGCTGATGGGCCTTAAAAAAAGTGATTTTTGGGATCCCGAACCATGGTATAAAACGGCTGCGGCAGCACTGAGGCTGTTCAAGGGCTGGTACGGGTACCTTGAAGGGATGAAGTTCAACCGGCTTCTGGCCGCCACGCTGCCGGTCGTGCATTTTGAAGATTTGCCCGTGCCATGCGTTATTGCCGGCTGCAATCTGACCCGGCAGACCAATGAAACGTTCACCTCGGGAAGCATTGCCGACGCCGTACAGGCCTCGGGCGCCATCCCCTGGATTTTCAAATTCAAGAAAATCGGGAGGGATCTGTTTCTGGACGGCGGGCTGGTTGACAAGGTTCCGCTTGACGCGCTGGCGGAACGATTTGATCCCGACGTCATCATCGTGCATTACATCGTTTCGCACAATCTGGAAGATGCTCCCGATTCATTCTTATCAAAAACGCTTTCCCCCCAGAAGGCATACAGCCTGGCGGTGAGCATCGCGCGGCAGGAGCACTACCGGACCCAGATAAAACTGGTACAGCAGCGGGGAATCACCGTCATTGAACTCACGCCGAACCTGCCCCGGGTCACCCCGGACCGCCTGCATGCGGGCAGGAGCGCCTTCGACGCCGCCTACCGGTACACGATGCAAGCGCTGCGGGGAGATGACGGACCTGCAGGCGCGCCGACGCCATAGGCGCCATGCGGGTTTGATCAACCAGCCATAACCGGCAAGGAGGAATAAGAAACATCCCATGCACCAAACGATTGAACAACAAGCACAGGTCGGTATCGCCAGGGCAGCCGGCGTGTCCGAAGCAGCGGCACGCGCGCTGCATCTCGTGGGAGGACTGGAAAAGGCGGTTGCCGGTCACTCCTCGGTGCTGATAAAGCCCAATCTGTGCGGCGGGGTGCCGGGCGAGCGCGGCTCGCATACCAGCGTTGCGGCAATTGAGGCCCTGCTGCAGTTGCTTGCCCCTCTCAACAAGACCGTCTCCATCGGCGAGGCGGACGGAAGCTTTAACTGGGCCGACGACGTCTGCAACGCCCTCGATATATATGATCTGGCCAAGCGCTACGGCGCCCGGGTGGTCAATCTCAGCAACGGGCCGTCGGTCGAGCTGACCGTCAGCCAGCCCCTATCGCTGAAGACGGTTCGCGTGTCCCGCCTGCTCACGGAAAGCGCCATCATCAGCGTGGCCGCGCTGAAGACCCATCCCTGGACCGGAGTGACCTTCAGCATGAAAAACATGTTCGGAGCAATTTACGAGCAGGAGAAGGCGGTGCTCCATGCGGGGCTGGACAAGAATATCGTTGATATCACCAAAGTCCTGCGGCCCGCCATCTGCCTGGTGGACGGGAGCTACGCGGTCAAACGGGGGGGATTCAAATTCGGGGTCTGGGTCGGCTGCCCGCCCGACCGGATGGATTTGATAGTTGCCGGATACGACCCCGTCGCCACGGACACGATCTGCACCGGCTTGCTCGACAGGAATCCCGCCCAGGTTCAATATCTCACTCTGGCGGCGGCGCAAAACCTTGGCGTTAATAATCCAGCCCACATCGAGGTGGTTACCGATGATTTTGACTACCGCGATCGCGGCGCAGCTCATTCCAGAGCGTGAGGAAATCATTCAGGATCCGGGCGGTGGCTCCCCAGATCACATGGCTTCCATAGCGATAGACGTGCCCGCGGTAGACGTTTCCCTCCCGTATCACCTCTTCCTCCCCTCCGGTGCCCGCTTCCAGGAGGTGGGCAAGAGGAACGATGATGATCTTTTCCACCTCTCGCCTGCTCAGCACAAAGGGGTACGGATAGGGTATGACCCCGACCACCGGCGTCACCCGGTATCTGGTGGACTGCGTTCTCATGTCATCCAGCAGGCCGAGCACCCGCACATCCTCCGGACGGACGCCGATTTCCTCATGCGTCTCCCGCAATGCCGTTCCCTCAAAGGCACGGTCTGATGCTTCACAGATGCCTCCGGGAAAGGATATCTCGCCCTTGTGATGCTCAACTATCCGGCTCCGCTTGATGAAGAGCACATGATAGGCACCCTGCAGCGTAAACAGCGGGAGCAGCACCGCCGCCTGTCTTAAATCGGCATCCTGAATGGTCTGCCGGGTCCTTCCCCGCAGCCGGTGATGTAACAGCATTTCCATATCATTCGCCCTTCAGAGCACATTACAAGCCGCTTTTCCATTTTGCCCCCGCCCATCCCGGGCATGCCGATCAACCGCAAACCATGGTTACGGGGACAGCCGCGACCGCCATCCTTTACCGACGGGGGCAAAAAAAGATGCCCGTGATCACCAGGCATCCTATCGTAAATCGCCGTCAGCATACAACCGAATTTTTCTGTTCAGTAGGCCACGTTAACCCGCTGGAGCTTCCGCACCTTTTCCAGGTTATCAGCTACCAGCGCCTGCTTGTCCGGGAATTGGTTAATGAGATTGGTGTAGCTTTTCTCCGCCTTATTGTAATCCTCGAGGTCCAGGTAACAGTCGCCCGCCATTTTGTACACCTCGTCGATGCGCGGATACTGGGGGTTTTTCCGCTGGAGATCATCAAGCACCTGGACCGCCGTCTTGCAGTCATTGAGGCTCTTGTAGCTTAACGCCAGCTGGTAGCCGATGATTGCTTTCCGGGATTCCGGGGGATTCATGGTTAACGCCAGGGAATAGGTGGCGATGGCGTTTGCGAATTCGCCCTGGTTGAAATAGAGGTTGCCCAGGTCGAACGCATAGTCCGCATCCCCCCCTTGCATGGTGGGCATCTGCAGAACATTGCGCTCATCGGGGATGGACCTCGCAACCCGGGTCAGGACCTCGGCAGGGCTGGCGGGGGACACCCCCTGAATCGGCGCGCGGGCGTCGGCCACCAGCATGTTCCCCGGCTCGGCGGCGCGTGAAGGCTGGCGGATTTCCTGCCGGGAGACCATCTGCTGCCCGTCGGTCAAGGTGGCGGGTGGGTACTGGTTGTAAATGTAGATGCCCGCGGCCACCATCACCACGGTTGCAAGGGCGGTTGCAGGTTTAAAGAGGAATTGCGCCAGCCAGGATTTGTTCTCCTCAAGGAAGCTATCCCGGGCATGGGCCAGAATTCTTTGATGCACCAGGGCGCGCGGCTCATGCTCCATGCGCTTGAAGGCGGTGCGGATCAGCTGCAGGTGGGAAAGCTGCTTCGCGCAGTACTCGCAGGCGCCGAGGTGATCCTCCATGGCGCGCTTTTCCGCCGCGGGTAGCTCTCCATACAGGTAGTCTAAATACTTTTCATCGCATTCGGGACAGTTCACCTTCCATTACCTCTCTTTGTGTGATCCCCTCACGTTTGAGACTCTTGCGCAGGTGCTCCAGCGCATAGCGCATCCTGCTCTTTGCCGTGTTGATCGGGCATTTGAGCGCCTCGGCAATTTCAGCAAAGCTTAAGTTGAGATCTTCGCGCATGAGAAAGATTTCCCGCTGCTCGTCGGGCAGCGAGTCGATGGCCTTCTTCAGAACCCCGGCCAGCTCGCCCATATGGGCATTTTTTTCGGGGGAGGGACTGCTGTGGGATATGGTTGTTTCCACCGACATCTCTTCGTCAGCGTCGATGGGCTGTGAAAGCGACGTCAGCTTGCGGTGTTTCATTTTTCTGAAGTGGTCGATGCATCCGTTTCTCGCGATCTGGTAGACCCAGGTGGTAAACTTGGCCGACGGCTCGTAGCGCTTGCGCGATTTAACCACCTTGAGAAACACATCCTGCAGCAATTCCTCCGCCTGGTTTCCGCTTTCCCCGATGAAGTGGCAGATGAAATTAAAGATGCCGTGTTGATGGCGCCAGTAGAGAATTTCAAACGCGGCCTCATTCCCTCCCTGGTATAGCAGCATCAGTTCCTCGTCGCTCTGTTGATTCGGCTGATTCCTTTGATCACTGGCCAAAGTTATTAAACCCTTGAAAGGTAAGGTTAGAAACGATGCATATCATAAAAAGTTTTGCCTGCACTCACCCGCATCGTGTTTCTGTTTTTCCACCTTATCATGATTTTTTGCCATTTTCAACTTATATGGCTCTGATCAAGTTGTCCGAAGTCCCGGTGCTTTTCCATTGACAAATGCTTTGTATTTGAATTAATTACCTGTAAAAATTATATGGCGATGCCAACATCGCGATTACGGTCGACAATCCGACCCCACGAGCAGTTAACGGGTGCTTACAAAAGGAGGGTGTTATGAAAGAAACGGGACACTCGTTCCGCTGGACAGTGCTTATCCTGTTGTTTTTCAGCCTTTTTGCCGCCACGCTGGCCATGCAGTGCATGCCGCCTCTTTTCACACAAATCTCCGAGGAAATACCGCTCACCAAGGCTCAAATGGGGACCATCATGGGCGTACTGACACTGGCTTCCCTCTTTTTTGCGCCGGTGGGAGGCGCCCTGTGCGACAAGCTGGGCAGCCGGTGGGCCCTGAGCATATCCGCCCTGATCGTCGGCGCCGGCAGCATCCTGCGCTATTTTTCCTCAAGCGCAACCGGCCTTATTGTGTGCATGTTCTTCATCGGCGCAGGCATTGCCATGTATCCTCCCAACCTGCCCAAGGCCCTCGGCAGCTGGTTCTCACGCGGTGATCTGGCCAAGGTAAACGGCATATGTCTTGCCGGCATGGGAATAGGCGGAGCGCTGGCCATGGCAACCGCGCGAAGCATTTTATCCCCCGCGCTGGGCGGGTGGCGAGGGACGGTGGCGTTTCTGGGTGTGCTGGTGTTGATTGTCGCCGTTATCTGGATGACCTTATACCGGGACCGCGAATCCGGGGGCGCCGTGTCCGGGCCGCGGCAGAATGTGTTTAAAAATTTTAAAGATGTGCTCCGGGTGCGCGATATCTGGCTCATTGCCCTGTATTATGGCCTGAACATGGTGTCACTGCTGGCGGTCATTACCCTCCTCCCCCTCACCTTGGAGGAGCGCGGCGTTCAGAACGCCGGGCAACTGGTGGGCGTTATGATGGGCACCACCGTGGTGTTCAATGTCCTGGGGGGAATACTATCCGACCGGGTGGGCAGGAGAAAGCCGTTCCTGCTCTTGAGCGTCCTGATGTTTGCTTTCAGCGTAACCGGTTTTGTAACCCTGACCGGGGCCCCGCTGCTGGCGGTGCTGGTGCTTGCGGGGGCCGCCCTGGGCACCATCGCGCCGGTACTCATGTCGGTGCCGGTGGAGATTGAAGGCATAGGCACGTCGCTGGCAGGCACGGCGGTGGGCTTTATATTTATGCTGGGCAATACCGGCGGGTTCGTCGGGCCGGTGGTGGCCGGCAGGCTGATGGATCGCGCCGGCACGTCGCTGCCCGGATTCATTTTTATAGCAGCAGCCCTGATCGCCGCGGCGATATTAATTATCCCGCTCCGCGAAACAGGCAGAAAAAGAAAACCGGGGGAGACATCCCCGGCGCATGGCCATTAAAAGGTATTTTTTTGCAGGCTGTTCAAAAACATCCAGATGCAAGGCACGCGAAATCCTGAGGAGTGAGGCGTACATGCAAGTACGCTGCAATGACGAAGGATGAGCGTAACGCAGCAGATGGGTGTTTTTCAACAGCCTGCTAACGGTCAAAGAAGATATTCAGCGCCCGGGAAACACCTTTTTTCTCGCCAAAGAGCATTTTGTACCCTTTAAATCCAGGATCATGATCAATCACCGTCTTTAAATACTCCTCAAAAGACCGCTTTGCCCTTTCCAGCTCCGCACCGGCAAGCGGCTTCGCCTGTTCAACCAGCTCCATAAAGACACCCAGGTATTCCTTAAAAATACTCAAGGCCTGATCGTCAAGTGCCTGGTTTATTTTTACCTGGCAGATTGCTTTGGAAAAGACGCTTTGGATTTCACCTTCTATTTTTTTTTGTGTTTTAAGAAGGTCGGGATACCTGTCTCGTATGGCAATGAGCCTGTCAAACAGGGTGGAGTCGTCGTGTCCGGTGCTTTCCCCCGTCCGGTGAATATCCAGAATAAACATCCTGTTTTTCCCCATGAGCACCGTTTCGCACGACAGCACCGGCAGGTCATATTCCATCCGGGGGCGGATAAAAAACGAACGCACCGCCATGTAGACCGGCAGGTTCAACCTGAACATGACCACCCGGGTCAGCTTCTCAGAGCTGAAAACCTCACCGTCAGCCTTTATCAGCCCGAGGGTCCGTGCGGGACGCTCCGGGAACGGGTAGCGGAGTGAAACCGGATTGAGGGTGACGCGCTTTTTAAGTTCTGAGAGGGCAACGGAATGTATGTCTCGCAAGCTTGTCATGGGCGATGATCCTTTTGAGATGTATTGACTATTGAATGTAGTCCCGTATTATTTCCGCCAACTCCCCGGGCCGCTCCTCCTGCACGTAGTGGCCGCACTCCTTAACCGGCGCCAGTCGTGAGGAGGCGATTTCCCGCTGTACGCGATGGGCGATTTCAAGTTTATCCCCGGGCCCTCTTTCACCCCAGACGATGAGCGTCGGGCGGGCAACCTTCTCTGTAATGCCCGGGTATTGCTTCTGTCCCACCGTGCTCATCATCCGCGCCAGGGCGTCAATGGCATGAGGCGTTTTGGTGGGAAGCATGTAGGCATCAAGCACTTCATCGGTCACCATCGATTTGTTATAGAACGAGCCGGTCAAAAATCTTTTCCTCATGCTCCGGGAATAAAACTGCTTGGCCATGATCCGGTCCAGCGGAAAAAAGAGGTGATTGAGGAACTCGGGGCCGGTCTTGGTGTAAAATCCCGGTTCAATCATGATCAGGCTCTCTACCTTCTGCGGGGCCTTAAGAGCGGCACAGGCAATGACCACGCCGCCCATGGAATGGCCAACGAGACTGGCGGAGGGCAGGTTCAGTGCATCCATGACTCCGAGCAGCAGCTCCCCCTGGGCGGTCATTTCATAATCGCCGTCGGGAGGCTTGTCGGAGAGGCCGAAGCCGAGCATGTCATACGCATAGACGGTATAATGGTCGGTGAGCAGGGGAATGAGGTGCCGCCAGGTGTAGATGGATCCGGCAAAGCCGTGCACCAGAATCAAGGGGCTGCCCGATCCCTGTTTGGTGTAATGAATGGTTCGTCCGTTCACCTGCACAAATTTGCTGTCGGCGTTTGTCAGCGTATCAATCGGAACGGTTGCGGAGGGCAGGTACGCGATGACGATGAGGAGGAGATAGAGGAGTGCCAGTGCGGCGATCGTCCCTTTCAGTATCTTCGTGGCGCGGTTCATGATGGCTGGTCCTTTCTTTAAAAAAGCATCCGGTATTTCAAGACGCTGAAGAAGTGCATCATCCAGGGAACCAAAAAGCTCCCGGACCTTTTGTAACAGTATGCATACAGCGCGCCCACGGCGCTGAAGAGAATCACCAACAGTGTTTTCACCAGGACCGGGCGCGGCCAGATGTCCCCGGTGGTGAGATAGAAGAGGCCGTAGCACAGCGAGGAGATGAGGATGGGAAGCACTGCGCCCTTGATGGAAGCGGACAGGGTTTTAAACAGATAGCCGCGAAAGAAAAGCTCAGTGGCAAAGGTATGGAAGAGGGCAAGCACAAGGGCAATGGGCGCTGTCGGATCAAACCCGCCCGGATTATTGAACCCCATGGCGATCCCCACCAGCAATGAGATGACCAGCCATGCGGGTGATATGCGCAAACCCAGCGCGTCGCGGTTCTCCTTCCGGTGCAGCCGGAGCGAGGCAATTGCAACCATGATCATAATAAACCTCCTCACATACAACAACGGTGAGGAGGGATCATGCCTGCTTTCAGGCGGCCCCAGGCCGAACCCGATGCTCAGAACAAAAAACAGCGCAAACAGCAAGGCACAGATGACAAGCGCCCGCACTCCATTCCGACCCATCGCACCTCCCAAGGTCCGCTGTTCTGCCGGTCCTTCGCCGGCGAACAACCGTATATATTGTTTTGTTTGAGGTGTCAACAAGCAATTGCGCCATGCCCGGGCCGTCCCATGATTGTGCATTGAAAATAGCGCAGCGTACCAGGGAAGGCCATGCGCTGTGCCACAATTGGACGCGACGAAGCCCGTCCCTCCATACTATTAATACTCTACAAGGATTCTTATAAAGTTTTTCCTTCAGTTTCCGATAGTTCTACCATTGGTCGGGCGCCGTGCCCTTTAGCAACGGCGGAGCGTGCACCTACGCCGATGAAGAGGAGACATGATGCAGGAAGGAAATGCAGACAAACCGGCAATGCCGGTTGTAGATGATGATCCGGTAAAGCTTCGACTGCTCACGGAACTGAAGCGCTCGGAGGATCAGTATCATGGCCTGGTGGAGAATGCAAATGACGCGGTCGTTTCCACCCGCCGGGACGGTTCCATCACCGGGTTCAACAAGAAGGCCGAGCAGATCTTCGGCTATACCCGGGACGAGATACTGGGTAAATCGGTGATTCTTCTCTCGCCGCCGCGCCTGCGGGACATGCAGCTGCGGATGTTTGAAGACTTCAGAAGCGCCGGCACAGCGTCGTTCATCGGGAAAACCATGGAGGGCACCGGATTCCGGAAGGACGGGGTGGAATTTCCCTTTGAAGGCTCCATCTTCCTTGTTGAGGCAAACAGAGAGTTTCAGTTTACCGTTTTGGTGCGGGATATTTCGGAGCGCAGGAAAATGGAGGAACTGCTCCTCCAGACGGAAAAACTTGCATCACTGGGCGAATTCGCCGGCGGGGTGGCTCATAACTTTAATAACATCCTTGCCGTTATCCTGGGCAGGACCCAGCTCTTGCGACGATGCATTGCCGCGCCTGCCGGCAAGGAGGAAAAAAGAAAATTCGTCGATGAGCTGATGAAGAGCCTTGATATCATAGAAAAAGCCTCGTTCGACGGGGCGGATACGGTCCGCCGGATACAGGATTTCGCCGGTACAAAAGCGATTGGGGCTCAAAACGCCGCCGGCGTCGATCTGAATGAGATCATTGAGCAGACCCTGGAATTCACCAGGGTGAAATGGCACGATGACGCCGGGAAAAAGGGTATTGCCATTACCATCAAAAAAACGCTCTCACCCCTTCCGGCCGTGTGCGGGAACTCCTCCGAACTGCGGGAGGTATTCGTTAACCTGATTACCAACGCCATTGACGCCCTGCCCGGGGGAGGCACCATCAGCATAAGGACCGGCGTTGCAGCGGGCAATGCGGTGGTTACGGTGGAGGATACCGGGGTGGGCATGCACAAGGATACCCGGGACAAGATTTTTGATCCCTTTTTCACCACCAAGGGAGTTCAGGCCGCGGGGCTGGGCATGAGCGTTTGCTACGGCATCATCAGGCGGCACAACGGAACCATCACCGTGGACAGCATTGAAAACCGCGGGACCATCTGCTGCCTGACCTTTCCCGCCTGCGCCGGTACCATGCAAGAGAATCAGCAGGAGGACGCCTTGCCGCAGAAGCAGCGAAAGGCGCGATTGCTGGTTGTGGAAGATGAAGACGAGGTTCGCGAACTGCTCAAGGATATTTTGACTGAGGGCGGCCACGAGGTTGCGCTTGCCTCCGACGGGCAGACGGGTGTAGCGATGTTTCAGGAGCACCCGTTTGATCTGGTGTTCACCGATTTGGGCATGCCCGGCATGTCCGGATGGGAGGTGGCGGAGGGGATCAAGCGGTTGAGCGGAGAGACCCCGGTGGCCCTGCTTACCGGCTGGGATGTGAAGCAGAAGAAGCAGGAGCTCAAAAGCAGGGGCGTCGATATCGTGCTCAAAAAACCCTTCCGGGTTGAGGAAATATTAAGCCTGGTTCAGGATTTAATGGCGGCGCGAGAGAACCATGGAAGACTGCTTTCCCTGTCCGCACGGCCTTCCGGCGAGCCGGCAACCAGGCGTCGGCCTCATTGAGACATGTGCAGCATCCCCGCGTTTTATCCCTTCTCGTTACATCTCAATTTTATACTTGGCAGCACCGGACATTCTGTTTATAATGCGCCATTGTCCTGCGCAGCAGGAGTTGCGCAACTGCATGGTTGCCAAACCCGCCCGGCGCGGCCGTCCGTCCCGGGCAACAAAGGAGATGACCCATGAGACTCAAAGATAAAATCGCACTGGTTACCGGGGCCGGGGGAGGCATCGGAAGCGCCATCGTGAGGCGCTTTTCGGAGGAGGGGGCCACGATCATACTCAGCGACATCAAGGAGGAGCAATGCAGAAAACTCCTTGATGAAATTGAACAGAAGGGGGGGAAGGGAAGCATTGTGCCGGCGGATGTAACCAGGGAAAGCGACATTGTCTCGCTCTTCTCCCGGGTGAAACAAGAGTATCCGCGGCTGGACATCGTGGCCAACATTGCCGGCGGGGATTTCGAAAACCAGGCGCCGGTCGACGAGATAAGCTATGAAAAGATGAGCTACAATATTGATGCCAATCTCAAATCATGCATTCTCTGCTGCCGGGAGGCGGCCAAGATCATGATGGGGCAGCAGTACGGAAAGATCGTCAACATGAGCTCCATCGTGTACCGGGGCAGCCCCATGCAGTTTACCTATTCCGCCGCCAAGGGCGGTGTGTTTGCATTTACCCGCAGCATGGCCATGGCGCTGGGCATATACAACATCACCGTCAATGCCCTTGCACCGGCCCTGATCGAGGTTGATATTATAAAAAATTCGATCGAGCCGGAAATGTGGGAGGCCCTCAAGGAGGATTGCGCCTCGCGCTATCCGCTGGGAAGGATCGGCCAGCCCATCGACGTGGCAAACTGCGCGCTCTTTCTTGCCTCAGATGAGTCTGCCTTCATAACCGGGCAAATTTTTGAGATTTCAGGAGGAGGAAGGCTCTAGCAGGAGACAGGAAGCACTATGAGATGCCTGATCCACGATACAAAGATGCAGGCTACCGCCTGAATGATACATCCGAAACAAATTCAAATGACCACTATTGAGAGAAAGACAAACAGCAAACGGACCGGTAGGAGCGGCTTTCAGCCGCGACAATAAGCCAGGGATTAGAACAGACCGGTCGCCCCTCTTCTGAGATTATGGCGCGCAAGCGGGAATCCGCTGATCTTGCTCATGCACAGCGGTGTCTCTGAAGGGAATGAGGATTTGATTATACAATGATTGCGGGTACGGCATGAAGCGCAAGCGAAAGAACCCCTGTACACAATGCAGCGCGCTGTGCTGCAAATATTTTGCCCTGGAGATTGACAGGCCCTCAACCCGAAACGATTTTGAAAATATCCGGTGGTACATCAGCCACCAGAAAACCTCCGTATTTATCCAGGCCGGGAAGTGGTTCCTGAACGTGAAAAACCGCTGCAGGCATTTGGACCGCGCCCATCGCTGCGGCATCTATGAAAGCCGTCCGGCCATTTGCCGGCGGTTGGATCCCCAGGGATGCGAGTATCATGATCGGCCCGCGGTACGGGAGATAAGGACGCCGAAGCAGCTGGAGGCGTACCTGGAGGAACGGGCCACGAAAAGAAACGGAAGAAAAAAGCGATAAGCAACAGGGCTGCATGAGGAGATGAAAGAAAAAAACTCAAACCGCACAACCGCGGTTTGAGTTTTTTTTGGCAGCGGGGTAATTGCCGGTCAGCTGATTGCCGCCCGGGGACAGATATCCTCGCAAATCCTGCAACCGGTGCAGTTGACGGTATAGCAGAACGATTTGATTTCGCCCTTTTCCACTTTGAGCTCAAGCGCGCAGCAGGGACAGTTATCGCAGCACTGGCCGCATCCCATGCAGATCTCTTCGTCAATGGTCGGATAGTTGCGGCAGGTCTGGCACAGGTTGAACATTTCCGGGGGAAAGATCATTTTGTTGCTGAGCCAGGTCAGCTGACGTTCCGGTGCAATGGGGTTGCCGCAGGACTTGCAGAACTTGATGGGCACTTCGGTCTTCCAGTTCTGCATCAGGCGCTGGGCGCCGAGATTTTCCTCTCCGTCGGCATACACGATCTGGGCATTGTCGAAATTGTGCATCTTGATCACCTGGGTGGGGCAGACAAACGCGCAGCTCCCGCAGGCAATGCATTCCTTGGAGCTCTCATCGAAGGGAACGGCGACCTTCTTGTTGATGCCGCTTCCCTCGAAATCAATGGCATTGGCCTGCACCACTTCCGCGCAGGTGCGAACGCACAGCCCGCATAAAATGCAATATTCATTCTCCAGGCTGAACCCCTGGGGGACCTCGGTAACCCCGACTTCGGCCGCCGTATCCTTTATCTTTTTGGGGTTCGGGCAGCGCGCCAGCAGCAGCTCCATCACCAGCTTTCTGACCGCCTTGACCCGCTCCGTGTCGGTGGCAACCTTCATCCCGTCCTGGGCCAGGTAGTTGCAGGAGGTTTCAATGGTGGTGCGGTCTCCCTGGGTAACCTCCACGCTGCAGAGCCTGCAGTTTCCCGCCGGTTTGAGCGCGTCATTGGAGCAGAGGGTGGGAATGTGGATGCCCTCGGCCTGGGCGACCTCCAGGATGGTCTTGCCCTCTTCCGCCTTGATTTTCTTTCCGTTAATGGTAATGGATATCATGATCTGCCCGACCTCCTCGGATGGTTGCCTGCGGCAGCCTAGCCGGCCGCCTGTTTTCCCGCAATATAATGGTCGTAGTCAGCGGCGAAATGCTTCATGGTTGACGTTATCACCGCCGGAACCGTCTTGCCCAGGGCGCAGAGAGAACCGTCGATCATCGGCTGCGCCATGCGCTCCAGCAGGGCCAGGTTTTCACGGCTTCCCTGTCCCTGGCAGATTTCACCCACCAGCTCGCACATCTTTTTGACGCCTTCCCTGCAGGTGGTGCATTTGCCGCAGGTCTCCTCCTTGAAAAAGGTGAGGAAATAGTGGGCCAGATCGGCCATATTGACACTGTCATCGATCACCGTGAGACCTGAACCAAGAATGGCCCCGGCTTTGCCCAGATCGTCATAGGTCAGGGGAAGCTTTATGGATTGCGCCGGCAGGACGCCTCCTGACGGACCGCCCAGGGTGACCGCCTTCAGCTTCTTGCCCGCAATCACGCCGCCGCCGATTGTGATAAGATCCTCGAGGGTGGTGCCGAGCGGCACCTCTACCAGGCAGGGCCTGCTGACGCTGCCGTTTACGGAAATGACCTTGGTGCCGGCATTTCCCTTGCTGCCGATGCCGCTGAACCATTTTCCGCCCCGGGCGATAATGGCCGGAACCATGGCCAGGGTTTCCAGATTGTTTACCACCGTGGGACGGCCCCACAAACCCTGCTGGGCCGGGAACGGGGGACGCGGACGCGGCTCCCCGAAGCGCCCTTCCAGAGTGGTGATCAGCGCCGTTTCCTCGCCGCAGACATATCCGCCGCTGCCCTCGTCGATGACCACGTCAAAGCTGAAGGCGCTGCCGAGGATCTTTTGCCCTAACAGTCCATAGTCATGCGCCTGGCGCACCGCCTCCTTGATTCTGGCCAGGGCCGCGGGATAGTGGGTGGACACGTAGATGAAACCTTTTGCTGCGCCGACCGCATATGCCGCTATGATCAGCCCTTCCAGCACCGAATGGGGATCTCCTTCCATCATGCTGCGGTGCATGCCGATGTCCGGGTCTCCCTCGCTCCCGTTGGCCACCACATACTTGGCGTCTCCGGCAGCCTCGCTGCAGGTCTTCCACTTGGCGCCGGTGGGAAAGCCGGCACCGCCCCTTCCCCGGAGTTCCGAGGTGATGACCTCCTGGATAACCTGCTTGGCCGGCATGGCCAGGGCCTTGGCAAGCGCGCTGTATCCCCCGAAGGCGATGTATTCATCAATATTGCCGGGGTCAATCAGACTCACGTTGCGCAGGGCAATCTTCTGCTGCTTTTGGTAAAAGGGATACGCGCGGCATTCCGGCAGCGCCTGTACCGGCTGAGGCGCCTGGTCAACCGCATAAGGGACCGTCTCCCCGGCAATGACATTTTCCTCGGCGTCGGTCCTGAAGAGCGCCAGCTCCGTGAGCACCGCGTCGGTCTTGATGGCCTTGACCAGCGCCGCCGCCTTGTCCGCAGTCACCGACCCGTAGGTGATTTTCGGCCTTCCCTTCTGGATGACATCAACAATCGGCTCCTGATAGCACATGCCGTTGCAGCCGACCTCGACGATGTCGGCGTTGAGCCCCTGCTTCTGCACCTCGGCTTCAAGCGCCTTTTTTACCAGATCAGCCCGCCGCGCCAGCCCGCAGGTGGAGGTTCCCACCTGGATCCGCAGCGTCGCGTCGCTCAGCTTCCTTCTGGCCTGCGTGCCGAGTGTCTTGAGATCCTTTTCGCTTGTGACCTTCATGGTGACTCCCCGTTTTTTTATGAAGAACTACAATTGGGTAATCTTGTCCTGTGCCCAGCGTGCGTCGCCGCATTCCCCGTCGATGGAGACCATGGGCTCCTGTCCGCAGCAGCCGATGCAGCGCACCTTTTCCAGGGTGAATGCGCCGCCCGCCTTTTTAGTGAGCTCGTCATACACCCGGCCCGATTCCCTGAGATGACAGGCAACGCCGTCGCACACCCTGACCACATGTTTTTTCTTCGGCTCGAGGCTGAAGGCCGGATAGGACGTGACGATCCGGTACACCGCGCTCAAGGGAATGGCGAGCATCTCGCTTATCTTGCTCAGCACCAACTTGGGCAGATGGCTGTACTCGTTTTGCACTTCGTGCAGGAGCGAGAGCAGCGCCTCCTGCTTGCCGGCGTACCGCGCGAGAATCGCGTCCGCCTTGCTTAAGTCGACGCCGCTGCCCGCGGCCAGCAGATTCATGATCTGGCTGAAAAACGGCTCCGGCGGCTTCATTTCCTTTATGGCCTCAAGCACTATGTTCTCGGTAACGCTGCCGGCCGGACCCGCCTTGGTGGCAATGAAATCAAGCAACTTCGGCCGGACCGCCCCCCGCAGCATTTCCGGTATGACGCTCATGATTTTTTCAACCATCCCCTCACTCTCACCCTGCCAGGAGAGCTGGGCCGCGGCATCAGACGCCTGGGGGGGCGGCGCGTCTGACGACAATCCCAGCGCGCCCATGATCACGCTTTTCTGCGGTTCGGGCAGGTCTTCCCGCACCAGCTTTTCGATTACCGCGTCGGTCACCTGCGCCCCTTTTGCCTTGCCTTCGATCATGGCAATCAGCTGAGGCTTCATCGCATCCCGCATCGGTTCAGGGACCACCTCAAGTATCTTGGCAAATGTGGCTTGGGCCTTTTTATCCCAGTTTGAGAGAGCCATTATTTCCTCCTTTATATCTTTCCCTGCCTCAGTCTGGCGTAGGCAGCGTCAACGGCAGCTTGAACCTCGCGGGTTTCCTTGCCCTTGATGTGTTTAAAACGTTTTTGCGCGGTGAGATACTGCTCAACCGTTCTTTTGCCGGGATGGTCAACGGTCAGGCGGCAGCTTTCAGCAACCACCTCGTACAGGGGAAAGATGGTTGATTCGACCGCGAGACGCCCGATGGTCACCGACATCTCGCTCTCAAACCCCCATCCGACCGGACAGGGCGACAGTATATGGATACAACTGTTGCCTTCGCTCTCCATGCCGCGCCTGACCTTGTCGATCAGGTCAAACGGATAGCTGGGGCAGGCGGTTGCCACATACCCGCATCCCCTCGCGACCGCTGCGGAGGGGAAAACCTTTTTAAAGATTGCCGGGGTCGCCTTTCCTTCAACCGCCTCGTTGTCAAAGCACAGCAGCAGGCTCGAGGAATCGTCCTGCTTGGCGATGGACAGCAGGGCGGGACGCACCCCGTCCCCGGATCCCTTTCCGTCCCTGACCAAATTGCCCGGGAAGGGGATGCTGAAGGGGATTTCCCACCGGGCGCGCTCCATCCATCCCCGGTGCTCTTCCAGCGCCTTATACACATGCCGCACGCCGAGTGCAACGCCGCAGCCCATGCAGGCGCGATGCGCCTGGGGCAAAAAGTGCTCCTTAAACGGCAATAATTGTGGTACATACAGCCCGTATTTATCCATTATCCTTCCTCCGTCATGCTAATGGCGCCGAACCAGCATTCCCTGTGGCAGATGCCGCATCCCTTGCAATAGTCAACATCGGCTTCGAAGTACCCGTCCTCACCCCTGCGGATGGCGGCATCGGGGCAGAAAAGGTAGCAGAGACCGCACCGTACACACATTTGCTTGTCCCACTGAGGGACCAGCGCCGGCTTGTCCGCCCGCTCAAACGGTTTTGCCTTCCCTTCTTCCAGCAGGATGCATCCCACTTTGATATCTTTCCAAGTCTGTTTTTCTGACGTGGCGCTTGCCTGTGCCTTTGTACCCACAGAGCTTCTCCTTGTAGATGGTGTTGTGCATGATTACTTCATCCACGATTTTGGCTCAGAAAATGTACCCTATGCGTATACGTGTGTCAAGCATTTTGTCGCTGGCATCGGTAACCCGGTGAGTATCTGTATCGGCGGGATTGGTGTCGCCGGCGGGGCATCATTATTGATCGCGGGTCATCCGGTCATGCATGCGCCTGTCATCATCCCATCGCCCTTCCCTTCCTCCCCGCGGACCCATCCCCCATCCTCTGGCTCCGCGATGACCTTTTCTGCCCGGAAGGAAGTCCTGACAGAGGCGGTGGCTCACGAAATCTGCATAGCGCGCCTGCTGCTCGGGTCTTAAAAATGCCTTCTCCTTGAAGAGCTGATCCATGACCGACATCTGCATTTTCAGCTGGAGTTCGTTTATTTCACGAATCTTCTGATCCAGCGAGGCCCGCGCCGGACCCGCTGAGGCAAGGAGCTGTGCCAGTTCAGCGCGTTTGACCATCAGTTCGTCACGGACGGGTGCCGTTTCCTGTATAAATGATTTCCTGAGCTCACGCATCCGGTCTCGCTGATCCTGGTCCAATGAAAGTTCGGCGCTTAAGAGCGACGGGCCGGCCTCTCTGCCCCTATTATTTTTACCCCACAAATATCCAACAGTTATAAAGGCAGCCGCGTTGACGGTCAGGGAAAATACCAGTATAACCATAATGAGCTTTTCTTTCATGGGTCTTCCTCACGCTGCTTCCGGGGTTGTTGTGGTCTAACTGACTTCACCCAGGTTAATATAGGCGCTGCCGATGGAGTCATCAGGAAAGTCATTAAAAACATCCAGGGGAAGTTCTTCCGCCGGCGCCGTAATTGCGGGATCAGGGTTGAGGGCATATGCCGTATCCAGGTAAAGCGTCTTGCCGAGATAGACACCTGCGGGGAGTGCAAGCAGTGCAACAAAGGCGCCGAGCACCGGGGAAGGGACCCTGGCCAGCATGGTCAGCAATGTGTCCATCAGGCCGGTTCTGCGTTCAGTGTTTGTAATTGTCGCCAGGACACTTCGCGAAATATCTTTGAAGTCCTCTTCAGGGAAGGGCGTTCCCATAACGTCCCAGGCTGCCTGCAGCTCTTCCACCTCCCGGCTGCAGGCGGGGCAGACGGCCAGATGCTCTCTGACTTCATGGGCACGAGCTTCCTCAAGCTGCCGGGTGAGGTACGCAATGAGCTGTTTTTCGATTTTAGTGCAGGACCGTTTCATGGCCAGTGCTCCTCATAGTTTATATAACACCTGCCGCCCGCAAAAACTTGCTT
>CAZWCD010000001.1:28720-75177 GCA_964632275.1 uncultured Thermodesulfobacteriota bacterium
ATGGCCAGTGCTCCTCATAGTTTATATAACACCTGCCGCCCGCAAAAACTTGCTTCAGGGTGCGTTGTAGGGTTTCAGCCGTTCCTTGAGGCTGCTCATGGCGCGAAATATCAATGATTCAACCGCCGACACCGAACACCCCAGCGACCGGGCGATCTCACCGTAGGACAGCCCTTCAAAACGGAAGAGAATAACCGCCATGCGCTGCCGGTCGGGCAGTCCGGCGAGGGCGTGCTGAACCGCAGCCTTCAGTTCCTCCTGCTGCAGCCTTTGCTCGGCAGACACATCCTGCCCTGCCCCTTGCGATGATTGATCAGCGACATCTGCCGCTGACAGGGCGGGGTCCAGGGCGCCGTCGTATTTATGCTTTTTCCGGCCGCGGTGGAAATTAAAACAGTGGTTGGCGACAACCTTGTAGAGCCAGGTTTTGAACTGGGCGCGGGGCGCATAACTTCCCGCGGCCCGGTATATTTTTAGAAAAATATCCTGGGCCAGATCTTCCGCTTCATGGTGCATGCCGGTATAGCGGTAGATCATCCGCATGACCGGCATCTGGTGCTTTTCCATTAAAAGTCTGAACGCACCGGTGTCACCCGATCCCGCTTTGAGCATGAGCTGGTTGTCGGGATCAGCAAGGAAGCTGTTTTTATCGTTCCGTTTCCATCTCACTTAACCGGGCTATCGCCTCCATGACCATGCGGGTAAACGCCGGCGCCCCGTCCGCCTGCTCGGCATAGAGCGGGGTACCGATGGTAATGGTTACCCGCTTCCGCAGTTTTTCCCTTCCGTACACAATGCCAACGGGGACGAAGGGTATGGGCGCGGGGTATTTCTCCCGCTCCTGGAATGTAAGGATCATGCCGATCAACCGTGACTTCCCCTTCCCCATTACTCCGCGGTAGTAGGTTCCCTCGGGGAAAAGGACCACCCGCTCCCCCTTTTTGAGAAGATCAGCAAGGCATCTGAAGGACTCCATGCTTTTTATCGGGGCCTGCCGGTTGAGGGGAATACCGCCGAGCGCCCGTAAAAAATGGCTTATTAAAGGGAACCTGAAAAGTTCCTGTTTGGCAATATAGTTAAGCTGCACCCCGGAAAAGGCAAGACCGATGAGCGGGATATCCGTCCAGTACTGGTGTTTGGGGAGAATGACCGCAGGCCCGGCATCAGGCAGGTTGTCTCTTCCGGACACCTCAAGGCGATAGCAAACGGCGCACCAGCAGGGGACGATCACCTTCATGAGACCGTAGACAGCGTTCCTCACCGGAGATCCGGGCGGCATCAATGTGACTGTCATGGGCTTGGTTCCCCTTCTTCTGCGCTTGATGCTAAAACCTTTTATGGATGCATGTCAAGGAAATGTTTGTCTTGATTATTGCTGGAATTTTTTCTATAATTAGTCATGCACAAGCGAGTGCGTTTGCATCGCGCGTAAAGAAAAGTCCAGTTTTATCATATAATTGCCGGTGTTGCTTCCTGCGGCGGAACGGATGAACCGGTAAGGAGCTTGAGAGAAGGTGAACGAGTTTCTGCTTAATGATCGGGACAGGCAGATCCTGACCTCGGTGATCAATGAATATATTTTGACCGCGGAACCGGTGGGGTCACGCAACGTCTCCCGGCGCTATGACATCAACCTGAGCTCTGCAACCATACGGAATGTCATGTCCGACCTGGAGGAAATGGGGTTTCTTCACCAGCCCCACACATCCGCCGGCAGGATTCCCACCGAAAAAGGGCTGCGCTTCTACGTGGACAGCATATTGAAGGTAAAGAGCCTGGACCAGCGGGAGAAGGACCGCATCAGGAAACAGTATAAATTTTCCGAACTGGAGGCGTCTGATCTTGTCAAACAGACATCGGAGGTGCTCTCGGTGCTTTCCCGCCACGTCAGCATTGTCTCAGCGCCGAAGCTGGTGGGCACGGTTCTCAAGCACATTGAATTTATCAAGATAAGCAGCAACCGCATTCTGGTGATCTTCGTTTCCCAGTCGGGATTTGTGCAGAACCGCATCATAGAAGATAAGGATGATATTGCCCAGTCCGAGCTGGACAAATATACCAATTATCTGAGTGAAGTGCTGGTGGGGGTGAGCCTGGAGCAGGTGCGCGGCAAAATTGCCGAGGAGATGAAAAATCAAAAGGCGGCCTATGACCGGCTACTCTCCCGGGCGCTGGAGTTGACGCAAAAGGTCTTCGGCAAGGAGAAAGAGCCGGAGCTTTTCATGGAGGGCCAGGTCAATCTGCTGGAGTGCCCGGAGTTTTCGGAAGCGGGAACCATGAAAACCATCCTCCAGGCCCTTGAGGAAAAGAAGCTGCTTTTGCATCTGCTGGACACGACCATGGGCGCCGAGGGCATACAGATATTCATCGGCTCGGAGGTTCCGGTCTCGGAAATGCAGACCCTGAGCGTGATTACCTCGCCCTACCGGCACGGTGAGAAGGTGGTGGGCGCACTGGGGATTATCGGCCCCACCCGGATGAATTATCTGAAGCTGATACCGATCGTCGAATATTCAGCCCAGCTGCTTACCGAATTCTTCAATGGTAAAGGAAGCCAGTTATAAGAAGGAGTGTTTTTATGACCAGGAAAAAGAATGACCATGAAGCCGACAGACACGTGGAAGGCAGTGCTCAGGAAGCCGGAATGCCGGCGGATGAACCGGCAGGGGAGGAGACCGGTGCGCACGGCAAGCGGGCTGCGGTTAAGCACCTGCAGGAAGAGCTGAAAGCCAGGGAGGAGGAGGTCAAGAGCCTCAATGACCGGCTGCTGCGCACCCTGGCCGAGTTTGAAAATTACAAGAAGCGTTCCACCAAGGAAAAAAGCGAGCTGCTGCAATATGCCAATGACGAAATGAGCAGGGAGATGCTGCGGACCGTGGACACGCTTGAGCTCGCCATAAAGCACGCCCGTGAAGCCAACCAGGCGGAAGGCATCATTGAAGGCATTGAAATGACCCTGAAGCAGCTGCTCAAAAGCCTGGAGCGGTTTGGTGTCACCGGATTTAATTCCCTGGGAGAAAAGTTTGATCCGAACCGGCACGAGGCGATGCTGCAGGTGGAAAGCGCAGACCATGAACCGAACACCATCATCGATGAGGCGCAGAAGGGTTATTTCCTGCGCGACCGGCTACTGCGCCCGGCCCAGGTTACGGTGACCCGGGAGCCGCAGGGCGTGGCGGAAGAATGAGCGGGGAGAGACATCCGGAATCCGAAGCACGAAATGCAAAACAGTGCCAAAATCCAAATATCAAACGCTCAAAACTGCAACCTCGAAAATCATGAAGGGCGAAGCACGATGCATGATACAGGATGCACGATGCAGGTCAAAGAAGCCCCGCTGACCCTGATCCCTGTACGCTGTTCTTTTGACCCTGCACCCTCCGCCCTGAACCCTGAACCCTTCTAACACTGTCAACTGAGTCCTGCCTCCTGCGTATGCCTGCTTTCAAGCGCGATTATTATGAAATATTGGGCGTCCTTCCCACCGCAAGCCAGCGGGAAATACAACGAGCCTTTCGTCGCCTTGCCCTGCTGCATCATCCCGACCGCAATCCGCACGACCGCACATCCGAAGAGAAATTCAAGGAAATAGCCGAAGCATACGCGATTTTAAACAATCCGCAGATGCGCAACTCCTATGATGAGCGAACCGCATCCGCCGCCGGTTCCGCTGACGAGTTCCGGCGCGCCGGCGCAAGCAGAGGTAATGGCGCAACGCCTTCCAATGAATTGCTGCGGGATGTTTTCCGGGATATCCTGGGCTATCCCATCAGGAGTCGACAGAAAGGAGCGAGGGGTGAAGATCTCAGGTATCACCTTTCCATTCCTTTTGAAGTCGCCGCGCTGGGCGGGCAGGTCGAAATAAACATACCCTATTACACCATGTGCCCGTCCTGCCAGGGACTCAGGACAAGGCCCGGCAACATCTTCAAGCAATGCCCCCGCTGCAAGGGAACGGGAACGACAAACGTGAAGCGGGGGAAGCGCAGCGCGGAAGCGGCGTGTAAACAATGCGGGGGGAAGGGAAAGGTTATACGAAAGCCCTGCATGTATTGCAAGGGGAAGGGCAGGCTAAAGCATCCCCGCCTGCTTGCCTTCAGCATTCCGCCCGGGGTGAGAACGGGCGCGCGGCTGAAGATGCTCAACCGGGGCAACCGGGGCACCAACGGAGGAGCGGCAGGCGACCTCTACATTGTGATCAATGTGAATCCCCATCCCTTGCTGGACCGGGAAGGGGATGATGTTGTGTTCCATCTTGCCATCAGCTTTTCCCAGGCGAGCCTTGGAGACCGGGTGACCGTGCCCACCCTCGACGGGGATGTGGTGATGGACATACCGCCCGGGACCCAGCCGGGTGAGATTCTGCGCCTTAAACAGCGGGGCATTCCCTCCGCCCGGGGCGCCGGGCGCGGTGATCAGCAGATCATCATCCAGGTAACCACACCCCCCAAATTAACCGCACGGCAACGAAGCCTGCTCAGGCAATTCGCCCGGATGGATTAGCGGGCTGTTGCAAAACGCCCATCTGATGTGTGGCTAAAAAACCCCTTCCCTGTGAGCCTTGAAACAACCGGTCAGACCGCGTCCTCTGCCTCGCTTGCCTGTTCCGGTTTATTTTTTCTGCCGAAGACCCTGGCCACGATAACGCTTATTTCGTACAGCACGAGCAGGGGCGCTGCCATGAGGCACTGGCTGAAGACATCGGGCGGGGTGAGAACGGCGGCAACGATAAAGATGATGACGATGGCAAATTTTCTCTGCTGGCGGAGCATCCGCTCGGTTACCAGACCCAGCTTGGCAAGAAACAGTATGAACACCGGCAGCTCAAAAATGACGCCGAAGGCGAGCAGTATCTGGAACGCAAAGGAGAGATATTCTTTCATGGCCGGCAGGGGTTTCAGCGTGTCGGTGCTGTAGCTCATGAAAAATTTGAAGGAGAAGGGAAACACCACCAGGTAGCAGAAGGCGACCCCGGCAAAGAAGAGCAGGCTTGCGGAAATGACGAAGGGAAAGACGTACTTTTTCTCATGATCGTACAAACCGGGGGCGACGAAGCACCAGATCTCCCAGAGAATGACCGGGCTGGCCAGGATCAGGCCCGCGTAGAATCCCAGCTTTAAGTAGACGACAAAGGCTTCGGTCAGGCCGGTAAAAATGAGCCAGCTTTCGGAAGGAAGCTGGTCTTTCAGCGGCTTCACCAGCAGGGCGAAAATATGTTCGGCAAAGTTGTAGGAGAGTAAAAATCCCGCGGCAACGGCGATGAGACAGATGATGATTCTCTTGCGGAGCTCTTCCAGGTGGCTGGTAAAGGGAATTTTTTCGTCGGCCATGAACAGGATCAGCCCTTGTCCTCTTTGTCAGTTGCTTCCGGAGCGGCCGCGGCCGGCGCATTCGAAGGTGCAGGCATGTCCTGCGTGGCCCTGGCCTGCCTGATTTCCTGCACCAGCCGGTCCCGCTCTTCCCGCAGACCGTTGATGTCCAGGTCTTCCTTCAAATCATCAGCGGCGCGTTTAAATTCACCGATGGCCCTTCCCAGCGCCCGCGCCAGGTCCGGCAGCTTCTTCGGCCCGATGACGATCAGGGCCACCACCAGGATCACGATAACTTCCTGCATTCCGACGCCAAACATAACCGTACCTCTTCCCTCGACCAGGATAACACAATAACTATAACCTTTTCCCCGGGCTGTCAAGCTCTCTATTGGATGAGTCCTTGTAATATAACGGCCGATCTGCTATAGTGCGCGCGAGCTGGAACAGCAACGCAGGGCCGGCCCATTGAAGCGCCCGGTATGCTCCCGGCAGCGCATCGCTCATCATCCCCGCAGTACAAAACCCATCAGGGAAAGGCACGGCATGGCGCCCAAAACCGCGGTTGTCAAGGACCCCATATACCTCCAGCACCGAACCGGAGACTATCATCCCGAGAGCCACCACCGGCTGGAGGTGATTTATGATATGCTCAAGGAAACCAGTCTCCAGGGGAGGTTCGCCGAGATTGCGCCGCGACCGGCTACCGAGGCGGAACTGGAGCTCAATCATTCCCCGGACTATATTCAGCAGGTCGCCGGAACCGCGGGACGGGATTTTACCAGCCTGGACCCCGACACCAGCACCTCCCCGCGCTCGTGGGAGGCCGCCCAGATGGCGGCGGGAGGGGTCATGGTGGCGATTGACCGGGTCATGCAGGGTGAGTTTGACAGCTGCTTCGCGCTGGTCAGGCCGCCGGGCCACCACGCGGAAAAGAGCTGGGGAAAGGGTTTCTGCCTTTTCAATAACATCGCCATCGGCGCGCACTATGCGCTCAAGCAGTACGGCCTGGAGCGCATTTTGATCGTGGACTGGGACCTGCATCACGGCAACGGGACGCAGCATTCGTTTTATACTGACCCGCGGGTGCTGTTTTTTTCCACCCACCAGTATCCCTACTACCCGGGGAGCGGCAGCCTGGGTGAGGCGGGCGAGGGGCGCGGATTGGGGTTTACCGTGAATGTCCCTCTTTCCGGCGGACAGGGTGATGCAGACTTTCTGGAAATCTACCGGGTGCTGCTGAAGCCGCTGGCGCTTTCGTTCAAGCCGCAGCTGGTGCTGGTCTCGGCAGGCTATGACATCTATTTTGATGATCCCCTCGGCGGCATGGAAGTCACGCCCGAAGGTTTCGCGGCGATTACCGGCTGTATCATGGACCTTGCGCAGGCAACCTGTCAGGGTAAAGTGGTGCTGAGCCTGGAAGGGGGGTATCATCTGGAAGGCCTGCGCAAATCGGTAAAAGCAACGATACAGCAGCTGGCGGGAGACGCCATCGCCCAAGAGAAAAAGGTGGAAGGAAAAGTACTGGGCAGCACCGCCAAAATCATTGAGGCGGTGAGAAAGGTCCAGAAGGATTACTGGAAGTGTCTATCGGGGGTGCAGGCTAAAAAAATGTAACCACGAAGAGCACGCAGGAAAAACTACAAAGCGCACGAAGGACGAAACCAAAACGTTATATATGACAATTCTCAGACGTGCATGCGCGACTGAGAATTGAAGAGTTCGGCGTTTTTGGTTGCTTTCTTCGTGTACTCATTCTTGGCTTTTTCTTCGTGCTTCGTGGTTGCTTTTCTTAGTTGGTGGTTAACAGGAATGCCTCATTCACCGACGACCGTGTACTGTAAACTGTTTTCCTCCTTCTACAGCTCGGAATTCACCCGGTATCCTCCCTGCGCCTTGTCGCGATACAGCACCTTATCCGCCTTGCGCACCAGCGTGTGTTCGTTTCCGATGAGATCACTGGTGATGTCGGCAACCCCGGTGCTTACCGATATGGTATGGAATGAGCTGTCGATGCTGACCGGATGACTGCTGACGGTCTTTTTGAGCCGTTCGGCCAGGATTGCCGCTTCCTCCGCCCTGGTCTCCGGAAGTATGACGGCGAACTCATCACCGCCATACCGCGCCAGAAAATCAATATCCCGGATGGAACTCTGCAGCTGCGCCGCCAGCACTTTCAGCACGCTGTCGCCGGCTTCATGGCCATAGGTGTCGTTGATCGCCTTGAACCCGTCCACATCAAGCATGATCAGCGAGAGTGGTTTCTGGTATCGCTTGGACCGGCGCAGCTCCCGGTCCAGCACCTTCTGAAATGCCCGGCGATTGTAAATGCCGGTCAGCTCATCGGTGATGGCAAGCGACTGCACCTTCTGGTGCTCCGCGGCATTTTTCAGCGCCAGCGCCATTTGGTTGGCAATGGTTGAAATAAGCTGCATCTGGCTTCTGCCGGGCTTCTGTGCTCCGGTGAGTCCCATGATCCCCAGGACGTTGCCGGCTACCTGCAGCGGCAGAAACCGCGTGTTATCAACGGCCGGGAGCGTTTTTTCAGCATGCGCCCGGTGATGGCACTTTATTTTAATCACCCGGGTTTGCACATCGCCGGCATTCAGTTTTTTACCGCAATAGCGCGCGTATTCCCGGATGGCGTCGCCGGTGAGCTGTTCCACAATTTCAACCCGTATGGGCGCGGCGCAGGTGCACACGGTCAAGAACAGCTCCTCACCCAGCGCGTAGAAAAAGGTTACCAGATCATCAACAAAAAGCTCGTTGAACGTGCTGTTGACAACCTTCTCAATCATCTTGTGCGCATCAAGGGTGGAATTGATCTGAAGGCTGAGCTGATTGAGCAACGTGAGCTTTTGGTTGATTTTCTTGAGGGAGAGCTTTTCTTTCCGCAGCTTCTCACTCTGCCGTTTGAGCTCGCTGTTGGTTTTCTTCAACCTGCCGTCGATTTCCAGAATTTTGAGAAGCGCCCGCCTGCTTTCAAGTCCCTTATGGACAATCTCCCTCAACTGTTTGCGCTCGACCGGTTTGGTAATGAAACTGAAGGCCCCTTCCTGCATCGCCGATACCACCGATGCAAGGTCCGGTTTCGTCGCCATGCAAATGATGCAGCTCTTGCAGTTGGAAGACTGTATGTCCTTTAGGATGTCAATGCCGCTGAAAGCCGGCATTCTTTGCTCGATAAAAATCAGATCAAAATCATCACAGCTCGTATGCAGCTTTTCAAGCGCCAGCCGTGAATCGGACGCTACCTCGACCTGAAGGCCCATGCTGGTAAGCGCCCGGGCCAATCTTCCCGTGCCTTGCAAATCATTATCGATGATCAGAACCCGATGTGCATCCATTCCTCCCTCCTCCTATGATAATGGTATGCACAAGAGTCATCAGCATATCGCATGCCATGATGAAACAATTGTTACAACGAGCATGGATATGCAGTGCCATTATTTTAACTACTGGTAATGAAATAATTTTTTTAGAAGGGGAAGCGAGGGGCGTGGTTTAGTAATATGTATGAATAATAGTCAAAAATATGTTGTGTGACAAAATTTTGACTATTCATTAGCTGTATTTATTTCAAAAGGGTACAGATCGGAGTGGCACGTACCGGGGCGGGATGAAGGCGGACGCGATTTGAGCCTGCAGGTCCCCTGCCCCAAATAGTGTCATGTATGACATGCAACAAGTAAGAGTTCGATGGTCAATGGCGGGTCAGTTCGGCAATAACGAAATCCTGCAGTCCATCCTCGTAATCGAGCACCAGCCCCTCCAGTCTTGATGCCAGGTGTGCCTGGATAAGCAACAACTTCAGACCTTCATGGGTCTTTACCACAAAATCACCCCGCTTTTCTTGGTCCAGTATCAGGTCGAGCTGGCGCGGCGCCTTGGGGTTAACCGTGATCCGGATGGCCATGCACGGATCATGGGTGTTTTCATGCAGGGCTTCAACCAGTTTTTCCTTTGCCTGGGGTGTTACAATCAGCATAGTGCCCTCCGTTCAGGAGTGTTCCCGTGCCCCGGTGTGAGCCGGGCAGGGAGCGCATCAAAGATGGGGATCTTTCCCGTAGCACTATTACCAATCGACCGCAGTCAATAAACCTTTAATCTTTTCTTCAAAACCGGTGTTTTTCTCAGGCGCGCAGCACGTGCTGCACGATCGTGCAAGGGAACAGCTGGGGAAAATCCTGATTGAGGCGGGGATTGCACAAGAGAAGGGCTTTGCAGTGCTGTTCACAATATACGTTGATTCAGTCTTGTCCACAAACGAGATTGCCGCGCGCAGTTTATCCTGAGCGAAAAACGAGATTCTCGCGTTGCTCAGAATGACTAGCGAAGGGCTCGCAACAACAAAATAAAACAATGACGCGCAAATAGGGTCGTTGCGAGGAGCATAAGCGACGAAGCAATCTCATTAAAAAAGTTTCATTAAATCAAAAATAATGATCTTGACTTGGACACTAATGACGTTGATCCTCTGAGCGCCTTGTAAAGCACCCATTCCCGGACCAATCAGATGAATACGCCGGCGCCTCATTCCGCCAGGCTCAAATCACTGAAGGCTGTTGAAAAACTCCACCATGTCCTGTTCCGCTATAAACCATCTTCCCATTGCCTTCTGCCCGCGGAGTCTGCCCTGCTTTATATAATTTCTGATGGTCACGGTGGTCACGTTGAGCTTTTGCGAAAGCTCGGAGACCGAGTACAGTATTTGTCCGCTTATGGTGATTGCCATACTGTTACCTCTCACTACTATTACCCCCCTTCTTTCGATAAAGAAAGAACATATTTCCTTAAAAAAAGCAACCCCCGGCGGGAATATGGTTGGGGGCAGAGCAATGACGTCATTTCCTCAGAGCCTGGATAAAATCGCTCTATGGCAAACAATTGCCCATCACCCCACGGAGGAGAAGAATGGGGCAATGGGCATTGTCTGGCATATCCGGTCCGCGGGGACCTGACCTCATCAGAAGGCGGATCACCGCTCAATAAACGTTTTAAGGTGCTCGCTCCGGGCCGGGTGTCGCATTTTCTGCAGCGCTTTCGCTTCAATCTGCCGTATTCGTTCCCTGGTCACATCCATGTCCGTGCCGACTTCCTCGAGGGTGCAATCGGCCTTTTCGCCCAGACCGAATCGCATCCGCAAGACTTTTTCTTCCTTGGCGCTCAGGGTGGAAAGCAGCTTTTCGGTATATTCCTGCAGGCTCTTGTAAATCGCCGCTTTCCCCGGAGAGTCACTTTTCCTGTCCTCGATGTAATCATCCAGTGAAGTGCCCCCTGCATTGCCCACCGGCTCCGCCAGCGAGAGCGGAGGTTTCGCAACCCGCAGGATGCGCAGCACCTTTTCCACCGGGATCTCGATCCTTTGGGCGATCTCTTCCGGCGTGGGCTCCCTGCCGGATTCCTGAACCAGCGTCCGCGACGCCTTGATCAGCCGGTTTATGGTTTCAATCATGTGCACGGGTATGCGTATGGTGCGCGCCTGGTCGGCAATGGCCCGGGTGATCGCCTGCCTGATCCACCAGGTGGCGTAGGTGCTGAACTTGTAGCCGCGCCGGTATTCAAATTTATCAACCGCCCTGATGAGCCCGATGTTGCCCTCCTGGATGAGGTCGAGGAACTGCAGCCCCCGGTTGGTATATTTCTTGGCCAGGCTAACCACCAGGCGCAAATTTGCCCTGACCAGTTCATCCTTTGCCACCCTGATCTTGATCTCCCCTTCTTCGATGGATTTCACCGCCTTTTTTAAACCGGGGGCGTCAAGGGTGCACTCGGCTTCAATGCGCCTGATTTTATGCTGCGCATTGTGTATCCTCTGCTCATACTCCGGCACTTCAGGCGCCTGAACACCGGCAGACCGGTCCGGCTGCTTCTCCCGCTTCATGCCCTGTCTCAACTGCCTGCGACACTGCCTGATCTGCCCGAGCGACAAACCCGACTTCTCCACGCAGCGGGCAATCTCCCCTTCCGCCACTTCCAGTGCTTCAGCCAGCCGCTTTAATTTCTGGGTAATATGCCCGATCTGGCCCTTATGCAGATTAATGCCCTGGAGCAGGTTGACAATAGTTTCGCCGGTCTCATTGATGGTGCGCAGGAGCGCCCGCTGCCGGTTCACGGGTATGGTCTTTTGATCAAGCCGTCGCTTGAGCAGCGCTCTTTTCTGATCATACTTTTTGATCTTTTCGATCAAGCAGAGCACCTTGCGGGTATAGTACCCTTCATCAATTTCCATCTCATCATCGTCCAGCCCGTTGACAATCGCCCGCACGGAAATCTCGGCCGCCGTCAGCCGTTTTCCTATGCGTATAACTTCACTGACCGTCAGAGGGGTATTCACAATCACCCGCGCAATATCTCTTTCACCTTCCTCCACCCGCTTTACAATTTCAACTTCCCGCTCCCGATCAATCAGCGATATGGGGCGGATCTGCTGCAGATACATCACCAGCGGATCGTCGGTTGATTCGGCAGATTCCGTCTCAAGCTCTTCTTCAGTATCTTCATCGAATTGCTCCGGGTTGTTTTGCCCGGCAGTCCATGAATTCTGCCCATTCCTCGTCCCGCCAGGGACGGTCAAATCCCGGTCATCGGCTCCCATAAGCAAATTATCAATCAAAACATTTTCCGGCAGGGAAACATCAGCGGGTTCATCCACCGCCAGTCCAGCAGAACCTTTCTTTACGGTCACAGATTTGTCCCTTAGATTGGTTTGCTTTTTCAAGTAGCTGCTCCTTTTGATGTTAGGATTTATATGGGAGTGACAAACCCAACAATAAAGGTTGACGACATAGCAATAACATTCGTTAAGCAATCCTAATACCAAGAATATAATTTGTATTATTATTGGCTTTATAATAATTAAGATATTGATTTATATTGTTAATTATTAAGGTGTCGTAAAATCAAACTGGTGAATGAAGTACCCTGTTTTGCTCTTTTACGTCCATGAAAATCCCGCATTGTAAAAATGTTAGGAATAACAGTAGATTACGCCTGCACCCTCGCGCACAAACCATGCATATCGAACCCCTGATTGCGTATATAGTTATTTTTAATGGGATAATTTTTTCAGATTCCCTGACATTGCCAAGAGGAAGCGGTGGCATCGATGATGTAAAAGGACTTATAAATGTAAGGGCGACCGGCCGGTCGCCCTTACACGGTTTGCAAGAAATTAAAACCCCTCGAACCTATGGCAAGGTGAGGGGTCTCAATATAAAGTGCGCATTCAGAAGAGAACGAGATTTCTTACCGCTGCTGTTTGTTGAAAAAGGTTATGCGGGGTTTAGGGTGCAGAACTCCTTGTTTTGCTTATTTCTTCCGGCTACCGTTTTCAATCTGCAATCCGCATTCCGAAATCCGCAATAATCTTATCCCCCGTCAAAGGGAAGCATGATGGTAACGGTATCGCCCGCTCGAAGCGGGGTGGAAAGATCCGCCACGGAACGGCAGGTTTTGTCATTGACCAGCATTAAAAAGGGAACAATCGCCCCGGTGGTTCTGTCCTTTATCTGACGCTCAAAGGCCTTCCCGTAGGCCCGGCACAAATCATCCAGCAGGTATCCCAGGGTGGCGTCGTCTTTCGTCTCATGCTCAATTTCCGGTTTACCCACAATGTCCCGCAAAGTGGCAAAGGTTTTAATCTTCAGTTTCATCGGGATCTCCGCTCCGCCTGCTGTTCACCGCGTTTGTGATCGGTTGAAGCATCCATCCATCAGGCCAGCCGGTCCGCCAGAAAGCTGGTGATGTCCTGCACCGCAACCTTAAACTCTTTCAGCGGGGGCTTCTCGTTCAGCACACAATTAAGGTGCGCCAGGCATTTGGTGCAGGCAGTCAGCAGTGTGGCCGCGCCGGTCTGCTCGGCCTCTTCAAGCTTCTTGACCAGAAGCGCCTTGGATTCGGTTGAACATCCAAGCCAGGCGGAGATGCCGCAGCACTGGCAGTCCTCGCGGCTGTTTTCCAGCTCGGCCACCCGCACTCCCTTCACCGAGGCGAGGAGGTTGCGCGGGGGATCAAAGACCTGCAGGTGCCTGCCCAGCCGGCAGGGATCGTGATAGGTGACCGTTCCCTCTCCCTTGAAGGAAAGCTTGCCGAGGTGGCGCTCCAGAAACTGGCTGATGTGCAGCACTTCGACATCCAGGGAATAGTCGACGGCAAAAGTGCGGGTGCATTCGGCGCAGCTGGCCACCAGGGTCTTGATGCCGCTCTCCTGAATCGCCCGGGTGTTGAGCCGGCGCAGCCCGTCAAATGCCTCCTGGTCGCCCTGCCACAGCTCGTCATGGCCGCAGCACTTAAGGCCCATCACCCGCGGGGTCACCCCTGCCGCGTTCATCAGCTTTAATGCCGACTCCCCGATGGGGCGAAAGCTGGTGCCCACCTCCAGGAACGAATCAAGAAAATCAATGCAGCCGGGGAAGTATCCCACCGGACTGGTGTCATCGCGCTCGCCCTTGAAATCGGTGGGCACGCCGCTCTTCCCGGGAAAGGTGAGCATCAGCCGGGAGACCAGATTGAACACCGACTTGTGGGCGATGCAGTCAACCTTCGGCTTCCGGCCCCGCCGCGCGTCTCGCATAAAATCGAGGTATCCCACGCCCTGGGGACAGTACTGGGAGCACTGGCCGCAGGTCAGGCACGACCAGAGGTCGATCCCCTGCTGCGCCAGCAGCGTCTTTTCCAGGTCGCGACGGGGTGAATACTTGCTCACCAGCCGCTTGGGGCAGATGCCGGTGCAGAGGCCGCATTGATAACAGGATGTGATGCTCATGGTTTTATGTCACCTGCACATGCCCGTGCTTCGAGCGCGCTCGCGCTTGCCTCGGCCAGGCAGAGGGGAATGTCCTTCATGCCGCTGGCCGCACCCGCGACATAGACCCCCGCGGCGGTGGTGGTCACCGGTGGTTCCGCAATCGCAAAGAAGCCCAGGTCAGTGAGCGGCAGGTGGAATTGGGCCGCCAGCTCACCGGTCCCCGCCGGGGGAACTCCCCCGATGGCAAGGACCACCAAATCGGACCGGAGCGTTTGTGATTCTCCGGTAAGGGTGTTTTCCAACTCAAGGGTTAGGCAGTCCTCTGAGGCAGTCACCCCGGAAACGCGCGACCGTATAAACCGGATGCCCTGCTCCCGCGCCTCGGTATACAGGTGTTCGTAGAGGTACGGGGTGCGGATGTCCATGTAGAGAATGTTTATCTCGGCCCCGGGGTACAGCGCTTTTAATGCCAGGGCTTCTTTGATGGCATAGGTGCAGCAGAAGTATGAACAGTAGCGATTGGTCCTGCGGTCCCGCGATCCCACGCACTGCAGAAAGGAGATTCTCCCCGGCGCGGTTCCCTGCGATGGCCGCAGCACCCTGCCGTTACTCATCATCTCTTCCAGCTCAAAGGCAGTGATCACGTCTTTCAGGCGTCCGTACCCGTACTCCTCAATGACCGCGGGGCCAAAGGGATCAAATCCGGTTGTCAGCACCACGCCGCGCACCTCAAGGGCAGCGCCGTTTCCTGACAGCTCTATGCGATAGCCGGACGGCAGCGCGGTCACCCGCGCTATCTGTCCGCCGGTTATCACCTCAATATTTTCTTTTGCGATCATGGTCCGGATGGCGTTGAGCAGATCGGCCGCCGAGTCCCCCTTCGGGAACAGCTTATGGAGGCGTCTCAATTTACCCCCCAGTTCTCCTTCCCGCTCCAGCAGCGTAACCCTGCCGCCCAGCCGGGAGAGATCCAGGGCCGCCTGCATTCCGGTAATCCCGCCGCCCACCACCAAAAAGCTATTCATGGCTTCCGTTTGTAATCCCGTCGCCTTCCCGGAGCAGACAATCTACTCAGGCAGGCTTGCACTTTTCCAGCAGCGCGCTGGTTTTGATTTTATGCCCCGTGTCCAGCCCCAGCTCCTTCGCCGGGATGCCCAGCGCCAGGCCGAGCAGCTGGGTGTAAAACACCACCGGGGTGTTCAGAGTCTTGTTGAATTTTCGCTTGGCCATCACCTGCCCCAGGTCCAGCTGCCTGAAGCAGCCCGGGCAGTTGACAATGATGGCATCCACCGCCCCTTTCTGTTCCACCGCCTTCACCGCGAAGGCATAGGAGGAATCCTGGTTGTGCGGCAGCAGCAATGAGCCGCAGCAGTGCTCAAATCCCCGGGGCGGCACGGTGCGCGCGGTGGTCGCCTGCACCATGTCCTCCAGCTTGCGGGGATAGGCCGCCTGGTCAAAATGGAGCACGTCGCTCGGCTTCACCAGGTGGCAGCCGTTGTGGCAGCCGATGGCGCAGCCGCTTAAGTCCAGCTTGTTCCGCTTCCTGATCGCCTCCAGCCCGATGACATCATAGAGTATCTGATGAAAGTGGTACACCCGGGCCTTTCCCTGCACGGCCAGGCCGATTTCCTTCAGGACGGCATTGACCTTGTTGCGCACATCTTCCTGTTCCAGCTGATGGGCGGCCTTGCTCAGCGTCCCGAAGCAGCCGTTGCAAAGGGTTACGATGTCCAGGCCCCGGGCCTCGGCCAGGGCGATATTACGGGCGGCAAAGGCGAGCATGGTGAACCCGTCGATGGGTCCGGCCAGCACCCCGCAGCAGCCAAAATCCTCTATATCAGCGATGGAGATGTCCAGCTCCTTCATCACCGCCCGGGCCGACAGCTCGTAGTTGGGCGCCTGGAGCGGAATCACACATCCCGGATAAAAGGCGTAGCTCATTTACAATCCCTTGCTGAATCCGGTCAGCGCGGCAACCTTTTTATAGTCCTCGGAAACATTCTCCTTCAGGGGAGGGAGCCCGAAGGCCTGCCGCTGATTTCTGGCGGCGCTGGTGATCTCGCTGTTGCGGCCGCACTTGAGCAGTATTCGGTTCATGTCCTTGATCGATTCCGGCGCAAGACCTTTGGCATAGGCGATGTTGGTGGCCGCCTGCACCTGGTAGAGCGGCTTCACCTTTTGCGGACAGCGCTCATAACAGTTGTAGCAGGTGGTGCAGTACCAGAGTGCGGGATCGGCAAGGTCAATCTCCCCGTCCATGATCCGCTTCACGATGGCCCGGACATTAAATTCCGGCAGATAGCGGTTGACCGGGCACCCGCCGGTGCAGGTTCCGCACTGGTAGCACTCGTAGAGGTTATCGGTGCCGTAATACGTGTGCAGTTCGGGCCGCAGATCCATACCCGTCTACTCCTTGCAGATAATGGCCGCCTGTGCCGCGGCGGCCGTGCCCTCGGCCAGACAGGCCCGTATGTCCTTGGGGCCGCCGGCCGCGCCGGCCACAAAAACCCCTTTGGCCCGGGTAAACACCGGGGCCGGCTCACAGGCAAAGAACCCTGATTCCTCGGTTGCAATCCCAAGCGTTTCGGCCATGGATGCCGCGTCGCGCGGAGGCTCCGCGCCGACCGAGAGAACCACCATGTCCGTCTCCATGAAGCGCAGCGCGCCGTCAAGGGTGTCCTCGTACTGAACGGTCAGCCCGCCGTTCTCCCGCCTGGGCCGCACCGCGGCGGGCTTGCTCCGGATGAAGCCGATGCCCTTGCGGCGGGCGGTTTCATACTCCAGCTCGGCGCAAAACGGGGTGCGAATGTCCATGTACAGCACCTCCACCCGGCAGCGGGGAATCCGCTCCTTGACCTGCAGGGCCAGGTGAACCGCGTACATGCAGCAAAACGCGGAGCAGTAGGTGTGGGTGCGCAGCTCGCGCGAGCCGATGCACTGGATGAAGGCCAGCGCGCCCGGCTGCTCGCCGTTTGAGTTTCTGAGCAACCTGTCCCCCTTGAGATTGTCCGCCAGCTCCACGGCGGTAATCACGTCCGGGTGCCTGCCGAACGCGTAGTGCTTCATGCCTGCGGGATTAAACGGGGTAAAGCCGGTGGCCAGAATGATCGAACGGCACTCCACCTCGCGTGTTCCCTCCGGGTTCTTGAGCGATGCCTTGAACCGGGGATAGGCACCCCCCAGCGAGATAATCTCGGTGCCGGTGAGCACGGTGACCCGGGATGAGGAAGCGATTGCCTGCGCCCGTTGTTCGATCAGTTCCGGGGCCGGCGTCCCGCCCCCGAAGGTTGCCCCCAGGGACTTGAGGTTGCCGCCCAACCGATCCTCGCGCTCCGCCAGGATAACCGCTATTCCCACGCGCGCCAGGCTGGCTGCTGCCTGCAAACCGGTAATCCCGCCGCCCACCACAAGCACGCTACTCACTGGCCGGCACTCCTTCCCGTTTCATGGGCCCCAGGCCCTTGAGATCTTCAGTAAAATCGCGCATCACCTCGGCGAACTTCCCCCCTTCCGAGGCGGATATCCACTCAAGGCGGAAGCGCGCCGTCTCGATGCCCATCTGCTCCAGATAGCGGGTGGCGTTCTTTATTCTTCTCTCGGCGTTATAATTACCATCCTGGTAATGACATTCGCCGAGGTGTCACCCGGCCACCAGCACCCCGTCGGCGCCGTCGATGAACGCGCGCAGGATCATGGTGGGGTCGATGCGGCTCGAGCACATGACCCGGATGATCCGCGCCGTGGCGGGATACTGCAGTCGGCTCACGCCGGCCAGGTCGGCGCCGGCATAGCTGCACCAGTTGCAGCAGAACGCGACGATGCGGGGAGTGAAGTTGTGCTGTTCATTCATTGGATACCTTCTCCATCTTGACTGCTGCCTGATCAATCATTGCCTCTATCTGTTCGGTGGTGAAGTGGAGCGGGGAAATGGCTCCCACCGGACAGGTCGCGGCGCAGGAACCGCACCCCTTGCAGGAGGCGGGGTTGATCGTCGCCTTGCGCGCATTGAATGCCAGGGACTCCAGACGCACCTTCCGGTCCTCCAGGCTGATCGCCCGGTAGGGGCAGACCTCTACGCACAGGCCGCACCCCTTGCAGCGCGTTTCATCGATGACCGATATGTTTGCCTCTGCCTCAACCTTTCCCCGGGCCAGCAGGATCCCGGCGCGCGAGCCCGCCGCATTGGCCTGGGCGATGGTCTCTTCGATGTGCTTGGGATAGTGGGCCATGCCGCAGAGAAAGACGCCTTCGGTGGCAAAATCAACCGGGCGCAGCTTGACATGGGCCTCCAGGAAGAAACCTTCCTTGCTCAACGGGACCTTAAAAAGCTGACCCAGCTCCTTGTTGCTTTCCGGCGGCACGGTCGCCACTGAAAGCACCAGCAGGTCGGCTTCAAGGGAGAGCCGCGCATCAAGGAAGGGATCCCGGGCGCTGATCATCAGCCGGTCTCCATCAAAACCGGCCTCGGGTTTGTTCTGGAGGGTATAGCGGATAAACACCACCCCTGCGTCGCGCGCCTTCCGGTAATAGTCCTCCTTGAATCCGTAGGTCATCATGTCGCGGTAGAGAACATAGACATTGACCTCCGGGTTGCGATCTTTCAGCGTCAGCGCGTTTTTTACCGCCTTGGTGCAGCATATCCGGCTGCAGTACGGGCGCTCCTCGCTGCGCGATCCCACGCACTGGATCATCACCACGTTTTTTGCCTGCTTGATCCGGGGGCTTTGTTTCTCCAGCTCGCCCTCCAGCTCTTTCTGGGTGAGGACGCGGCCGTCCTTTCCGTACCCGTATTCATCGGGCTTGAATTCCTGCGCCCCGCTGGCAATGATCGCCGCGCCGTGTTTGATCTCCACCGGTTCCTTCCCGCCCTTTAAGGCAACGGTTGAGGTGTAGCTTCCCACATATCCGGAGACCTTTTGGAGCTCGGCGCCGGTGTGCACGGTAATGCGGGGATGCTTCATCACCCGGTCGACGAGCGATGCCAGGTATTCCTGCACATCTGCGCCTTCCAGGGTGCTGTAAAGGGACCGTGCGGTGCCGCCGAGCTGCGCTTCCTTTTCCAGCAGGAAGACCGAAAAGCCCTGATCGGCAAGGTTGAGGGCGCTCACCATGCCGGCAATGCCCCCGCCGATAACCAGCGCGGAGGGATTGAGCTCCAGGGTAAGCCGCTTGAGCGGCACAATCAAGCCGGCCCGCGCCACCGCCATGCGCACCAGGTCCTTGGCCTTCTCGGTGGCGGCCGCTTTATCCTGCTGGTGCACCCAGCTGCACTGATCGCGGATGTTGGCCAGCTCAAACAGGTAGCGGTTCAGTCCCGCCTCCTGGATGGTTTCCTGAAAAAGCGGCTCGTGGGTGCGGGGCGAACATGAGGCAACGACCACCCGGTTGAGCTTGTGCTCGGCAATGAGCGCCTTGATTTTCTCCTGGGTATCCTGGGAGCAGCTGTAGAGGTTCTCTTCCGCGTACACCACGTTGGGAAGTTCCCGGGCAAGGGCAACCACCGATTTCACATCCACCACCGAACCGATATTGATGCCGCAGTGGCAGACAAACACACCGATGCGGGGGGTCTGCCCCGACACGTCCAACTCGGCGGGGAGCTTTTTCTCCTGCACCAGCATCTTGCGTGCGGGACTGAGCAGGGCCGCGGCAAGGCCGGCGGCGCCGCTTGACTGGGCCACCGTTTCCGGGATGTCCTTCGGCCCCTGGAAGAGGCCGGTCACAAAAATCCCCGGCTTGCTGGTATCGAGCGGGGAGAGCGTCCCCGAGCTGCAGAACCGGTGCTGGTTGAGATCAATCCCGAGCGCTGCGGCCAGCTCCCTGCTGCTCCGTGACGGCTCCAAGCCCACCGAGAGCACCACCAGCTCAAACTCCTCCTCCCGTATCTTTCCCTCTTCGCTGACGTACTTTATCAGGAGGTTGCGTGTATCCGGCAGCTCCTTGACCGACGATACATTGGAGGGAACAAAGCGTATGCCGTGCTTGTCCCGCGCCTCGGTGTAGTATGCGTCAAAGCCCTTGCCGTATGCCCGGATATCCATGTAAAAAATGGTGATGTCCATTGCCGACGCATGTTCCTTGGCAATGATCGACTCCTTCACCGCGTACATGCAGCACACCCCGGAGCAGTAGCCGTTGCCGTACTGAAGGTCGCGCGAACCGACGCACTGGATGAAGGCGACGCGTTTGGGCTCGGCCTTGTCCGAAGGCCGCCGGACGTGTCCCTCATAGGGGCCCGAGGCCGAAAGCAGCCGCTCGAACTGGATGCTGGTGACCACGTTCTCGTAGCGGCCGTAGCCGAAGGGATATTTCCGGGCCGCATCGTATTCGTCAAACCCCGGCGACAGGATCACCGCGCCCACCGGGAGGTCCCGCACTTCCTCCTTCATCTCAAAGTTGACCGCCCCGGCCTTGCACACCTTGACGCAGAGCTGGCACTTGCCCTTGGTCAGGAAGCGGCAGTAGCGGGGATCGATGTGGTAGACATGGGGCACCGCCTGGGGATAGGGGATGGAGATCGCCCGGCGCTGGGAAAATCCCTCGTTGAACTCGTCGCTCACCTTCGAGGGGCATTTCTCGGCGCAGGCACCGCAGGCGACGCATTTGGCCGGGTCCACATAGGACGGCTTGCGCAGGACGGAAACGGTGAAGTTGCCCGGCTCCCCGCTAATGCCGGTAATCTGTGAGTGGGTGAGGATTTCAATGTTGAGATGTCTGCCGCACTCCACCAGCTTGGGTGACAGGATGCACATGGAGCAGTCGTTGGTGGGAAAGGTCTTGTCCAGCTGGGCCATGGCGCCGCCAATGACCGGAGAGCGCTCCACCAGGTACACGAAGTACCCCGCGTCGGCCAGGTCCAGCGACGCCTGCACCCCGCCCACGCCCCCTCCCGCCACCAGGACGGATCCGACTATGGTGCGCTCCCGCGCCGCTTCCGGCTCTGTCATGCAGCAATCATCCTTCGGTGTGTGAACTGTAGGGTGTGCCTTAATGTGTTGAAATGCTTACAGTATAGCGGGCTGCGGCACAACAAATCGCCATCGGCAGCCGACACTCAAATCCTTGAGATGATTAACATGCTGCGCCCTTGACTGTCAAGTGCAATCAGAGCAGATAGAACAGACATTTCCGCAGCTTGGCTCAAAACGGGAAGGGTGTTTTCTTCTCTTCGGAACCGGCCGCTTCGGATGTCCCCCAGAACACAAAGCTGACCTTTTGCTCCTGTCCGGTTTCATTGATCAATTCATCAAGCGTCATGGTGCCGGCAATGGAGCGGTCGAAAAGCAGGATTCCTTTTGCGGAAAATGCGTAGCGGTAGTGCTTTGTTTGTTTCATGACGGTGGCGGAAAAGTCCGCCGCGAACATAAGGCCGTCCCTCGTGTAGGTGCCGGAGGATTCCTTGAAGTCAACGCCGGGAATCTGTATCTCGAAGGCGTGGCCGTCGCTGAAGATAAAAAGGGATGAGGAAATGCTGTGGCCGGGAGAAAGGCTGAGAAAGCCGGTTGAAAACGTCAGGGGAACTGCTGCGCTGGTCCCTGCACTGCGGCCGCTCTCCTTCGAATCTGCCGCCGGACCCGCCGCAAGGGAACCGCTCTGCAATGCCAGCATCAACAGGCAGAGCAAGGTTCGCATGCAAACCGTACCCGCGTGAGACCAGTGCGATTGCATATTCGCTGTCCGCGTGCATGTTTTGGGAGCACCAGTGATAGACTGGAAGGCAGATAATCTCGCAACGTGCCCTCCCCCGGCGCTTCAGCACCCTCACATTCCCCCGCTGCGGGCTGCGCACGCTGCGCTTACTGGGTGCCGAGCGCCTTGATGGTTTCTTCCACCTCCTGGTCGCTGACGCTCTGCCGCAGCGCATCCATGCGCTTCATGACCTCGGCAAACCGCACGCCTTCCGCCGCGCTGATCCACTCAAGCTGCAGCCGCTCCGTCCGCATGCCCAGCGTTTCCATCTTCTTGTGGATTTTGGCCACGCGCTTTTCCGTCCAGTGATTGGCGTTGATATAGTGACAGTCGCCGATGTGACAGCCGCTCACCAGGATGACCGGGGCGCCCTTGCTGAACCCGCGCCACACGAAATCCTCATCAACCCGGCCCGAGCACATGGTGCGGATAATCCGCGCATTGGGCGGATACTGCAGCCGGGAGACACCGGCAAAGTCGGCGCCGGCGTAGGAGCACCAGTTGCAGGCAAAAACCAGCACCTTCTCCCGGGGGCGCTCAGCCAGCATTGCGTCGATCTGCCCGGTGATCTGCTCGTCGGTGTAGTGATTCATGATGATGGCGCCGAACGGACATTCGGCGGCGCAGGTGCCGCAGCCGGCGCAGGCCGCCGCCGTGACCACGGCGGGGGCCTTTTGCTTGGTGTTGACCGTGATCGCATTATAAGGACATACCTCCGCGCACTTGCCGCAGGACCGGCAGTGCTCCTCGACCACGGTTGAAATGATGGGCTCGGCAGTGATTTCGCCCCGGTGCATGAGCCGGATGGCCCTGCCGGCGGCGGCGGAGGCCTGGGTCACCGATTCCTTGATGTCCTTGGGCCCTTCAGCGCAGCCCGCAAAAAAGACGCCCCGGGTGGCGGCATCAACCGGCTGCAGCTTGGGATGGGCTTCAAGAAAGAATCCGTCCGGCGTGAGCTGCAGCCCGAGCATCTCCTGCAGCCGGTGGGTTTCGGCCGCCGGCTGCACCCCCAGCGCAAGAACGAGCATGTCCAGGTCGTAGCGGTCAATCCTGCCGGTGGCGGTGTTCTCGACCGCGACCTGCAGGCTTCCGTCAGGCAGCTCCTTCACCGTCCCGGGAAGGCCGCGCAGGTAGTGAACGCCGAGGCGGCGGCTGCGCATGTACAGGTCCTCGAAGCCCTTGCCGAAGGCGCGGATGTCGATATAAAACACCTTGATGCTCATGTCCGGGTAATGCTCCTTGAGCATGAGGGTGCTTTTGATGGTGTTCATGCAGCAGATGTTGGAGCAGTAGGTCCCTCCATTGCGCAGCGAGCGCGACCCCACGCACTGGATGAATCCCACCGAGCCCGGCCTTTTGCGATCTGTCGGCCGCACCAGTTCGCCCTGGGTGGGCCCCCCCGCGTTAATCAGGCGCTCCAGTTCAATGCTGGTGACCACGTTTTCAAACCGGGTGTAGCCGTACTCGTCAAGCTCCGCCGGGTTGTAGGGCTCGACGCCGGTGGCCACCACGATGGTTCCCACCTGTTCGGTCAGCTCCTCGTCGGACATGTGAAAGTTGATGCAGTGCTTCTGGCAGACCTCCAGGCACTTCGCGCAGACCGCCGGATTGAAGCCGAGGCACTCCTGGCTGTTGATCATGTAGGAGGACGGCACCGCCTGGGGAAAGGGCTTGAAAATCGCCCGGCGCGAGGAAAGCCCGGCATTGTACTCATCCGGCCGCACCACCGGGCAGACGTTCACGCAGTCCCCGCAGGAGGTGCACTCGCGCTCATCCACGTAGCGGGCGCGCTTGCGCAGGGTGATCTTAAAATTGCCGACCGAGCCCTTGACGTCGACCACCTCGGTGAGCGTGTACAGCTTGATGCGGGGATGTCGACCGACATCCGTCATTTTGGGACCGAGTATTCATATGGAGCAGTCCATGGTGGGAAAGGTCTTGTCCAGCTGCGCCATCAGCCCGCCGATGGAGGGCTGCCGTTCCACCAGGACCACCTCGTAGCCGCTGTCGGCAAGGTCAAGGGCGGCCTGGATGCCGGAGACGCCCCCGCCGATCACCATGGTGCGCCGGGTGAGCGGCAGCGTCTCCTCCTCGAGGCTGCAGAGCGCGGCGGCCCGGCTGACCGCCATTTTCACCAGGTCGATGGCCTTCAGGGTTGCGGCCCCGGGATCGTGCATGTGCACCCAGCTGCACTGCTCGCGCAGGTTCGCCATTTCCATAAGGTAGGGATTGAGCCCGGCGCTCTGCATCATCTTGCGAAAGGTGGGCTCATGCAGCCGGGGCGAGCATGACGCGACCACCACCCGGTTTATCTCCGCCTCTTCGATGTCTTTGGCTATTTCCGTCTGACCCGGGGTTGAGCACGCATAGGCGATGACCTTGGTCAGCACGACCCCCGGCTCGCCTGCAGCGGCTTCGGCAACGCGCGCGCAGTCAACCGTCTGGGCGATGTTCATGCCGCAGCGGCAGACAAAGACCCCGATGCGGGGTGATTGCGCCGATGCGGCGGTTGCCGGCGTCACCTGCTGGCTTTGCGTTTTCATATCCGTTTTCCTTTTGCACGTAAAGAGTGACCCGCAACCGGTGGACTTACTCCCACCTGATGGTCCGGGCAAGCACGCCGGTCAGATCCATCATCTCCATTGTGATATCGTTTCCCCTGAAGGGATCCTCCATGGCGCAGGTAAGATGAATCTGGCACTTGGGGCATGAGGTCACCAGCAGATCGCTGCCGGTTGCGCGGGCCTGCTCCAGTCGCTTGACCTGCAGCGCCTTGCTGTACGCGTCGCACCCGGTCCAGGCGCTGTTGCCGCAGCAGATTGAGGCGCGGCCGTGGTCCTGCATTTCCCTGAAGCTATCCTGCCCCAGCCGTTCAATCAGCCGGCGGGGCAAATCGGGCCGGCCGTCAAACCGGCTCAACCGGCACGAGTCCTGGAAGGTCATGGATCGGCCGAGCCGGCTGAAGGCAACTTTTCCCTTGCTGATCTCCCGGTCGAGCAGCTCGTAGAGATGAATCACCTCGACGCCGGTCTCGACGCCGAATGCCGGGTAATCGTGCTTGAAGGTCCGGTAGCACTCGGGGCAGGACGTCACCACCTGCTTGATGCCCCGCGCGCGCAGGGCCTCCACGTTCAGCCGCGCCAGGCGCAAAAAACTGTCGCGGTCGCCGGACCAGAGCAGATCATGGCCGCAGCACCGCTCATCGGAGAGCAGCGCCGGCCGCATATCGAAGAAATTTAACAGCCGCAGGCTATCGGCCAGGATGTCCCGCGTGCGCAGGTTCAGGAAATTCTGAAAAAAGAAATCAAAAAATGCGGCGCAGCCGCCCCAGTAGAGCATGGTGCTGCTGGGGTCAACCGCGATGTCCGGGGGAAGCCAGTCCCACCGCCGCGGGGTCAGCCGCGGGGCAGCGAGCGTTCGCTGCAGCGTCTGGAAAAAGCCGGCATGAGCCTGGGCCGGGCGGTCGCCGCGGTAATCCAGCGATATGCGCAGGTCGCGGACAAATTCCGAAAAGCGAACCGCCGACGGGCACCGCTCGTAGCACATGCCGCAGGTCAGGCACGAGGCAACCGCATCCTTCACCGCGGGCGAATCGGTATCGCCGGCAATAATCGACGAAGCGAGCGAGCGGGGCGAAAACGCCTTTCCCGACAGCGACAGCGGGCATGCCGATGTGCACTTGCCGCAGTCCTGGCAGGCAAACACGTCGTGCCGCTGCACAATGCCGGTCAGCGGCTCCTCAACCGGCGCTTCCGGCGCGGATGCCGCAATCGGGGTTTTGCCCAGCGCGCGAATTTCCGCGGTGAACCGTTTGAGAAATGCCAGCATGCCCTCATGCTCGTCGGGCAGAAAGGTTTCAAAGCGCAGGCGCTCGCGGTTCAGGCCGAGCAGGCCGAGGATTTCGCGGGTGTTCCCGATGTTCTTCTCCGAGGTCTCGGTGCCGCTGCCGTAGCGGCAGGCGCCCGGCCGGCACCCGGCAAGGGCCACGCCGTCCGCGCCGAGCTCAAAGGCCTTCAGCAGCAGGGCCCGGTTGATGCGGCCGGCGCAGGGCACCCGGACCGCCTTTATTTCATCGGGTATATCGGCGGCCTGCTCCTGCAGGGTATGAAAGGCCGAGTGCGGCCCCCAGTTGCACAGATAGAGCAGTATGGTAAACGTATCCTTCATGGGTTGCTTCCCGCTTCCGAAGGCAGCAATGCCTCCTCCAGCACCCGTTCGAGAAACGCGTGGTTGCGGAACGGGCTGTCGGCGGCATTCGAGGGGCAGACCGAAATGCAGTTGCCGCACCCTTTACACAGGGCGTCATCCACCGATGCCACCCAGCCGCCCACGCCGTTTTGTTTATAGCTTATGGCCTGATACGGGCAGTACCTGCTGCACCTGCCGCAGCCGCGGCAGATGCTCTCGTCCACCACCACGGTGAACCCGCGGCTCGATCGCGGACCCTGGGGCATGCTCGCGGCGGCAAGCGCTGCCGCGGCGGCGCCGCGTTCGCGGTCGGACACCCTGATGCCCGCCGGATCGGCGATGTACAGTCCCGACACCGATGTCGTGCCCGGATACATGAACGGAACGCCCACGCGGCCCGCCTGCTGCATCGATGAAATGATGTCGCGCCCGGGCAGCTCGGCCTGGTAGATATGCTTTATCTCTTCAGCGGCCTTCGCGCTCATGATGACCGCTCCCGCCTGAATAAACTGATCGGCGCCGGCCCCATCCTGAAACAGCACCTGAAAATCCCCGAGCATGCCGCGCACGCCGGTTACCCGCGCGGCGCTGAAGCAGTGTATGCCGGGATGCCCGGCGGCATCCCCGTCTTCCGCCCGGTTGAACCAGAAGACCTCGTACCCCATCTGCGCGAGCACCTGGGCGCTGTGCGCCGCGGCTTCGGAGCTGCCGATGACGGCGGTGGTAAAGTTGTAGTTTCGCGCCGGAGAGGGCAGCGGCTTTAACATCAGCGCCCGTTCAATGGAGCTGTCGATCAGCTCCCGGAAGCGGGCGAGCGCCCGCTCCGGATGCATGCGCGCCAGCCGCAGCACTTCGCCGCGCAGGTTGCACATTTCAACCATGGACCGGCTCACGCCGGTTCCGGTAAAGAGCGCGGCCTTGAGGCGGCTGCGCTGGTCGGTGCAGGAGCTGCAGACAAAATTGAGCGAGCAGCATGCGCATGAGGCAAGCACGACCCTGGTTATCCCCTTTTCCCGGATGGAGCGCAGAATGGCGGCAGCTCCTTCATCAATGCACGCGGCGGTGACGCTTTCGGCGTGCACGATCCCCTCCCGCCGGGGCAGCTCATTAATAGAGGCGGTCATCTCCTCAAGCCAGCCGAGTGCGTCGTTGCAGCGGCAGGCAAAGACGCCGATGCGCATGTCGGATGACAGCGCCGGGCCGGGAGGTGAAAATGAAACGCTGTGCCCCTTGGACCGCTGCGGGCTTCCGCCCAGGATCATCATCGCCCGTGAGGCGGCGGCAAAACCGCGCACCACCAGGGAAAGGGTGTCCGACCCCGCGCTTTTGGTATCGTAGGCCCTGATGACGTCTTCTCCGGATATGCGATGGCCCGCGGCGGGATCGGCGATAATCACCACCCCGGCATTTTCAACGACTTCACGGGCGGGCTCATCGTGGGTAATTGCGCCGATCTGCGAGCAGGCGGCGGCGCACTGCAGGCACTGTGAACAGATGCCGCACTGCAGGCACCGCTCCGCTTCCCGCGCGGCCTGGTCGGCGCTCAGCCCCTGAGCCACTTCACGAAAAGTCGTGCGCCTCGCTTCGGGATGCAGAACCGCCATTTCCTCGCGGGTAAGCCGCGGCGCAGCGGCGGGAATGGGCTGATAATCCCTTTCATCCGGCCTTTGCGGCGGCGGGGGCAGGAAGTCCTTCTTGAAAACCGTCTGCAGAATCGAGCGCGCTGCATTCCGTCCCGAGGCCATGGCCTCAACCACCGATGTCGGTCCGGTAACCGCATCCCCTCCAGCCATGATGCGGTTCAGACCGGTTTTCATCCGCTCATCGATTACCAGGTAGCCCTGCCGGTTTACCTGCAGCCCGGCGCCCGCCGTGGGCGTAAGCGGACCGGCCTGGCCGATGGCGACATAGGCCCGGTCAAATGAAAGCACCTGCTGCGTGCCCGCGGGATCGGTAACCGGCCAGGCAATGCCGTTTGCATCGGGCGGACCGGGGATGGTTGGAACGCAGCAGATCTGTTCAAGCGCGCTCCCTCCTCCCTTGAATGCGACCACGCGCAGTTTATCCCGGATGGTGACGCCCTCCGCGATGGCATCGGACACCTCTTCAGGATCGGCGGGAATGGCGTCCCGCGCAAACCAGGACAGCACGGTTACCGCGGCGCCGAGCCGCACCAGGGCGCGGGCCAGATCGAAGGCGCTGTTGCCGTCTCCGATGACCGCAACCCTGCCCTGCACCTCGCTGATCTCGCCGCGGTACAGCCGGTTCAGCGCGGCAAGGCAGCCGTCAACCCCCTGCAGATCCTCACCGGGCACGCCCAGCTTCCGGTCGAGCCAGCTGCCCGTGGCCAGGACGAGGAAAGCGAACTTTTTCAGCAGACCGTCAAGCCCGAGGGAAAGGTCAACCGGATGACCGGTCACCAGCTGTACGCCGAGGTCCTGTATGTAGCGCAGGTCCTGATCGAGAATGTCGTCCGGCAGCCGGTACCGTCCGATGCCATAGCGCAGCAGGCCGCCCGCGAGCGTTTCCTTTTCATACACCGTTACCTCGCAGCCGTTCCGGGCGAGCTCCGCGGCGGCGGCGAGTCCGGCGGGACCCGAGCCGACCACGGCGACTTCTGTTTTTGGCGAAGTAACCGGGGCCGGTCGGTCCGCGGCGGCGCCATTGGTTACCGCCGCGCTGTCGGTGACAAAGCGCTTGAGCGTGCGAATCGCAACCGGCGCATCAATGTCGGAGCGCCGGCATGCCGCCTCGCAGGGATGGGTGCAGATGCGCCCGCAAATGCCGGGCAGCACGTTTTCCCGGCGGATCATCTCAAGCGCCTCGGCGTATTTGCCCGCCTGCACCAGCGCGATGTAGCCCTGCGCGTTCACGCCCAAGGGACAGCGCTCCTGACAGGGGGGCGTCTTGGCTTTTTCAATCCGCGCCCGGCCGGGAATACTCCGGCGGCTTGCAATGCGTATCGCTTTTTTCCCGTCGGGCAGGTTGACCGGACACGCTTCAAGACACCTGCCGCAGAGCGTGCATTTTTCGGGATCGACGAAGGTCTGCTGCGGGGTGATGCGCACGGTGAATCCCTGGGTGCTGTGCTTGATGGAGTTGACCGTGGCCGGCATAAAAAGCCTGATGCCGGGATTACGCAGAATACGGATCAGCCCGGGGCGGTGGGCGAAATTGAAGCGCACCCCCGAGGCAAGGCGCCACTCGTCGCGATAAAATTTCTCGTTCAGATCCGGCTCGCCGTCAACCAGGGCGACCGGCACGCCCAGCTCGCCGAGCTTGTTGGCCGCGGCGATGCCTGCCGGGGTTGCACCCAGAATCATGACCCGCTGCAGCCTGCTTTTTTTACGACTCATGCCGTCTTCCCCGTCTTGTCGCCCGCTTTTTTATCGCGGGTCTTCATCGTGGCGACGCCGTAATCCCATCCCCGGGTAAAGGCCTTGCGGTTCAGCTCTTCCGTTCCCCGGGGGACCATGGATGTCACCGCATCCTCGGCCGCCTTCCGGGAAATGGCCTTGGCAACCGAGGCAAAAAAACCGAGCATGACGATATTGGCAATCATGGTGCGGCCCATCTCCTCGGCCATGCGTGTCGCGGGGATGCCGTAGCACTCCAGCCCGCAGTCGCCGGGCCGGACCAGGTCCTGTTCGATCAACAGCAGCGTGTCGCTTTTTGCCGACCCCGCGAATTTTTCAAACCCGCTCTGCGACATGGCGACAAGAATGTCAGGCCGCCGCACATAGGGATAGCGAATCGGGTCCGGCGAGACGATGACCTGCGCGCTGCAGAACCCGCCTCGCGACTCCGGCCCGTATGACTGCACCATGGTGCTTTCCCGGTGGTCGCCGATGGCTGCCGCCCGGCCGACAATGCTGCCGATGAGCACAATGCCCTGCCCGCCGAATCCGGTAAAAACAATTTCTCTTTTTTCCAACCGCGCTGCTGTCATGACCGATTACCTGAGCGATACATGTTTGCTTGCTGCTTACAATGCCTTCGAGTTGTTGAAAGCAACCTGCGCAGGCTATTCCTTGCGGTACAGCCGGTCATACATATCCTGCCAGGTGGGTCGATCCTCGTCGATGAAGGTGCCCAGCACGATGCCTTTCTTCATATCCAGGGTCGCATCCGCGGGACTGATGCCGTTTTTGATCAGGGTGCGGTTCTGGTAAATGGCCAGGGTGTCAAGCGGCTTTTCCTTGTTTCTGCGGCCGTAGTTCACCGGGCAGGGGGAAAGCACTTCGATAAAGGAGAACCCCTTGCGCTGCAGGCAGCGCACGATCGATTCCTTGATGTCGCGGGTGTGCAGGATGGTCCAGCGCGCGACATAGGTGGCCCCGGACGCCCAGGCAAGCAACGGCAGGTTGAAGGGAGACTCCGGGTTGCCCGAGGGCGTGGTGGTGGTCCGCGCCTGGCTGGGGGTTGTGGCCGCAACCTGCCCGCCGGTCATGCCGTAGTTCAGGTTGTTGATGCAGATGACGGTCATGTCGATGTTGCGCCGGGCGGCATGAATGAAATGATTGCCGCCGATGGCAAACAGGTCTCCGTCGCCGCTGAAGACAATCATGTTGAGCGCGGGATTGGCGACCTTCATGCCGGTGGCAAAGGGGATTGCCCTCCCGTGGGTGGTGTGAAAGGAGTCCATTTTCGCGTAACCGGCGCCGCGCCCCGAGCAGCCGATGCCGGATACCATCACCGTTTTGTCCACATCAACCCCGCTGGCCTTGATTGCCTGGAGGCATGAGGAAAAGGCGGTCCCGATGCCGCAACCCGGACACCATATGTGCGGCATGCGATCGGTGCGCAGCAGGTCATCCAGCGGATGCACCATCTCGCGGTTCCGGTTGTCAAGCTTTTCAGCCATGGGGTGAGAAGGCCTCCCGGATGGTTTTCACTGCGTCATCGGGGGAGATGATGGTTCCCCCCGCATGTCCGACCAGAACGGCGGGGACCCTGCCCCCGGCGCAGCGCTCAACCTCAAGATGCATCTGCCCCAAGTTTATCTCCACCGTCACAAATCCCCTGACCCGCGCGGCCAGCTCCCGTATCTGCTTTTCCGGAAACGGCCATACCGTGATCAGCCGCAGCATGCCCGCCTTGATGCCTTCGCGCCGCGCATCCTCAACCGCGGCGAACCCGGTGCGCGCCGAGCACCCGTATGAAATGATGGCAATCTCGGCATCGTCAAGCATGAATGCCTCGGTGCGGACGATGGCATCAAGGTTGTTCCGGATTTTTCCGGTTATCCGGTTCAGCATGGCCGCGTGCGCCTCGGCATGCATGGCCGGGTAGCCCTGCTCGTCGTGGGTGAGCCCGGTAATGTGCACACGATAGCCGTCTCCCGCAGCAGGCATGGGGGCGATGCCCCCCGGCCCGGCCAAAAACGGCCGGAATCGCTCCTTTGATCCTGAAGGCTTTGTGCGAAACGCGGTTTTTATCTTTTTCGCGTCGGGAATGACCACCCGCTCGCTCATGTGCCCCACGATCTCATCGGTCATCACCAGCACCGGAACGCGGTAGGTTTCGGAGAGATTGAAGGCATCAATGGTTTGGTAAAATATTTCCTGCGGCGACATGGGGGCCAGCGCGATGATTTCATACGGGCCGTGCGAACCCCACCGCGCCTGCATCATATCGCCCTGGGCGCCGAGCGTCGGGAGGCCGGTCGAGGGCCCACCCCGCTGCACGTTGACGATGACACAGGGGGTTTCGGTGCAGAGACCGAGCCCCAGGTTTTCCATCATCAGGCTGAAGCCGGGGCCGGAGGTGGCGGTCATGCTCTTGACCCCTGCCCAGGAACCGCCGAGCACGGCGGCGATGGCGGCGATCTCATCCTCCATCTGGATATAGGTGCCGCCCACCTCGGGAAGGCGCTCGGCCAGGTGCTCGGCCACTTCAGTTGCCGGAGTGATGGGATAGCCCGCGAAAAATCTGCATCCTGCGGCAACGGCGCCTTCGGCGCAGGCCTCATCTCCGGTCATAAAGTGCTCGCCGGTAAGCACGGTCTTGTCCGCCATAATTACCTCTTACGCTTGCTCCGGGCGATGGTGTTCGAAAAATGGCGCCTTGTCATTGGATTCAGGTGCGCGGGTTTTTTCACCGCTGGGATCTTCAATTGAATAGATGGCAAATTCAGGGCAAATAATTTCGCAATAATGACAATTTACACATTCATGGGGAAGTGCCGCATGGGGAGGATGATACCCCTTTTTATTGAATTTATCTGAAACCTCAAGCACGTTTTTGGGGCAGAAATTGATGCAGTATCCGCACCCCTTGCATCTCTCTTCTAATATAAATACAATACCCCTTTTAACTTCAATGCTTCCAGAATCAAGGGGTACCCTCCAGAAATCCATGGACCCTTCTCCCAAAAAATCTAAAGATCATTATTCTGTTCGTGTTGTCGCAGGTTAATTATTCGTCTATTATACAGAAAAAGTCAACCACATTTTTTAAAAGGCTGACTTTTTGATAATACCCCCCAATTTTTTGCGGGGGGATGAGATTATATATGGATTATGCAATCAAGGAGCATAATAACAAACAGTGTATTGAGGTCAACCAATTGCAGGGCGCTGATTTCACAGATGAATGTAGTTTCATTTCATTCTGGTTGGAGGTGAATTGAAATAGCGTCTTGACAGTACGGTGGAAAAGACATAGAAAGACGGCAAATAGAATGATGTTTCTTAAATATTTCATAGTGAGCCCTTTATGCCTGAGGTGCTGATCGAGAACAAGTGTTGTTACTATGGCTTATCCTGGCGCGCCCCCGAAAGCGGGCCGGCGGCGGTGTGCATTCACGGCTCCGGCTCGGACGGCATTGTCTGGTCATATCAGCTGAGCCGGTTGAGCAGCCGCTACCGGATCATCGTTCCCGACCTGCCCGGTCACGGCAGGTCCGAGGGCCTGCCCCTCGACTCGGTGCCGGCATACGCCGCGTGGCTTGAACAATTCTGTTGCGCGCTTCATCTGGACACGTTTTTTCTGCTGGGCCATTCCCTCGGCGGTGCGGTTGTCCAGGAATACGCCCGCAGCCATCCGCAGCGGGTTCGGGGCATGGTGCTGGTTGCAACCGGAACTCGCTTTATGCTGTCACGCAGCTATCAGGAGCAGTGCGAAAGCGGTGTGCGGCCCCGGGATGACGTCGCTGCCGATGGAGAAAACCAGGCAGGGCCGTTTCAAGAAGGCTACGAACTGCTGCGCAGCCAGTGCAGCAGGGCCTTGCATGAGGACCTGATGGCGGCCGCACGGTTTGACAGCTCGCAATGGGTCGGCTCGCTTGAAGCCCCGGCGCTGGTTATCTGGGGAAACCGGGATGCGATCACCCGGCAGGGTCTGCCCGAAGAGCTGGCCGGGAAACTGCCCCGGGGCCGGCTGCGGGTCATTGAAGGCGCCGGCCACGTGGTCATGATTGATGCGCGAGATGAATTTAACCGGCTGGTTGCTGAGTTCATCGAGCAGCACCGCACGGCGGCCGGAGCATGACGGCACCGGCGACCGATCCCCCGACCATTCAAACCTTATTTCCCGACTGCGTCTCCACCAGTTGCTGCAGGATCGCGGAAGCGGAGGATACCCTTGATCCCGGGGAGCATGCCGCCATTGCGCATGCGGTTGCCGGGCGCCGGCAGGAGTTCATGGCGGGCAGGCATTGCGCCCGCCGGGCGCTGCAGCAATTGGGGATCGCCCCCGGCCCCCTGCGCAAACGATCCGATGGCTCCATCGCCTGGCCTGAAGGTATTGTCGGTGCGGTATCCCACAGCCACATCTGGTGCGGTGCGGCTGTTGCCCGGAGATCTGACGTCGCCGGTATCGGGCTTGACACGGAAACCATCGCTCGCGTTGGAGAAAAACTCTGGCGCCGGATCCTGACGCCGGAGGAGCGCAGCTGGATTGCCGGGCAGCCGGCGTCAGAGATGCAGCAATGGGCGGCGCTCGTTTTCAGCGCCAAAGAAGCCCTCTACAAATGCATAGCAGCGCTTGTTCTGCCAAGAATCGGCTTTATGGACGCCGTCATCGTTCCCGGCCCGCCGTCGCAGTCTTTCACGGTGCGCCTGAATGAGCCGGTCGCTGCACAGCTTCCCCGGGGACTGGGCCTGCGGGGCCGTTTCTTCTTTTATACCGGCTCGGTCTTCACCGGACTGGTGCTGGCCTGAAGCGCCTGATACGGAGCTTTTCAGTTGACATTTTAAGGCGGCTATTCTAGTGTCGTGTCTTCAAAACTCATCATTATAGACCAGCAATAAACCCGTCGTTGCAAGAATTGTTTTAAAAGGAGGTAGATGCGAATGGCGAAATGGGCTTTTCTTTTTCCGGGACAGGGTTCGCAGTATGTGGGCATGGGCAAGGATCTCAAGGATAATTTCAAAGCAGCCGCGGATGTTTTTGCGGAGGCGAACGAGGCCCTGCATGAAGATCTGGCCAAACTCTGCTTTGAAGGTCCCGAGGACGACCTGAAACTGACGCGAAACACCCAGCCGGCGATCCTGACGGTGAGCATTGCGGCGCTGCGCGTTTTGCAGGCCGAGGCGAATCTTACTCCCGCCATGGCGGCGGGACACAGCCTGGGTGAGTACAGCGCGCTGGTTGCCGCCGGGGCGCTGCGGTTTGCCGACGCAGTGGCCATCGTGCGCCAGCGGGGAACGTTCATGCAGGAGGCGGTTCCGGTCGGCGTGGGCGGCATGGCGGCGGTGCTGGGCATGGAGACCGATCAGCTGGAGCAGATCTGCAACGAGAGCGCCGAGGGCCAGTGCGTGGCGCCGGCCAATTACAACTGCCCGGGCCAGATTGTCATTTCCGGGCACATGGAGGCGGTCCAGCGGGCTGCGGCAAAGGCTGAAGCCGCGGGCGCCAAAAAAGTGGTCATGCTGCCGGTCAGCGCACCGTTCCACAGCGCGCTGATGAAGCCGGCCGCCGAGAAGCTGGGCAAGGCGCTTGAATCGATCGCGGTGCAGGAGCTGAAGACACCGGTGCTGTCAAATGTCGAGGCGGATTTTTATCCCTCATCGAAAGAGGTGAAGCGGCTGCTTACCGAGCAGGTTGACCATCCGGTACGCTGGATAGAAGAAATGGAAAAGATGATTCGGGAAGGGGTGGACAATTGCGTTGAGATCGGACCGGGCAAGGTGCTGAACGGCCTGGTGCGCAAGATAAGCCGCGCAACCAAAATCCAGTCCGTTGAAAACCCTGAGAGCATCAAGGAGTTTGTGGCAGGATTAAAATAGAATGCCGCAAAAAAGTGTTCCGCGGCGAGCGCGTGTAAAAAAACCGGCCCCCGAAACGGGGCCGGTTTTCTGCGTCAGGATTGTGCGGGGGCCTACTGGTCAGCCATCATCTTCACCACCAGGTCAACCGCCTGGTTAAAGGTCTTGACTTTATCCTGTTCATCCTCGTCAAAAAACAGGGACCACTCGTCTTCACACATGGTGAAAAACTCAAGCCGTCCCGATGAGCTCAGTCCCTGATCCCGCATTGAGGCGTCCGGGTTTATCTCTGCCACCTTGTTGGCCATGGCCCTTTTGAGGAAGCCCATCATTTTGTCCGCTAGTTCCTGTCGTTCCATGGTTGTCTCCTTATCCGTGCGATTTTCGCTCGTACTATAATAATTCTATCTTACTTCCCGTATTTATCCCAGTGGGATTTGAATAGGGCGTTTTCATCGGGCTTGTTTTCCGGAATCGGCGAGGATACCCAGGTGTAGTTGACCATGTGCTTCCAGGTGATGTTTTCCGAGACAATGTTGTTGCCCCAAGTGCCGCAGCTTAAGGACATGGTAAAGGGCATGCCGTTGGTAAAGGATCCGCTGTTGGCAAGGCACTGCGGCTGCCGGACCATCATCCGGCTGACATGGGCCATTTCCGCCAGCTCTTTGATCCGGGCCTCATTGGTGCTGTGGATGCTGCAGCAGTGGCCTTCGCCGCGCACGGTCAGGATCTTTTTCAGGTAATCGAGCGCCTCGCTGAAGGCGGTGAATTTCCACAGGGTGATGACCGGGGACAGCTTCTCGTCGGCAAACTTTTCCGTGCTGACCGGATTCTCCCCGATCACCATGAGGAAGGTGGTGCTTTCCGGAACGGTGATGCCGGCGAGCTCGGCGATTTTTTTGGCTGACCGCGCCACCACCTTGTCGTTGATGTGTTCGCCGTCCGGCCAGATCGCCGCTTTCAGCTTCGCTTTTTCTTCCGGCGAGCACAGGTAGCCGCCCCGGGCCTTGAAGCCGGCCAGCATGCCGTCCCATTGTGAGGCATGGATGACCGCCGAATTTTCCGCCGAACAGGAGGTGGCATTGTCAAAGGTTTTGCTCAGGAATATTTTTTCCGCGGCGTCGTTGACGTCGGCGGTTTCGTCAATAATGCTTACCGAGTTGCCGGCCCCGACGCCGTAGGCAGGCTTGCCGCTTGAGTAGGCCGCCTTCACCGACTGGGTGCCGCCGGTTGAGATTACCAGGTCGGCCGCAGCCATCAGCGCCTGAATGTCCTCAATGTAGGGCCGTTCCATAACCTGCAGCAGATCCACCGGCGCGCCGACTTTCTCCAGCCCCTTGCGCATGAAATCAACCGCCAGCGTGCTGCAGCGCCGGGCGATCATGTGCGGAGCAAAAATAATGGCGTTGCGCGTTTTCAGGGCGAAGACGCCCTTCACCATCGGGGTGGCGGTGGGGTTGGTGCACGGGGTCGGCGCAAAGATGACGCCGACCGGCTTGATCACCTTGAAAATGCCCTTGGCTTTGTCCTCGTCGACGATGCCGGTGGTCTTCACGCCGGCCATGTCCCGCAGCGCCCCCAGCACCTTGTTGCGGTGCTTGGCCAGCTTGTTTTCATAGACCCCCATCTTGGTTTCCTTGACTGCCATGTCCGCGCATTTGGCGGCGTTTTCAGGCTTGATCGCCTCCCAGGCGGCAGCCAACACCATTTCATCAACTTTTTCCTGGGGCCAGTGTTCCACGACGGCCTGGGCCGTGCGCGCCTTGTCCAGCAGTTGTTGCAGTTCTTCCTTCATGATGCCTCCCTGCGTGTTAGAATGTTTCCCCTCGGACAGCACGCTGCTGCCATGCTTCAGCGGCGGCCTGCACCGTCCCTGCGCGCCGTCAGTTCCCCGTTGATTGAGGAAAACCGATTCCTTTCATCATAATGCAAGCGGACCGGGAATGTCGCGGGATGTCCCGCGCGCATCCCGAAGCGCTGAGCCGGTGATCGATATGGAAGGTAAAAGCACGCAATCGCTGGTTTGAAAGCAGCGGTCGGCAGGGAAGACAGCGCATTGCAGCAATGCCGCCCTTGTCCGTCAGCTGTGTATGCTTTCTACGCCTCTCCCGGCACCGTGCACATCCTGCATGATCGGGTCAATAATGAGTTAACTCATTTTTATTTTTATATATACGCAGGAAACGCATATGTCAAGAATTAAAAAACGGGGCTTCGCCGCTCTGCGGGGGCCCTGAGGAAGGCGCAGCACGCCTGCCACCGGCTGGTTTAGTCCAACTTTGCCTTGATAAACAGGGGCGCATATGCTAGAAAAACAACCGTTCAGGAAAGGCATGCTGTATCCCTGATCACCCGGTTAACCCCATGGGAGCGAGACGAAAGCTGATGGCCGAACCCTACACGCCGCATGAGATTGAGCAGAAGTGGCAGCAGCGCTGGGAGCAGACCCGCGCCTACCACGTGAGCGAGAACGCTGATGCGAAAAAGTACTATCTGCTCGAAATGTTCCCCTACCCGTCGGGCCGCATCCACATGGGGCACGTCAGAAACTATTCCATCGGGGATGTCATCGCCCGCTACAAGATGATGCAGGGCTATAACGTCCTCCATCCCATGGGATGGGATGCCTTCGGCATGCCGGCGGAAAACGCCGCCCTGGAACGGGGCATCCACCCGGCACAATGGACCTACGATAACATTGCCTACATGAAGGCCCAGCTGAAACGGATGGGATTCAGCTACGACTGGGAGCGGGAGATCGCCACCTGCGACCAGCTCTATTACAAATGGGAGCAGTGGCTCTTCCTGCGCATGTATGAGCGGGACCTGGTCTACCGGAAGAAATCGCTTGTCAACTGGTGCGGCAAATGCCAGACGGTTCTGGCCAACGAGCAGGTGGAGGGCGGCGCATGCTGGCGCTGCGGCTCCGAGGTGACCCAGAAGGAGCTGGACGGGTGGTTTTTCAGGATCACCCGGTACGCCGAGGAGCTGCTCGACTGCTGTGACCGGCTCACCGGCTGGCCCGAACGGGTCATTGCCATGCAGAAGAACTGGATCGGCAGGAGCATCGGGACGGAGATTGATTTTCCGGTGGAGGGGCGCGCGCAGCCCATAACCGTGTTTACCACCAGGCCGGACACCCTTTTCGGGGCAACCTTCATGAGCCTGGCGCCGGAAAACCCGCTGGCGCTCGAGCTTGCCCGCGGCACCGGGCAGGCGCAGGCAGTTCAGGCCTTCGTGGAGAAGGTGATCAGGCAGGATAAAATTGTCCGTTCCGCCGAGGACCTGGAAAAGGAAGGGGTGTTTACCGGCGCCTACTGCATCAATCCGGTTACCCAGCGCAGAATGCCCATCTTCGTTGCCAACTTCGTGCTCATGGAATACGGGACGGGGGCGGTGATGGCGGTTCCAACCCATGACCAGCGGGACTTCGAGTTTGCCGCCAAGTATGGCCTGGAACGCATCGTGGTCATCCAGCCCGAAGGGAAGCAGCTCCAAGCGGAAGGCATGTCCGAGGCCTACCTGGACGACGGAATTATGGTCAATTCCGAACCATTCAACGGTATGCACAACCGGAAGGCCATGGATGCCATTAGTGATCACCTGGAAACAACCGGCCAGGGCAGGCGGACGGTCAATTACCGCCTCAAAGACTGGGGCATCTCGCGGCAGCGCTACTGGGGAAATCCCATCCCCTTCATCCATTGCCCTGCCTGCGGAACCGTGCCCGTCCCCGACGAACAGCTCCCGGTCATTTTGCCGCGGGAAATAGAAATCAAGGAGCTGGGCGGATCGCCCCTCAAACAGTGCGCCGCATTCGTCACTACCGGCTGTCCCCGCTGCGGCGGCGCTGCGTTACGGGAAACCGACACCATGGACACCTTTGTGGAGTCCTCCTGGTATTTTGCCCGCTATGCCTGCCCCGGCCACGATCGCTCTCCGTTGGACCGGACGGCGGTTGACTACTGGATGCCGGTTGATCAATACGTGGGAGGCATCGAGCATGCCGTTTTGCATCTGCTCTATGCCCGGTTCTTCACCAAGGTCCTGCGGGACATGGGACTGGTGGGGGTTGACGAGCCCTTCACCAACCTCCTCACCCAGGGCATGGTCTGCAAGGAAACGCTGCGCTGCGAGGCGCACGGGTGGCTGTACCCTGAAGAGGCGGACCAGGGCCTTTGCAAACAATGCGGCAAGCCGGTCACCGTCGGCCGCATTGAGAAGATGTCCAAAACCACCAGAAACATTGTCGATCCCCAGACCCTCATCGACCAGTACGGCGCCGACACCGCCCGCCTGTTCTGCCTCTTCGCCTCACCGCCTGAAAAAGACCTGGACTGGAACGAGCAGGGGGTGGAAGGGGCGTTCCGGTTTCTCAACCGCGTCTGGAGAATGACGGTTGATCACCTCGACCGGCTCAAGCCGGTCAAACCGTTCAGCGGTGCGGCGCCCGCCGACCCGGACCTGCGGAAGCTGCGGCTGAAAACCCACGCCACCATCAGGAAGGTGACCGGTGACATCGAAGACCGCTTTCACTTCAATACCGCCATCAGCGCGGTCATGGAACTGGTCAACGCCGTCTACCAGCTGGACATCGCCGCCGTCCGCGACGCAACGGCGCTTGCGGTCATCAAGGAGGCCGTGGAGGCGGTGATCATGCTGCTTGCCCCGATGGTTCCCCACCTGGCGGAAGAGCTCTGGGAACGCCTGGGCAACCGGGGAAGCATTTTTACCGCCCCCTGGCCCGCCCATGACCCTGCGGCCATCGTTGAGGACGAGATAACCATTGTGGTCCAGGTGAACGGCAAGCTGCGGAGCAACGTCCTGGTGCCGGCTGACGCCACCGCTGACGAGATACAAACGCGGGTGCTGGCCGACGGCACGCTGCAAAAATGGGTTGCGGGCGCCGAGATCAAAAAAGTGATCGTGGTGCCGGGAAAGCTGGTTAATATCGTGGTGAAATGAGGTCATCGTGAAACGAGCAGCGGCGGCAACGGTAGCTATGGTTATGTTCTGCCTGGCGGGGTGCGGCTACCATTTCATCGGCCAGGAAAGCGGCGCATTGTCAGGCATTCACACCATCGCCGTACCCTACTTCGTCAACAAGAGCTTTGAGCCCGGGCTGGAGCGCTACGTGACCGAGGCCCTGGTGGATGAATTTGTGAAAAGCAAATTTGTCAGGGTGGTGGACGAGTCGGAGGCGGATGCGGTGCTCCGGGGACGCATCGATGAATTCAGCGAGTCGGTCATTTCCTATGACCGTGACGACCGGGCACTTGAATACCGCACCCGGGTATCCCTTGATATCACCCTGGAACGAAATGACACGGCGGAAGTCCTCTGGCGGAACAAGGGACTTTATCATTTCGAGGAGTACACGGTATCGTCCGACCTGGCCACCACCGAAGCCAATAAGAAAATTGCCCTGCAAATGACCGCCGCCGAACTGGCGGAGCGCATTCACGACAGCATAATTGAGGGATTTTAAAGTCCGATGAAGCCCCTGGAGCTGCAGAAGGAGCTGGAAAAGGGAGCCATCGCCCCGCTGTATCTGTTGTACGGGGACGATGTTTTCTTGATTGACCGGACGGTGGACCAGCTCAAAACGCTGCTGGTCGATCCCCGCGCCGCAAGCTTTAATTGCTCCCTCTATTATGGAGGGGAAAGCGAACCCCGCCAGGTCATCACCACAGCCCAGACGCTTCCGCTGGCCGGCAAGCGCCGGCTGGTGGTGGTGCGGGAAGCCGACCAGCTCAAATCATCATGGAAGGAGTTTGCGACCTACTTCGAACACCCCCTCGCTTCCACCTGCCTGGTCTTCTGTTCCGGCGTTTCAACGCTCAAGGCGGACATCACCTCCCTGTTCAAGAAAAACGGCGCGGCGGTACGGTTTTATCATCCCTTCAGCAGCGAAATGCCGGAGTGGATCCGGAGAATGGCCGGGGAGCGCCATAAGAAGATAAGCAGGGAAGCGGTGGCGCTGCTGGGGGAATCCCTGGAAAATGACCTGCAGCGCATATCCAATGAGCTGGAGAAGATTGCCCTCTACGCAGGTGAACGGAATGTCATCGAACGGGAGGATGTGGAGGCGGTGATCACCGCGGTCAGGCAGGTAAGCGTCTTCAGCCTGACCGACAGCCTTGGCGGAAAGAACCGGGTTCAGGCACTCTCGATATTGCAGCGTCTCCTGGAAGCGGGTGAACCTCCCCTGAAAATCCTCGGCATGATCGCACGCCACTACCGGTTAATGGCGCGGGGGGGGGAGATGGTGCACAACGGCATGGCGGCACCCGAGGCGGGGAAGCAGCTGGGCATCAGCACTTTTCATCTCAAGGGGTTTGCCCGACAGGTGGAAACCTTTGCGCCGAAGCAGACGCAAAACTACTTCAGCATTCTCTTTCAGTCGGAAAGAAAGCTCAAATCAAGCAGGATCAGCGAGAAAATTATTCTGGAGGATGCGGTCGCCCGTTTGTGCGCCCTCTGAGAGACCGCGAAACGGCGACGGCCGCGTTCAGACGGCGAGCTGTTTGTTAACCCTTTTGGTAAGGCGGGATATCCTGCGCGCGGCTGTCTTCTTGCGCATGACGCCCTTGGAGGCAGCCCTGCTTATGGTGGAGATGACCTTCTTTAATGCCGGCACACTCTCTTCCCGGTTCTTTTTCTCCAGGACGGTGCTGAGATTCTTAATCCCGGTCTTGACCGATGATTTGATCGCCCGGTTATGCTGGTAGCGCTTTTTGTTCTGCCTCGCTCTTTTTTCCGCGGATTTATGTCTGATCATTCTTGTCTCGTCTCCTGGCCGTTAAATAGGGGGCTAATCTATCATTTCTTCTCAAGATGTCAAGAACTTTTTATCCGCTTCCCGACGCGGGCATGGGGCCTGCAACCATGAAATCGTCAATGGACGGTAACGACCGCGCCCATGATCGCTTGTCATGCGTTGTATTCAAGACCGCCATCGGCTGGTGCGGTCTGGTCATGGCACAGGGAAAAGTACGCAGGCTCTCTATTGGATATGCATCGCCAGGTCAGCTCAAACGACACCTCAGAAATGCCTTTGGTGACGACATTTGTTTCAAGCAGTCGACTGCAATGAAATTGATCATACAAAAGCTCAAGCGCTTCTGTTCCGGGCAGAAGGTCTCTTTGAGCCGCGTCCCGATGGACTGGTCATCACTCACCCCGTTTCAGCGGAAGGTGCTGCGGGCTGCCGCCCGGATTCCCTCTGGATCGGTTGATACCTACGGCGGGCTTGCCCGAAAGATAGGAGCGCCCCGCAGCGCACGGGCGGTGGGAAATGCCCTGGGCCGAAACCCCTTCCCCCTGCTCATTCCCTGTCACCGCATCATCAAGGACGACGGGAGCATCGGCGGCTTCTCGGCTCCCCGGGGAATAAAATTAAAAAGCACATTGTTAATCATGGAGCGGTTGGCAACGGCCGGATCGTCCAAATAGAAAAAATGCAACACATGAAAATTTCAAACAAATTCGAGTTGATAATAAAACGACAAGCGTATAAAAAGAAAAATATCTTGACAAATAAAGCTATTTATCAATATAATATGCTAGATTGATTTGATTTTTCCCTTTCAGATTATCAGAAAAGTTAGATGCAAAACAAATAAAAAATGATCTGCCTTGGTCCAATTAAAATGCTCATTAAAAACTTATGAATCACATTACCTGAAAGGAGGTGAGGGTACCGTTCTATTCATTTTCAATCCGGTTCAATTCTAATCATGGAGGAGGTAGAAAGATGAAAAAGCTTTCAGTTGTATTAATGTTCGGTCTTGTCATGGGGCTTATGGCAGGCCCGGCCTTTGCCCAGAGCTATTGCCAGGACGTTCTGGAAACAGGCAATCCCGGCGGAAGGACAACCGGTCTCAAAACATGCGATACGGTAAATCCGGAAACCCTCAATCCGGGGGATACGTTTTCCATTGACATCTGGGCAACCGAAATACCTGAGCCGATTATCTCGAGCGGATTTGAGATGTTCTACAATCCTGCCCAGGTGAGTCTCCTCAGCGTTCAGGCGTATGACGGCGTTGACATCGCCGGCGGCCCCTGGGATGGAACGGCCACCCTCAAGATACCTGATGCATATGGACCGGGGTCCTTCGTCCTGGCCGTGGTGCAGTTAGGCACCTGCCCGGTACCCGATGCGGGCGGTGACGTTATCGTCGCCAAGCTAACCTTCCAGTGCCTGGCAAACGGCAGCAGTGGGATTGGCGTCAAGGGAATAGACGGCTTTGACACAACCGTCGGTTGTACCAGCGGCGTCGTCTATGATGCTCCAATGGGTACCAATACGCTCACCGTTACCCAGGGATCAGACGGCTGCACCACCAATGAAGAGTGCAGCGACGGCATTTACTGCAATGGTGCCGAGACCTGCAACATCGGTAGCGGCGAGTGCCAGCCCGGAACCGCGGTTGTCTGCAATGATGCGATTGCCTGCACCACCGATTCCTGCAATGAAACCACCGACAGCTGTGATTACATCCCCAACAACGCGGCCTGTAATGATGGGGCTTACTGTAATGGCGCCGAAGTGTGCACGGCAAGCGGTTGCGCGCCCGGAACGCCGGTCAGCTGCCCCGACGATGGATTGTTCTGCAACGGCACCCCGTCCTGTAACGAAACAACGGATTCCTGCCAGAGCAGCGGTGCTCCCTGCACGCCGCCCGAAGTGTGCAACGAGGATACGGACACCTGCGCTGTGGTCGGATGCAGCACGGATGAAGAATGCAGCGATGGTTCGTTCTGCTCCGGCGTTGAGACCTGCAATACCAACACCGGGCAGTGCCAGGCCGGAACGGCGGTCAATTGCAATGACAGCATTGACTGCACCATCGACTCCTGTAATGAAGGTTTGGACCGATGCGACAACACCCCCAGCGACGCGGCCTGCAGCGATGGCCTGTTCTGCAATGGCAACGAGGTCTGCGATGCGCAGAACGGCTGTCTCGATGGAACGCCGGCAGATTGCGCAGATGACGGCGCATTCTGCAACGGCACCGAATCCTGTGACGAGGCCGCCGATTCCTGCGTCAGCAGCGGCAACCCCTGTACCCCGGGGACCGTTTGCAACGAGGAAACAAACGGCTGTGATCAGCCGCCGGGATGTGAAGTGGATGAAGAATGCGATAACGGACTGTTCTGCGACGGCGCGGAAAGGTGTGTTGACGGCACCTGCCAGCCCGGAACGGCAGTCAATTGCGACGATGAAGTTGCCTGCACCACTGATTCATGTAACGAGGCAACGGATAGCTGTGATCATGCTTCCGACAACGCAGTCTGCAGCGACGGCAATTTCTGCAACGGAAACGAGATCTGCGATGCGGTGAACGGCTGCCTGCCCGGGGAAGCGGTGAGCTGCGCAGACGACGGATTGTTCTGCAACGGCACCGAGTCCTGCAATGAGGCCGCCGATTCCTGCCAGAGCAGCGGCGATCCCTGTCCGCAGGGCACGGTTTGCAATGAGGCTACCGACGCCTGCGACGAAATCCCGGTGGAAGGCTGCACCTCCAACGCGGAATGCGATGACGGCAACTTCTGCAACGGCAAGGAAAAATGCAGCGTTTCGTACAAACAATCGGGCGGAACGCCTCAGCCACCGGTTCCCGGCGTCTGCGTAGCCGGAACGCCGGTTGATTGCAACGACGGAGTGGACTGCACTATCGATTCCTGCAATGAGGCCAAGGACGCGTGCGATCACGCCCCCGACAATGCGGTCTGCGATGACGGGAATTTCTGCAACGGAAATGAGGTCTGCGCTCCTGATTCCATCATGTCCATTGCAACGCAGGAGAGCAGCGGCAGCATGAGCGGTTGCAAGGCCGGTGCAGCAGTCATCTGCCAGGATAACGGGTTGTTCTGCGACGGTATCGAGTCCTGCAATGAAGCCAAGGATTCCTGCACCAGCAGCGGCAATCCCTGCACCCCGGACGTAACGGTGTGCAACGAAAAAACCGACACCTGCGACCCGGTGGGCGGCTGCACCTCTGACAAAGAATGCGATGACGGCATTTTCTGCAACGGCAAGGAAACCTGTAATGCCTACGTAAAGGCGACCGGCACCAACCCGCCGGTTACCGGCGTCTGCCAGGACGGAATTCCGGTTGATTGCAGCGACGGCCTTGACTGCACCATTGATTCCTGTAACGAGGAGAAGGACGCGTGTGATCACGCTCCGGACAATGCGGTCTGCGACGACGGCGATTTCTGCAACGGAAACGAGATTTGCGATCCGTTAAAGGGCTGCCAGGATGGCGCAGCCGTCAGCTGCCCGGATAACGGGTTGTTCTGTGACGGTACCGAGTCCTGCAATGAGGCCGATGATTCATGCCAGAGCAGCGGCAATCCCTGTACCCCGGGCGTCACGGTGTGCAATGAGAAAACTGACACCTGCGACCCGGTGGGCGGCTGCACCGCTGACAAAGAATGCGATGACGGCATTTTCTGCAACGGCAAAGAAACCTGTAATGCCTATGCAAAGGCAACCGGCACCAACCCACCGGTTACCGGGGTATGCCAGTCCGGCATTCCGGTTGACTGCAACGACGGTGTGGACTGCACCATGGATTCCTGCAACGAGGATACCGACAGCTGCGTGAATACCGCGGACGATGCCTATTGTCCGGATGACGGCAAGTTCTGCAACGGCACCGAGTCCTGCGATGCCGAACAGGGCTGCATCTCTACGGGCAATCCCTGCGCAGCCGGAACGGTGTGCAATGAGGAGAAAGACTCCTGCGAAGTGAAGGAGATCACCGTTAAGATGGATATCAAGCCCGGATCCTGCCCGAACCCGCTCAACCTGAAGAGCAAAGGGGTGCTGCCGGTCGCCATCCTCGGGTCAAAGGACTTTAATGTAAAGGACATCGACCCGGCGACCATCATGCTCAGCAGGGAGGGCATCCCCGGAGGAGTGGCTCCCATTCGCTACAATTATGCGGATGTTGCCACGCCTTTCGAGGGTGAGCTCTGTGACTGCAACCGCCTCTATGGCGATGGGTACAAGGATCTGACGCTTAAGTTCAAGAAAACAGAGGTTATCAGCGAGCTGCTGCTTGCGGAGGTGGCCGGTGAAACGGTTCCGCTCACCATTACCTTCAGCCTCAAGCAGGACAAAGGCGGCGCGGACTATTCTGCCGAAGACTGTCTGAAAATCCTTAAGAAGAAGGAAAAGAAGATTAAGTTCCGGCGCGACAAGAAGTAAGTCGGGCTGACCGGAAGAGCACCGTACGCAACAAAGGGCTGACAGCAACGGCTGTCAGCCCTTTGCGTTGACTAATTATTCTTGACAAT
>CAZWCD010000002.1:0-42208 GCA_964632275.1 uncultured Thermodesulfobacteriota bacterium
ACTGGAAGTCCGGGCAGGACCTGTTCTTTACCATGCAGGACATGCCGCGGGAACGAAGGCCGGTTGCAGATGATGGTGCAATCAAAAAGGAGCTTATCGGCTACTACCAGGAATGGCGGAAGCAGTACAAGTCAGGAAACCTTGCTCGGCAGCTGCAGCTCGACAGCAAAACACAGGACGCATTGAAGAGTCTCGGGTATTTGCAGTAGCGGGATGCCGGCTGGACTTGTCCATGGGGTCAATACATCTGTAGGGGCGACCGGCCGGTCGCCCCTACACGTTCTATCATTTCATGTCGCTTTCACTTTTTTCGTAAACAGTCAAACCTTCCTACAGATACCCCAGCGCCTTCAATTTTTCCACCGTTTCCTCCCGCCGCGCTTTTTCCGGGAACGATTCGAGCGGATCCGCTGACGCGGCAATCTCACAGCAAAATTATCTTTGACTTTTAGGGGATATTCGGTATGATAGGTGCAAACCTTTAATTTAATCCGGCGAGATTAGAAAGGTCCACATGTTGTTTATAAACCATCAGTATCAGGAGCTGCCTCTTTGCCTTCCGGGTGAAGAGGTTTTTTTGCGAGGTGTCGCATGCCCAAGGTCCGCAGAAAAAAACAGGTTTTGAACGGGGAAGAGATCGAAAAGAGTTTGAAGAGAATTGCCCATGAGATCGTCGAGAAAAATCGGGAAGGAGGTAATCTGGTTTTCATCGGCATCATGCGGCGGGGGGTCACCCTGGCACGTCGTTTGTCCCGGCTGGTCCGGGATATGGCGCAGGTGGAGGCGCCCATCGGCGCGCTTGACATTACCCTCTACCGGGACGACCTTTCCGAGATCGCCTCGCAGCCGCTGCTGCGAAAAACCGATGTGCCCTTCACGGTGAAGGGCGCCAAGGTGGTGCTGGTGGATGACGTGCTTTTTACCGGGCGGACGGTCAGGGCGGCGCTTGATGCGATTATTGACCTGGGGAGACCCTGCTCCATCCAGCTGGCGGTGCTGCTGGACCGCGGCCACCGCGAGCTGCCGATCCGGGCGGACTTTGTCGGCAAGAACATACCGACCTCGGCAAGCGAGGTGGTGGAGGTGAAATTGACCGAAGATGACGGAGTCGATGAGGTCATGATAGAGGAGGAAGCATAGCATGCCTTTACGCAGCAAGGATCTTCTTACTATTGAGCAGTTAAGCATGGACGAGATTACCCTCATCCTGGACACAGCGGATTCAATGAAAGAGATTTCCAGCCGGGATATCAAGAAGGTGCCCACACTGCGGGGAAAGACCGTCATCAACCTTTTTTATGAGCCGAGCACCAGAACCCGCACCTCGTTTGAAATCGCCGGCAAGAGGCTGAGCGCGGACGTGGTGAATATCACGACATCGAGCAGCAGCGTGACCAAGGGAGAAACCTTAAAGGACACGGGAAGGAACCTGCAGGCGATGAGCCCTGATCTGGTGGTCATCAGGCATTCGGCCGCCGGAGCGCCCAAGATTCTCGCCGAGGCCCTCCCGGCCTCAATTATCAATGCGGGAGACGGCGCCCACCAGCATCCCACCCAGGCCCTCCTGGATGCCTTTACCATCCGCGAGAAAAAGAGGCGGCTTGAAGGATTGACCGTGTCCATCATCGGGGACATTTCGCACAGCCGGGTGGCCCGGTCCAATATTGCATGCCTGAAAAAAGTCGGAGCGAGAGTGATAGTGTACGGCCCTTTCACCATGATACCGTATTTTATCGAGCAACTGGGGGTGGAAGTTGCCCCCACCATGGAAACGGCGGTTGCCGAAGCCGACGTGATTATGATGCTCCGCATTCAAATGGAGCGGCAGAGCGCCTTCCTGTTCCCATCGATCCGGGAATATTCAACCTGTTTCGGATTAAATCGTGAGCGGCTCAAAAAGGCCAAAAGGGACGTGCTGATCATGCATCCGGGCCCGGTCAACCGGGGCGTGGAAATAGCGCCGGAGGTTGCCGACGGTCCCCATGCGCTTATTCTCGAGCAAGTGGCCAACGGCGTGGCAGTGAGGATGGCCCTGTTATATCTCTTAATAGGACGATAGGAGGCAGCGATGTTACTGATACGCGGCGGGCGGGTTATCGATCCGCTCAACGGAGTGGATGACTACCTTTCGATCGTGGTCACCGATGGAACCATCACCGACCTGTTCCGCACCGATGAACAGCCTCAACATCAGACGCTTGCCGGGGCGCGTATCATTAATGCGGAGGGGTGCCTGGTGGTCCCCGGCCTGATTGACATGCACGTGCACCTCCGCGAACCCGGCCATGAGTACAAGGAAACCATCGAGAGCGGCTGCCGGGCGGCCGCCGCGGGAGGGTTCACCTCGGTGGCATGCATGCCCAACACCAACCCGGTTAACGACAATCAGGCGGTGACGGATTATATTCTCGAGCGGGCGGCAAAAAGCGGCTGCGTCAATGTGTATCCGGTGGGCGCCATAACCGTTGGACTGAAGGGCGAATGCCTCGCGCCCATGGGGGAACTCAGGGGGGCGGGTGCGGTGGCGGTGTCCGATGACGGCAAGACCGTCAAAAACAGCGAATTAATGCGGCGGGCCATGGAATACGCAAAGAATTTTAACCTGCCGGTCATCTGTCACTGCGAGGATGTTGATTTGGTGGGAAGCGGCGTCATCAACGAGGGATCCACCTCCATGCGAATTGGGCTCAAGGGAATCCCTAATGCTGCCGAAGATATAATAGTCGCACGCGAAGTCAGCCTTGCAGAACTGACCGGCTGCCGAATCCATATCGCTCACGTAAGCACGAAAGGTGCGGTTGCAATTATCCGGGAGGCAAAATCCCGGGGGGTCAACGTGACCGCCGAAACCGCCCCGCACTATTTTACCCTGAGTGATGACTGCCTGAAATCATTTGACACCAATTGCAAAGTGAACCCGCCGCTCCGCAGCGAAAAGGACGTTCAGGCAATCCGCCAGGCGTTGACGCAGGGCGTCATTGATGTGATCGCAACCGATCATGCCCCGCACTCATCGCTGGAGAAGGATGTGGAATTTGACTATGCCTCGTCCGGCATCGTCGGGCTGGAGACGGCGCTGCCCCTGGTGTTACGGCTGGTCAAGGAAGGGGTGCTGACGCAGAAGGACCTGGTTGAGAAATGTTCGGTTAATCCGGCAAAAATTCTCGGGATAGCCAAAGGCAGCCTTGGCCGGGGAGGTGACGCGGACATTACCGTCATCGATCCTGCTTCGACAGGGCGGGTTGATGTCAATCGCTTTCAATCAAAAAGCCGCAACACTCCCTTTCACGGCTGGGAACTGGAAGGCAAGGCGCTGTATACGATCGTCAAAGGGAAGGTCGTGGCGGAAGCAACGCACCCGGAATAGCGCACAGGACCAATTGTGAGGTAATCCATGCATACTATTTTGGTGGTTGATGATGAGCCGAGCATCAGGGAATGCCTTCAGATAATGCTGAAGCGCGAGGGCTACGCCGTTACCTGCGCGGAGGACGGCCGGGATGCGATCACCCTGTTTGAAAAAAAACATTTCGATGTGGTGCTGGCCGATATCAGGATGCCCCGCGCCACCGGTTTTGAGGTGCTCAACCGCATCAAAGAGCTGTCTCCCCAGACCAAGGTGATCATGATAACCGCGCATGCGTCATTTGAATCGGCGGTGGAGTCGATGAAGGATGGCGCCTACGATTACATTGCCAAGCCCTTTAATGTCGACGAAGTAAAGCGGACGGTCAGCAACGCCCTGCAATCAGTGCCGCTCAACGAGCGACACGCGCCCGCCGCCAGGAGCGCGAAAGATGCCCCCGCGCACTTCGAGGGCATCGTCAGCATGAGCCCGGAAATGCATAAAATATTTGATCTGATTCCCAAGGCGGCTGCTTCAAAGGCCAATGTGCTGATCACCGGCGAGAGCGGCACCGGCAAGGAACTGGTGGCTCGCGCCATTCATAACCACAGCCCGCGTATGACCGGTCCTTTTGTGACGATGAATTGCGGCGGCGTGCCGGAACAGCTGCTGGAAAGCGAGCTGTTCGGCTATACAAAGGGATCATTTACCGGCGCGGTGACTGATAAAATAGGCCTCTTTCAGGCGGCCGACGGGGGAACCATCTTCATGGATGAAATCGGAGACCTTCCCCTCCAGCTGCAGGTGAAGCTGCTCAGGATCGTTCAGGAAAAATCGTTCAAGCCGGTGGGCGGCATCCAGGAAATCAAGGTTGATGTGCGGATCATATCCGCGACCAACATCGATCTTGAAGAGCGGGTGATGAATGGGGCATTCCGCGAAGACCTGTTTTACCGCCTGAATGTGATACAGGTTCGCATTCCGCCGCTGCGGGAGCGCACGATGGACATACCGCTCCTGGCCCGGCATTTTCTCAAAAAGTATTCACAGGAACAGGGCAAGGAAATCCGCACCATTTCGGCTTATGCCCTGCAAGTCCTCATGGAGTACACCTTTCCCGGGAATGTGCGTGAGCTTGAAAACATTGTTGAAAGGAGCGTGGCGCTGGAAAGCTCAAATATCATTCTTCCCGAGAGCCTCACCCTTTCCCGCTATAAGCAGGAGGCCAAGAAAAGTGAGTTGATTGATGCCGACATTCCGCCCGAGGGAATTGACCTGGCCGAAGCGGTGGGGACCCTGGAAAAGCACCTGCTGCGCAAGGCCCTGCAGAAAACCAACGGCGAAATGAAAAAGGCCGCGCAATTGCTGCACATACCCTATCGTGCCATTCGTTACCGCATGGAAAAGTACGGCATGAAGGACGCGGGGGTCATGTAAAACGTGATATTTCGTTCCGAGATAACAGAATCGCGAGATGTACTGCTGGCGAGAATCAAGTGGCTGATGAGCCTGCGGCTGGTCTTGGCCACTTTTTCATTGGGAACGGCAGCGCTGATCCAGATTACCGCAGGCAAGCCGTATCTCGATTCCTACCTGCTCAGCCTGTACCTGCTCATCGGTATAATCTACTGCCTCAGCCTGAGCTATGCCTTTGTCATCCGGAAGGCTAAGGATCTCCAGACCTTTGCCTTTATCCAGCTTTTTCTTGATATCCTGCTGATCAGCGGCCTGGTTAGGGTGACCGGCGGGGTTGCCAGCGATTTTACCCTCTTCTATTACTTGTCCATTATTGCCGCCGGCATCATTCTCTATCGTAAGGGCAGCATGGTTCTTGCCTCGGCGGCAAGTCTCTTCTATGCCCTGGTATGTGCCTTGGAATATTTCGGCATGGTAGATGGCGTGCCGGCGGGAAAGGTGCGGGAGGCGGTGCCGCTGCTCTTTTCCGTGGTCATGCGGGTAACCGCCTTTTACCTGGTCGCCTTGTTAAGCGGTTTTCTCTCGGAGCAGGTGCGGCAATCGCGGGCGGCGCTGCGGTTGAAGGAGAGCGATTATCACCGGCTGGAAGCGCTGCACAAAAATATCATCCAGAGCATCAACAGCGGCCTGCTCACCATAGACCGGGACATGAACATTACCTTCTTTAACCGGGCCGCGGAGGCGCTCACCGGCTATTCCTTTTCCGCAGTACAGGGCCGCTTGATCGGGGAGGTCTTTCCCGGCTTGCTGCAGGCGGCCGCGGGCGCAGATGCCACCAATGGCAGCGGTGACGACGTGCCCCGTGCCCGTTTTGAAATATCGTTCCGGCGGAATGACGGCAGGCAGGTCTATCTGGGTTTTTCAAAATCGGCGCTGAAAGACGGCGACCGGGAACAGCAGGGTGAGGTGTATACCTTTCAGGACGTTACGCGGTTCAAGGAGATGGAGGAACAGGTAAAGATCATGGACCGGCTGGCGGCGGTGGGCAGGCTGGCCTCGGGCATGGCGCACGAGATTCGCAACCCCCTGGCATCCATGAGCGGCTCCATTCAAATTCTCGGACAGAGCCTGCAGCTTGATGATGACAACAAGCGGCTCATGGATATCGTGCTCAAGGAAACCAACCGTCTGGACCAGCTGCTGACGGATTTTGTGCTCTTCACCCACCCGGATCAGAGAAAAAAGAAGCAGATCGAGCTGAATACGGTTATCATGGATACGGTAGAGCTCTTCCTGAGCAATCCCGACCATCATTTGATCACGGTAATGCCCGATCTCAACGGATCGATTGTGCTGGAGGCCGATCCTCACCAGATCGAGCAAGTGCTGTGGAACCTTTTTGTTAATGCGCACCAGGCAATGGGCCAGGGAGGAAATCTGACCGTAACAACTAAACAATTGGCGCCATCTGATCTCAAGGATCTGCGTCAGAAGATTCCCGGCAGCGCTGAAGTGCCCTCCTGGGTTCAGCTTACCGTGGCCGACACCGGCTGCGGCATTGATGAAGCTGATATGGATAAGGTCTTTGACCCGTTTTTCACCACCAAACCCAGGGGAAGCGGACTGGGGCTCGCCATCGTCTACAGCATCATTGAAAGTTACAAGGGACAGGTGTCATTGAAAAGTCAGAAGGACCAGGGCACCACCTTTACCATCCTGCTGCCTGCAGCCTGATCGTGTTGAAACACCGGGATGTTATGTTTATAGGAATAAAGGGGCGACCGGCCGGTCGCCCTTACAAGCATGTAGAGGTTAGGAACCTGAGGTGTATACAGGCGAGGCGCGGAATACCGTGCGGAAGGGATCGATGCGGTATCCCCGTTCTTGCAATTCAGAGAACAGGGAGGCATCATACTTCAGGAGCCATAGTTCCTTTCCACTCAGCGTTGCCCGGTTGATTGCCTCGAGGCTCTGTGCGCGCCTGGCATCGCCCCATGTCCCCGATAGCCATTCCTTATTAATCCACTTACCGGTATAGGAAGCTCCGCAAAGATAATGTTCAAAAAGAATGCCCTCCGTCCACGGACCAACGACAATAAAATCGGGCTGTGCGGCATGCTTAAGAGCGTAAACCGTCTTGCGGTATTCTTCAAATCGTGCACTGATGTTCAAGATCTGATTGCGGGTGATGAATCCTGAGCAGGTTACAGAAATAATAAAAAAAAGATACACGGCTGCGGTAAAAAGGCGGCTTTTATGGCGCACAACATTGATAACCGATTGAAAGCCCAATCCGCCCACAATGCACATGAGTGCATAAAAGGGAAGTTGCACCGGTACATCGCCAAAACGCTCTCCGGCGACAAAGGTAAAAAGCCAGATGCAGAAAATGGTCGGCCCCCAGTCACGATACCTTCTGCATCTGATCAATTCGATTGTTCCGGCGATCAGGAAGGGTACATACCAGAGCATGGTTGAAAAAAATTCGCGGTATTCCTTCAAGAGCGCAGCGCTGATTGCAAGTGACGCACGTGATGCTTTCAGGAGGCCTCGTCCTCCCACAAAGTAGTCAGGAGCAACGGCGGAGACTGCGACAATAATAATAATGAGAGCACTAAAGGCAAATCTGGTGAGCAGCGGTCTCTCTTTCCGGAACGGAACGAGCATGGCGAGGCCGAAGACGGCACTCGGGGTGATGAGAAAGGAAAGGGCGTAGGATATGCCCGCAATGGCCGGCTTGTTGTAGAGAAGCAGGACAATCGAGAGGAGAAAGAAAAACAACTGTGCACCGTAAACTTCAGCAAAAACAGCGTTAGCGGTGAAGAGCGGATTGCTGAACAAGATAAAGCATGCTGCAAACGATGCCAACCTGTTTTCGGTGAGAGAGGATGTGATCAGAAAAAGTACCGATATGCTGAGGGCAGCGCAGAAGCAGCTCATGAGATTCAAGGCATAATCCGGAGGCAGTGGCAGGAGATGGATGAAGGGTAATCCAAGAAGGTAATATCCAAGGTGCACGGTTCGGTGCGTTACATCGAGGTCATGTATCTGCTGGAGGTAAAGGGCGGCATCGCCGCCCGTCAGGACCCGGGGAGCAAGCAGAGCGAAATAAAAAAATAAACAAAGAAAGAAGAGTGCAGAACAAATGCGCGAATTTTGAAGAAGCGCCTCAATGGAAAGACGATTCAAGAAGCTGCACGCAGGCTTTGTATCAGAACGTAATGTTGCGTTGTATAATTTCATCGATCCTGCCAGCCGCCATTCATGGTTGCCTGTTTCACGTATACATCCGCTTCAGGGTTGTGGCCCAATTGCCTTAAAATAATTCCCAATCGATTATCCACCGTTGCCGGATTTGCAACAAAAGGGCGGGCCTCTTGTAACAGCAAGGATGCCTCTTCCAGCCTGCCGGTCTGAACCAGACTGGTTGCAAGTAATACTTTAACTGATGCAGCATATTGTTTAGAAAAATAAACGGGAGTATATCCCAGGGCTGATGTGAATGCATGTAGTGCCTGCTCCGGTTGGTTGCGTTCCTGATAGATGATGCCGAGGTTCTTATAGGCGGTATAAAAATTTTTAACCGGCTCGAAGTACCGCGGGTCTTCTCGCCGGTTTACCGGTACAGGAGCCATAACTTTAACCGTGCTTTGGAGGAAGGAGAGGGGGGTTTTATAGTCATGATTTCTGTTGATGGTGCCGGCAGCGTACAATAATGCAATCAGCATGGTTCCGCACAACGCAATGCGCCTATACCCGGCGCTGCTGATGGAGCGCGCTTGCATGCCCCGATCAACAATAAGAGAAAGGCTGAGGCAAAACCCAATAGAGGGGAGGTACAGGTAGTTCTCTTTCGCCAACGCCGGAAGCGTCACGATGTTGAGAACGGGAAGTAGGGTGATCAAAAGCCAGCCCAGTGCAAAACCGAGCATGCGGAAGCGAGGTAATGAAGCTGCTGTTGCCGCCAGGAACAAGATGCTTGTCCAGGTAAGCGGTGAAGTGAGCGCCTCGCTCAAGGAGCCGGGAACGACTATATTGCTGTAATAGCAAAGCTGAACTGGGAACAAGAGTTTCACAAGATAAAATCCCAACGTTTTCAAAACCAGCCATACCTGTTGGCTGAATGAATACCAGGGCAGGGCGGCGTGCGGGCTTCCGCTGCCGACTGCAACATTTCGTAAGACAAGGTAGCACAGAGCAGTTGCCATCACACCCAATAAGGGCGCGATAAAGGATCGATCCTTCCAGGAGAATCGATGCGCATCGCAGAAGAAACAGTAGAGAATATATGCCAGCGGCAGGGTTATTGCAATCTCCTTGCACAGCAGCGCACAGAAGAAACAGAGACAGGCACCCGCAAGCGGCAGTTTTGCAACGGCAGCAGATTGCGACTGCCTGCTATTTATAAGCAGGATGAATGACCAGAGGTAGAACAGGGTGGCAAGAATGTCCGTACGGCCCATAACATACGAAACCGAATGGGTATGGATGGGATGAACCGCAAATAAAGCTGCGCCGGCAAATGCCGGCCAGCGCCTGCCGGAAAGGAACGAGAGAAACAGTAGGTACACGGTGATTGTAACAAGGCAATGAAACAATATGTTGCTGAGATGATGGCCGGCGGGATTGAGCCCGTACAATGTAAAGTCGACGAAATGGGTGAGTATTACAAGGGGACGATAATAGATGAATGATTCACCGCCAAGCTTTCCCCAGTAGTCTGAAGTGAATGAATTCAGAACAGTGCTGAATTCGCCGATATGTTTATTTCGCAGGATAAATTGGCGATCACCCGCAACGAAATCGTTGCCAAGGGTGTTCCAGTAAACCACTGCCGCGAGCAGGATCAATAGGGGAAGAATGTACCTCTGGAGCCATTTTCCCAAGGCTGTGTCTTCCATGATTATTGGTTGCATGGCTGAGATAAAGCTGAATTCTTTGAATTAAGGATACCTCTAAAAATTCACGCGATCCACTAGCGTTGTCATTCCCGCGAAAGCGGGAATCCATAATAATCAACTAACTGGATTCCACGATCAAGTCAGGGAATGACAAGAGAATGAATAATTAGAAACTTCCTTAAAATATTTTCACGTACTCTTTCTTAGTACTCCATCGACGTTTGAAAGCAATAACTTTATAAGAAAATCGATACATATAAGGCTAAAGTTGCAAGCAGCCAGGTCGAAAAGAATAACTGAATCGAATCAATGCATTAACACGATAACGTCGATGACGAAAAAAAAATTCACAGGTTACCTCTCGGTTAGTGTCACCATGGCAGGGTTTCCACTGCTCGTCTATTTTATCTTTTTTGCCATCCTGACCTACCCGTTGCTGCTTTATTTTTCCACTCATTTTTTTGCCGACAGGGGTGATGGGCTGCAAAATGTCTGGAATTTGTGGTGGGTCAATAAAGCAGTAACCCAACTCCATCAATCCCCCTGGTATACCACTTATCTTCATTATCCCACGGGAATATCGCTTCTGGGCAGTACGCTCAATCCGTTCAACGGTTTCGCAGGGATTCTTTTATTGAAATGTATATCTCTTACCGAAACCTACAACAGTATAGTTGTTTTTTCCTTTGTTATGGGGGGATTGACAGCCTTTTGGCTGGCGTATTATGTAACCAGATCATACTGGGGCAGTGTGCTTGCGGGATACGTTTTCACCTTTTCGAACTATCATTTTGCCCACGCTGAGGGCCATTTGCAGTTGGTATCCATGGAATGGCTTCCGCTCTTCGTTCTCTGCTGGTCCGTGCTGCTCATCAAACCCGGCATACCCATTGCCCTGGCATCGGCCGGGACGCTCTGTTTGGTAGTACTCTGTGATTACTACTACTTTTTCTACGCCGTTCTTCTGGGGTGCCTGACGGTTATCTGGTATGCGGTCAAAGAGAAGAAGCTCTTCTTCCTCCGCAGGCAGTATATCTTTCCCATTGGATTTTTTATCCTGAGCGTCTGCGCAACTGCAGGACCTCTGGTACTATCATTATTTCTTTTGAATTCACGTGATTCCCTCACAGGCGCTCATTCATCAATCAAAGGTTCACTGGACCTCCTGGCCCCTATTATCCCCGGCGGCCATTGGCGCTTTGCGCAATTTACGCAAGGATATTGGTCAAATCTGACAGTCAATATACATGAGAGCAGTGTGCATGTGGGAGTATCGGTCCTCTTCCTAGTGGTGTATGCATGGTTTAAAAGAGCAAAAGCAACCATTCCGTCATTGGGACTGTGGTTTCTGATTCTTGTATTTTTTGCTATTATGAGCCTGGGGCCTGTTTTACATATATGGGGGAGGGAGATTCCATTTGTGATCCTGCCTTATGCCCTGTTTGAAACCCTTTTCCCTCCTCTCAAACTGTCAGGTGTTCCGGTCAGGATGATGGTAATGGTGGTTCTGTGCGCCGCTATCATTGCCGGGATAGGATTTAAACTGCTCCTTCAGGAACCGATGAAAAAACGTTGTTGGGCGTTGCTGTTAATGGGATTGCTACTGTTCGAATATCTCCCCAAAAACATTCCGGTCTCCCAAATATTAACACCGGGTTATGTTGCCTTTCTTCAGCAGTTGCCCGGCAAAAGCCCCATCCTGGATAGCGTGTCAAAACCATGCCTTGCATTGTACTACCAGACCATACATGAAAAGCCCATGGCATTCGGTTATGTTGCCAGAGTACCTCAGAGTGTGCGCGATCAGGAACGTTCTCTCAAAAGGCTTCTAAGCAAAGGGGATTATTATACATTGCAAGCCGGTTATGGCTTTCAATACTTTGTTGCAGGTGTGGATCAAGAGTTTGCAGCTGCAAGCCCGTCGATGAAAATGCTTTACGGGGATATGGAAGCAAACGTGTACGAAATTATGAAGAATGACACCTAGTCCGTCAGCTGTAAATGCAAGTCTTGGTACAATGAAAAAAACAATCATTAACGGCCATTTGTTTGCTTGTGCCCTTATTGTGCTCATGAGCGTCTGCTTATACCGTACTGCTCTCCAGGGTGATTTCATCTGGGATGACAGGGATCTCATTGTTGCTCAGGCCGGGTATTTGAATGACTGGAAAAATCTCTACCGTGTGTTTGTCAATCCGATGTTTGGAGAAACCCCTTACTACAGGCCTGTTCTAACGGTATCGTTTATAGTTGATTATCATTTCTGGGGAACAAACCCATTCGGGTATCATTATACCAATCTTATTTTGCATATTGTCAACGGCATCCTGGTCTATCTATTTGCTTTTCTCCTTTTTAAAAAACGCTCGATTGCGCTTTTTACAAGCTTGTTTTTTGTGACCCACCCAGTCCAGAGCGAAGCTGTGGCCTGGATCAGCGGAAGGAATGACCTGCTACTCACCTTATTTGCCTTGATTGGCTTCATCGCGCATCTTCGTTTCACGCGCTGTCATGATGGGAGCAAACAGCTTGTTTATGCAATCTGCCTGCTTGCATACGGTGGTGCACTGTTAACCAAGGAAAGCGCCATCATCCTACCACTGCTGTGCGTGCTCATGGATTATTTTTATCCGGCTGGCAAAAAAAGAATTACCAGGTATTATGCCGGTATTGTATTTGTCTCCGTCATATATTATTTAGCAAAAGCAGCCGTTGTGGGAGACATGGGTATTGAACTGCGGGGAAGAGCATTATTACCTGTGATTTCCGGAGTGATCGTAACCTATGCGTACTATTTTAGGATGCTCATATTTCCGTTGTTTCAGTCTGCGATACCAGAAATAACCGGGTCTAGCTTTGCTAATCAGTATGTTATAGTAAGTTCTTTATTTCTTGTTGCGTGTTTGTTGTTAATTGCCCTTATTTGTTTGAAAAGGCTTAAAGAAATTTCATTCATCATCCTCTGGGTGCTGGTTTCGCTTATTCCGGTGTGCGGCATTATTCCACTCACCATTCCGGCAATGGAGCACAGACTCTACCTGGGAGCAGTGGGTTTCAGCTTACTGCTGCCATGTACTGTTTGCCGGCTATTCTCGCTGCAAGCAAAGACGAAAAAAATGAATAATATGAGTGTGATAGTAGTACTTGTTGTGCCGGCAGTATTGATATTCTATTCTGCTAAAACGGTAGTAAGAAATGCCGTATGGGGAAATGAGCCTTCTTTTTGGTTTAAGACAGTTCAAGATTCGCCAGGTTCTTCTATTGCGAGAGGCAGCCTGGGTTTTGTGCTTGCCCGTGAGGGTAAACATAACCTGGCAATCCCTGAATTTAAAAAGGCTTTAGAATTGACTGATCAGGAATGCATGTACCCTGCCGGGCACAGTAAAGTTCAGAAGAGGAAGCTTTTAAATAATCTAGGGAAAAGCTACTATCAGTTGCTGCGAAACCTTGGGCAGCTTGAAGAATATTCAGTACCGGCAGCTGCGTCTGATAAAACAGAGTCAGCGCAGGAGAGGAATGATGCGGAAAGATTTTATAAATTGAGCCTTGCATATTACCAAAGAGCGCTCAGGATTACTCCTGCAAGTGCCGAGGTGCATAACAATCTGGGAGATCTTTTTTATGTAATAAAAAACTACATAGGTGCCGAAGAGGAATACAGAAAGGCTTTGAAGTGCAATCCCGACAAGCCACAATATTATAATAATCTGGGCCTGGTCTACTATGGTTTGAATAACTATGACGGTGCTAAAGAGAAGTTTAGCATGGCAATATCGTTAAAGCCGGACTTTTTGGAAGCACGCAATAATTTAGCACTCGTATACATTCATCAGGGTATGTACACCAGGGCGTTGGATGAATTAAAAATAGTGTTATCATCAGGTCAGCATAATTCCGATGTCTGCTACAATTTGTCCCTGGTGTATCTTCGCGGGTTTAGCGACAGCGAACGGGCCATGTACTATTTGCAGGAAAGCTTCCGGCTGAGTACTCGTAATTCTAACGACGAGCAGTTTAATAATGCTTTTAACGACTTATAAATGAATTGCATCGCGGCTATCCCCCCCGGGTCTCCTGTGCTGTTGGCGTAACCGAACGGACGTGATTACAAAAATTGTCATCCTGATTATAAATATTGTTATTTGCCCATAATTTTCGGCACATGCAATAATGCTTTTGCGACTAACGCGTCTATAATACATGCACTTACAAAATCGATCTGCTCATGGCATAGGATTTGCTGAATCAAAGAAGCACAATCTGAAATAAAAAAAAGAGAATAGGAAGGAGGTGAATCAAGTTACACGGATTTCAATTTTTATTAACCAATTTTAATACAAGGAGGTTACTGCTATGTTGTCAAAAGTGAGAATGAGAAAAGATAAAGGTTTTACGCTGATTGAATTAATGATCGTTGTTGCCATCATCGGTATTCTGGCGGCGATCGCTGTACCCAATTTCATTGCGTACAGGAATAAATCACGGGTTGCTGCATGCGTGTCAACCTGCGAAAGCATTAGAGCTGGTATGGGCGGATTTGCAGCAGACTCTTTGGGTAATAAGTTCCCAGATGCGTCTATTGACAATGACTGGGATGCCTTGCGCAATGCGATGGTTGCCAATGGTGTTACACTCAAGGACACGCTTCAAGAGGCGGGTTATGGGACGACGTTTAACTATACCCCCTTTGATGCAGATGGTGATGGTGAAGATGATGATTACTATTTTATCTTCACCGTTGCCGGCGTGCCCACCGATATTACAGGGGCTCAAATCGAGATAAGGCCTTCGGCGATTACGAGACAGACATACTAGGATTGCTACAGGAACAGTAATTTAGTTAACTTGCAAAAAGAGGAGGCACCTATGCCTCCTCTTTTTGCTTGATAAGTTGATAATAATACTCTTTTTCTTTGCATTACTATAAAAATTGCTTATTATAATACTGTTTTTAAACGATTAATAGAATGTTGTGATCATCACATTGTGTCTCCAGACACAATTAATTCTATTGTTGTCATTATATCTCATCAAAGCATTACCGGTAGGAGCAGCTTTAGCAGCGAATTAACGGGTGTGCATTCGCTTTGACTTTCGTACATACCAAGCTTCTTTGAATGATGCACAATGGGCAATCGGCTAACCTATATTTGTAGCAAGACTATAGAATGGTCACTTATTTTTATTGTTGCGGCAGTGCCGCTTATCATTAATCCCGCTGCTTTTGATTTGTGGTACCGGCCGAAAATAGCATCGGTTCAGGCATTGGTGCTTATTGCCGGAGTGGCCTGGCTGACCAGGATTGTAAGCGACAGGAGCAGACTGCATTGGCAGTGGACCCCGCTGACCATATCCATTCTTTGTTTCGCCGCTGCGGCCATTCTATCAACCATATTTTCCATAAATATCGGCCTTAGCTTTTTTGGCGATCCCCTCCGATTGGAGGGATTTCTCTCCCTCGCAACGTATCTGATGCTGGTATTTCTTTTTAGCGAAAACGTTAAAACCCCGGAAATGGTGCCCCGATTATTTATTTGGTTGCTGCTTGCAGCCACCCTGGTGTCGCTTTATGCGCTTGTTCAATACTTTTTTTACAATCCAACCGAACATTATTTTTATAAATATTTCCCCAAAGGCAACGGCGTCGGAAGCACCATCGGCAATCCAAACTTTCTGGGGAAATATTTAGTGCTGATCATACCGATTGTTCTGGCTTTGTGTCTCAATGGAGCCTCCAGGTTGAGATTGACAGGTATGTTTGTTTCACTGCTTCTTTGTTTTGCCGCGTTGATAGCGACGTTTACCAGGGCAAGCTGGCTTGGTGCGCTGGTTGGCCTTGCTGTATTGCTGTATTACGCATGGAGAAACGCCTTATTGAACGGAAAAGGACGAAGGCTGGTACTTATCGCGATAAGTTTTTTCTTTATCGTATGCCTTTTTAATAACTATTCTCCACCACCCGGCAAACGAACATCAACTCCCTCCCCGAAGCAAACGCGGGGGGAGGTAATTCAGAAAGCAGTGAAGAGCCTTGATATCGACAAGGGAAAGGGTGTTGCGACACGACTGTATGTATGGGACAAGACCGTGCGCTTAATCCTAGAAAGGCCCTGGTTTGGATACGGCTTGGAAACGTTTATGCTGGTTTTTAAGCAGTTCAATAGGGAATATACGGATATTTTCCATGACCGTGTCATCGTTGACAGAGCACACAATAATTACTTGGATATTGCTTTTGCCATGGGTCTGCCGGGTTTGGTGGCTTATCTTGCAATCCTTCTGTTCTTTCTGGTGTATGTATGGCGGCTGTTCGTGGGTTTGCAGGACAGATCGCACAAGTTGTTGGCTCTGGGTATCCTTGCCGGGTTTTGCGGCTATCTCATAAATGACCTGTTCATTTTTTCGGTGGTTTCAGTTTCGCCGACGTTCTGGTCATTAATGGGCGTGGTTCTGGCGGCAGGGAACATTGCGCGTAATGAGGGATACCTGTTGGCGTTTTCGGTGCCGAAATCCGTAGCTTCTGCAGATTACAAACTACCATGAAGGTTCTTTTTGTCATTCGCTATTTCCATCCGTTTGTGGGCGGAACAGAAAAGCAGGCATTAACCCTGGCATCTCGTCTGGCTACAGACGGGATTGATGTAACCATCCTGACCAGCCGTTTCAGTTATAGCTGGCAGCGTGCGGAGCGTATCCAGAACGTCCGGGTGATCCGGCTGCCTTCGCCAAGCATAAAAGTAATCGGCGCAATGGTGTTTCTCACCTGCTTGGCTCGCTACCTCATCAGATACAAAAATCACTATTCAATCATTCATACGTTTCAGATCGGCTACACATCATTTGTGAGCATTGTCCTCGCCATGATTTTAAGGATACCATCACTGATTAAAGTGGCGAGCAGCGGCATCGGCGGGGATATACAGAGAGCAAAAAAAACTGCCTGGGGAAAACTGTGCCTGCTGATGGCAAAAAGGGCAACGCGCATAATTGCGGTCAGTGATAGTGTGAAGAGAGAGCTGATGGATGAGCACGTGCCTTCCTCCGCTATCGAGTCCATCGCAAATGGTGTCGATCTCGAGCTGTATGAACCATACAAGGATAAACCTGCAATGCGCCGGCGCCTACAACTGCCTGATAAAATAACCATAGTTTATACCGGACGGCTTTCGCCGGAAAAGGGCGTCGATTTCCTCATTCGCGGCTTTGCACAACTGGTGAAAACGCAGCCATGTCAACTCTTAATCATTGCGGATGGGCCGGAGCAGGAATCTGTTGTCAAACTGATTGCCGACCACAATCTGAACGGTTTGGTGCTGCTGGTTTCAAAGGTGGAGGAGGTGGCGCCGTATCTGAAGGCGTCTGATTTGTTTGTGCTTCCATCGAGGTTTGAAGGATTGTCAAATGCATTGCTTGAGTCGATGGCCTGTGGATTGCCGGTCATATCGACCAGTGTTGGAGGCAGCAGGGATATTATAGATGATGGGGTGAATGGACTCCTCGTTGATGTAGAGGCAACGGATCAGTTGAGGAATGCCATGACGCGGGTTTTATGTGACCGGCAACTGGCCGCAACGCTCGGGGTGAATGCCCGGGCAGCAGTAGAAGCAAAGCATGATATGAAGAATATTGCGAATGCATATTGTGTCCTCTACCGTCATCTGAGCTCCGAAGTGCATGCGAAGGCCGCAGATGAGTATGCTTAAATCAGTTCAGACGGTACTAATGAACCCCGCGTATCTGACAACGCTCCGGAGAAGGGCAAGCCGGGAATTCAGGTTCTTTGATTTCGATTATCGATTCCTCGATGGCTACAGTTTTGCGCCAAAATCGATCTGCCTTATCCTGACCGAGGCATGTAATTTACAGTGTCGCATGTGCGATATCGGACAAAGGAATGCGCGGCAGCAGGGAGCAGCATTCTCACCCCTGACCACTGCCATAGCCGGCGGTGATGAAGACATGACCCTGGGCGATTGGAAAAGACTGCTCGATGATATAGCGCACATGAATGGCCATCCGCTGGTTTTGCTTACCGGAACCGAACCGTTTCTCTATCATGGGATCATGGAACTCCTGGAGTACGGTCTTTCTTGCGGCATCAATTATCACATTACGACCAACGGTACACTCTTACAAAGGTATGCCGATCAACTGGTAGCGCTGTGCACTAAACCTGATGCGCTGCGCATTACCATTTCACTTGATGGCATCGGTGATGTCCACGATGGCATACGGGGAGTAAAGGGTACATTTGACAGGGCAATCGAAGGATTACAAGCACTCAATGCAAGGAAAGAGCAGGAGAATCAAGCCGGGCCCGACGTGACGATCAATTATACCATATCCAATTATAACCAAACGCACATTCGAGAATTCATTGATTGGTTTCACCATCATGACCATCATGTTCGCGGGATAAACTTTTCTCACCTGTGGTTTAAAGACGCGTCCATTGCAGAAACGCATAATAAGCGGTTTGCTGATCACTTCCCGGTTCAGGAGGAAAACACCGGCGCCGTGGATCTGGATACAATTGATATAAAGCAAGTCCGTGAACAGCTTGCGGCAAGCCGAAACGGAGGACTGCGTTTGCCGTTTTACATTGCTGAAAGCCCGCCATTGACCGAGATGGAAGCAGGGATTTATTACCAAAGGCCAACTGAGGTTGTGTTCTATGATAAATGTCTGGCCCCCTGGAGAAATATTGCCATTAACCCGCACGGCGAAGTCATCATAAGCCCTCTTTGTTTTGCCGGTACGATGGGAAACGTTAAAAAGAGCTCCTTTTCCCGCATCTGGAATGGGAACTCATTCAGACGGTTTCGCCGCAAGCTCCAGAACGTAGGTATGTATCCAGCCTGCAGCAGATGTTGCATGCTGTTTGATTCAAAGCCCAAGTACTATAAGATACGGCAGATGTGGTAAAGGGATGCATGATACAGGATGCAGGATACACGACGAGAGGAAGACAGAGGAGTCAGGATTTGGAAGATAGACATTAAATCTGACTGCCGGTAGGAGCGGCTTTATGCCGCGAATAAATCGCGCCTGAAGGTGCTCCTACCAGAAACATCAAATATGTTTGCTTAGGATAAAAAGGAAGATCTTAGCCTCACATCGCTTTGTCGGTCCAAACTATGAAATACAGGCTGCTTGATTATCTTGTTTGTCCGGAGTGTGGCGGTGAGCTGAGCATTTCAATATTCAGGGAAAGCCGGGTTGAGACTGCCGTCCCTCATGCGATCAAACGATGCGGCCTGCGCTGTGCCTTCAGGGATCATCGTAACAACCCATCCGATAGCAACGCTGACTGCGCTCGCTGTATGACCTATGAGATCGAGGCGGGGATTCTTTCCTGTTCCTGCCGCACTGTGTACCCGGTGGCTGACGGGATTCCACGTATGCTTCATGATGCATTGGATGAATTGGACAGTTTTTCAGAAACATATAGGAATAATATTCTCAGTACCGGAGCTCTTGCTGCGTTGTATAAATCTGAAACTTCTTTGAGGGAGCAGAAGAAGACGAAGGCAAGCTTTGGGTATCAATGGCTTCGATATAACGCAAACGATGCCCTGGAAGATCAGACGGTTTTTCTCTCAGACTCGCAGCTGTCAGCTGAGGACATTAAAAATAAACTGCTGCTTGACGCGGGATGCGGCATGGGCAGGTATACGGCGGTTGCTGCCGGCAAGGGTGCTGAAATAATCGGGCTGGACTTGAGCAAAAGCGTCCTTAAGGCTTATGAGAAAATCAGACCGCTTCCTTTCGCGCACATTATACAGGCTGACATAATGCGACTACCCTTCAGGGAGAAACAATTTGATGTAATTTACAGCCTGGGAGTTCTGCATCATACTCCCGATGCCCGACAGGCCTTTTTACAGTTAGCGAAGCGACTTAAAGAGAACGGGATCATTTCTGTCTGGCTCTATGGTACGGCAGGACCATTTGCGGATTTCAAGACCAACCCGTTGAAGACGGATTGGGCGCAACGATTCACGAGCACTTTTGCTCAACGGCTGCACTGGCTTCTTGTCTTGCTGCGAGAATCTCTATACAATTGCCTGCGAACAATTACCACCAGGATGAATGTTCCACTGCTGTATATGCTCTGTTACCCGCTGGCCGCGCTGGGGAAGATACCGCTGCTTAAGTATCTGACTGCGTCAGTTCACCCGAAGTGGAGAGTAAGGCTACAGGAAAATTTTGACTGGCTTTCTCCGGAGTATCAGAGCCATCATACCAAGGAGGAAATCCTCGGTTGGTGTGCCGAGGCGCAGGTTGGTGTGATCTCCCAGCTCATGCACGGTTTTATACCCAAGGTGGGTATCAAAGGCGTGCAGCGCTGCCGTTTGTAATGACGAGCCAAAGATAGTGGCAATTTCGGTTGGAGCGCCTTCAGGCGCGATGCATCTGGGGATTAAAGCCGCTCCAGCCGGTTCATAAAAGCAGTCAACCATGACCGATGCCATAAAGATAAATAAGGTTTCCGTGGTATGCGCGTTGCTGCTTCTCTGCATCACCGCACTTTACTTTTCGCCGGTGGTGTTTAGCAGCAAGACCTTTGCATCGCGGGATATGTATGCATTTTATTACCCGAGGCAGTTCTTTGCTGCGGAATGCATAAAAGGCGGTATTCTACCCCTCTGGAATCCTCATCTGGCTTCAGGGGTTCCTTTTTTGGCAAATCTCCAGAGTTCCGTATTCTATCCATTAAGCCTTATGTATTATCTCCTGCCGTTTGCGACCGGGTTTAAGTATTTCATTGTACTGCATTATTTTCTGGCTGGCTTGTGGATGTTTCTGCTGATGCGTAACTGGAAGTATGAAGCCTATTCGTGCATGTTCGCTGCGATTGTGTTCATGCTGGGCGGTTATATGGTGTCAATTTTGGATAATGTTTCTTTTCTCACCGCTGCCGTATGGCTGCCGCTCATTGTGCTGCTGTACGATCTTTTTTTAAAAGGAAAGAAGAGAATCTATCTGGCGCTTACCGGTGTTGTCATCGGACTGCAGATCCTGGGCGGCGATGCGTCCTGCTATGTGCTGTCGACCTTTCTGTTTACGTTTGCGTATCACCTCTACTGCGTGCGCACGGCCCGGTATCAGGGATTTGGAGCAACGGCCGGTTCAATGCTCTCTTTTCCCCTTGTCTGGCTCATCGGCATTCTGCTCTCGGCCATCGTGCTCATTCCCTTTGCCGAGTATGTCTATTATTCGACCCGCATAGGGGGGTTCAGCTTTGATGAATTGACCAAATGGTCCTACCACCCGCTGGAGTTATTGCAGCTGTTTGTCCCCTACGTATTCGGATCAACCGTTCCCATGAGCAGATGGTTCGGCCAGTATTGGCTGGATACATTTTACGTGGGTGTGTTGCCGCTGCTGCTGGTGGTCTACGCGCTCCGCTGGTCAGGAAAAGGCATGGCCTATTTTCTTATCGGGGTGGTTGCATGTTCATTGCTCATGGCCTTCGGCAAATATACGCCGCTATTTTCTGTAGTCCGATATGTGCCGGGTGTTAATATGATCCACTACCCGGTGAAGTACCTGTTCCTGGCAGGATTTGCCCTTGCAATCCTTGCGGGAATGGGGTTCAGTGTCCTGTTCGAAAAGGTGGAAAAGAAGGAAACAGGAGGCATGCAAGTGGTATTGATTGCGGTTACCGTCATTGCGCTGGGCATGCTGATTAGTGGAGCACTTGCCGATGAATCACTTTTTAATGCATTCGAGCAGGTATACCCGCAGACATTGTTTCACAAAATTGTCGGTACGCAAGCAGCGTACCTGGCAATTTTTAAGGAATATTCAATTTATGTGCTTATCCTGACCGCTGTCTGCGTGCTGCTTCTGTTGACCGCCAGAGGACGCATGCCTGTCACCGCGGCGAAACTAGCCGCCATCCTTCTGCTGCTGGCCGATCTTACCTTCGTAGCACGGCCGGAAGATGCGCTGATAGAATCATCAGCATTTACAAGATCAAATGAAACCGTACAGTTGCTTAAGTCTGATCCTTCTTGCTACAGAATGTTTTCACTCTCCTACGCGACGTTTGAGGGATTCATGCATATTCCCAATGTGCCTTTTGCCGGAACCTTCGAGACATTGAAGGCCTTTATGATGCCCAACCTCTCGCTCCTATTCGGGTTGGATACGATTGATGAATATGCAGAAATACTGGTGACCCGGTATTATGCCCTTTTTCAACCGGTCAAGGAATTTTACAGGCCGGAGAAGGTTGTTATTGCGCCGCCACATTTCTCCCGGCAGATGCTTAATCTGCTCAATGTAAAATATGTGATAAGTTCGTATCGCCTGGACGATGGTGCATTCAAGACGGTACAAGGAGGACCGGTCAAGATATACGAGAATACGGAAGTGATGCCACGGGCGTTCTTTGTTTCGAGCTCCTCGGTATATACTGAGGACAATGATGTTCTGGCAGCCATGCAGGCCCCCGGCTTTGATCCGAAGCGCTCCGTGATCCTTACCCGCCAGGAATATCACAAGATAGGGGAGGGTGCCGCCGGAGAGAGAGCCCAACATGGAGATCATGCTGTCGAGGTAAAAATTCTAAAGTATTCACCAAACCGGGTCGAAATAGAAACTATTGGAAATGACAAGGGTTTTCTGGTCCTGGCCGACAATTATTATCCGGGCTGGAAGGTCCACGTCAACGGCACAGAGAAAAATATTTTGCGGGTTTATTATAATCTGCGAGCTGTCTTTCTTCCCCCGGGACACAGCACAATTACCTTCACTTTTGAGCCCACCAGCTTCAAAATAGGAGCTTCTATCAGCATCTTCACTTTATTTATCATCATTGTGTGCTTAGTAGCACAACGAGCCAAGAAATACAGTTTCATCTTAGTTGGTTGTTGCAAGGCAACACAGGTTATAAAAGGATATGAGCGAAACCGATAAATTATTATCCCTTTTATGGGAATTGGTATACCGGGACATTATTACTCGCTATCGGCGATCTATTCTAGGCCCACTTTGGGCCTTACTACAACCTTTATTAATGATGGCCGTGTTCACTTTTTTGAAAGGAGTTATAGATATTCCCAGCGAGGGGGTTCCGTATGTGATTTTTAGTTATGCCGCCCTTGTTCCCTGGACTTTTTTTTCAAATGCCATTAACAGGTGTGGACCAGCTATAGTGAATAATGGAAATTTGATGAAAAAAATTAATATTCAGCGGGAGGTCTTTCTTCTTACAGCCATTGCAACATCTCTCTTTGATTTTGTTATGTCCGGTCTGGTTCTAGCAGGCATGATGATCTTTTATGGAGTTCCTGTTGCACTGTGCTTGTTATGGCTACCCGCACTTCTACTACTAACAAGTGTTTTGGCATTCGCAATCGGCATGTGTTTTGCCTCTATAGGATGTTTTAAGCATGATATTATTATTGCGTGCCCGTTTTTATTGCAATTATGGTTTTTTGTTACACCGGTAATTTATCCCTCAAGCACCATTCCTGAAAAATGGATCACGCTCTATAAACTAAACCCGATGGTGGGGATTATTGAAGGATTTCGCAATGTATTAACCAAAGGAGAGGGCCCCAATGTTGACTATTTGTTCTATTCATTGTCTGTCACGCTCTTGCTGCTGCTGATATTCTGGCCCTTATTTAAATGGTTATCTCAGTACTTTGCTGATGTGTTGTGATATGAAAGAAGAAATCGTAGTGAAGGTCGAACATCTTTGGAAAGAGTATGGCGTGCCATTACCCAAGATGATATCCGCGTTTACACATGTTCTATCGGGTAACTATGCAGTAAGAGCAAACCGTTGGGCCCTTAAAGATATTACTATTGAAGTTAAACAAGGAGAGACGCTTGGTGTAATCGGTCCGAACGGCGCGGGCAAAAGCACATTATTAAAAGTTTTGGCTGGTGTTACACCGCCGACGCGCGGTCACGTTAAAGTGCATCGTAAACTATTCCCCATGATTGAATTAAACGCAGGCATTCATCCAGAATTGACCGGGAGAGAAAATGTGCGCATGCTCGGAGCTATTATGGGGTTTAGCCGGGGTGAGATTCAATCCAAGATGGATGACATAGAAGCATTTACGGAATTGGGCGAATGGTTTGCTCGGCCGGTTCGCATGTATTCGAGTGGCATGCTGGCACGATTAGGGTTCGGAACGGCTGTTCATATGGATGCAGACATTTTGTTGATCGATGAAGTGCTGGCCGTGGGAGACCTGACCTTTCAATTTAAATGTCACCAAACAATGGCGAGATTGAGGGACGAAGGGAAAACCATTCTCTTTGTTTCGCACAATTTGAATGCGGTTCGCAACTTATGTAATCGTGTTGTTCTTTTGCATCAAGGCGCAGTATCTTCGCTGGGTGACGCCGAATCGGTCGTTGCCTCATATAGGGAAAATGCTTCGGAAGTCACAAAGCACCTTGTTGAATCTTTGGATTTGGCAACTGACGTGTGCAGGATTGTACATGTTCAATTTATCAAATTGGATGGAACGGCCGGCAACAGCTTTGAAGTGGGTGAAGGCATGATCCTGCGGGTGCATTATTGTGCAAACCAGGCAATACAGGAACCGGCGGTTGTTGTTGCATTCCATAATATGATGGATGTTAGCACGGTCGCTGTTGGATTTAATACTTGGGAGGACGGGATACGAAATCACGAATTTTCCGGGAATGGCAGTTTCGATCTGCGAATCAGTGCATTGAACTTAATGCCGTCAACCTATTTTGTCAATGTCGTCTTCCACACAGCGGAGCGCTATCCGATGATTGCCCGCAGCAGGGGTAAATACATGTTTCAGTTGCACTCACAAAACAAAACACTTGGCATTGCGCGACTTGAACACAGCTGGGATCTTACACGCAATGCAGAAGTGCCATAAGGCCGCATTGGTGTGCACAGACCAATAGATGCATAAACCATAGACCAGTGCTCGGTCTGCCTAGGCCAAGAGGGAGATTATGAACATATGTCAAGTGCTGCTTTCGCGGGGCATGGGAGGCGCAGAAAATGTGGTTAAGAATCTGTCCGCGAATTTAGCCGCGAGTGGTCATAAGGTAACAGTTGTCATTAGCGAAGAACTGCAGCGTCATTTCACGAGAATCCCAGGATTAAACGTGCTTTGTATTGGTAAAATCGATTCGGGTGATCGCACGCGCCTACAGGGATACAGATGGGTTACTTTATTAAAAACACTTTGTCTTTATTATAAAAATGATTTTGACCTGCTACACGTACATTTACCGCAGGCTTTGCTCTTGATTGCGGCAGTCCGCAAGTTTTTACAGGTACCCATTATCTTTACTATACATGGAGATATGGGCTTATCAATTAAGGAAGATTCTCCGTGGCAAAAAGATCAGCTCATACAAAGCCTAAAACAAGTGGATTTCTTCACGTCTGCCTGCATGTATTTTTTTAAATTGCTTGCTGAATGTGGCATTGATATTAAAGAGCGGGGAAAGGTGATTCCCAATGGTATAGATGTATCGTTACCTCGATCTGTTGAGCCAATGTCACTCAAGGGTGATTTTAAAATAGGATTTTGGGGTGGGGATAGATACCTTAAGGGCGGAGATATCTTGATTCAGGCGCTGCCGAACCTTGTAGAAAGCATTCCGGGGGTAATGTTATATGTGTTGCGAGAAACATCAAACAAAGGGTTCATCGCGCGGTTTGCGAGAGAGAATCATTTGGAAAAATATGTGAGTTTTGTTGGCGAGGTTGATTTTAAAACGTATTGCACCTATGTAAAATCTGTGGACATGGTTGTGCTGCCTTCTCGAACAGAGGGTATCGCAATGTCATTGCTTGAAGATATGGCAATGGGGCGATCAATTGTGGCAACCGATGTTGGGGGAACTGCTGAACTGTTGCATCATGGAAGGAATGCCTTGCTCGTCCAACCACATCCTGATGACGTGGCGTTGGCTATTATTCGTCTCTTTGAAGATAAAAAACTCAGAGATGAGATGGAAAGGAATAATCTGCACGATGTGCATCGTTTTCAATGGAATGCAATCGCTGATGAGTATGTCCACTTTTATGAGAACATTCTACAGAACTAAGTACAGGTGTGCGATCCATTACCGGTAGACGTAAGCGATCATCCTAACAGAATTCTCTAAATTATTTGGCAGCAAGATTAGTGGGTGTGGTGACGTCTATACGGAAACAACTAATGATGAGAATTGTACTAAGACAATGTGTGGTATTATTGGTCACTTAAGCACAAGACCGGTTGCGGGTGATATATTCAAAAGGATGCGTGACCAGCTGATTCACCGGGGGCCCGACGGCGAGGGTGTCTCTTTTTTTGCGGACGGCTGCATCGCCCTGGGACATCGCAGGCTTGCCATTATCGACCTCTCGGAGAACGGCAAACAGCCCATGTGCAATGAAGACGCCAGCATCTGGGTTACCTGCAACGGGGAAATATACAATTACAAAGAACTGCGATCACAATTACAGGCAAAGGGCCATCGTTTCATCTCGCAATCGGATACCGAGGTGCTCGTGCACGGTTATGAGGAGTGGGGTGAACAGTGCGTTGAACGGCTCAGAGGCATGTTTGCATTCGGCATCTGGGATGATGCCCAAAAAAAACTGATCCTGGCAAGGGACCACTTCGGCATAAAACCGCTGTATTACTACCAGGACACGTTGCAGTTTATCTTTGCCTCAGAGCTCAAGGCTATTATAGCCTGCCCACAGGTCCAGCGAACGCTCAATACCCAGGCCATGTGTGACTTCTTTTTTTATCGGTACATTCCCTCTCCACGAACCATCTGGGAGGGGATGTTTAAACTGCCGCCTGCGTCACTCCTCACATACCGGGAGGGGAACTGCACGATCAGGAGGTATTGGACGCCTTCCTTTGAGTCAGTGCCGGCGCGTGCAGATACTGTCTTAGACGATCTCGCCGCTGCACTTGCCGATTCGGTAAAGATGCATATGGTAAGCGATGTCCCGGTGGGCCTTCTTTTAAGTGGCGGACTGGATTCAAGCGCCATCGCATACCTCATGCGCCATGAAGACAGCAGGGGAGCAGCCTTTAGTGCCGGGTTTGCAGTAGAAGACGAGTGGTACAACGAATTACCCGACGCACGACTGGTGGCAGATCACTGCTCGATGGAGTTGCATGAGGAAATGGTCAAACCGGACATCTGGGAGCTTTTACCGCGCCTCAGCTGGTTCTATGACGAACCCTTTGGCGACGGCTCCCTGTTTCCAAGCTACCTGGTGTCAAAGCTTGCCAGAAAGCACATGAAAGTGGCCCTGGGAGGGGAGGGGGGCGATGAACTTTTCGCGGGCTATAACCGCTATTTTGAATCTTCGACGGGCGAGAAGACCGGGGCATGCATTGGCCGATTGGGAGCAGCACTGGGAGTGATCGCAAAGCAAAAGGAGACTAGGGCATACCAGAAGCGCATGCATCCGTTAATGGAGGTAAAGGATCTGAAGCAGCTGCTTCATGCCGACCTGCATGCCGGGATCGATCATCATCAGGAATGGTTTCTGGATCAGCATTACCGGCGTGATTTGACCGGTCCCCGGAAATGGCAGGCGCTCGATTTCTTCACCATTCTTCCCGAGCAGTATCTGACCAAGGTGGACAGGGCGAGCATGGCAAACTCCTTGGAACTGCGAGTGCCCTTCCTTGACAGACCGCTGGTTGATGCCGTCTTTGCCCTTCCGGCTGAAACGGTTGCGCCGGAGAGCGAAAGAAAATATATGCTCAAGAATCTGATGAAGGGAAAGCTGCCTGAAAGAACGCTCGCCAAGAAAAAGCGCGGATTCAGCATCCCGCTCGACCGATTCTTCAATGAGAACATGCTTGCCAATGCATTGCGGGACGGAGAGGGTGTGAAAAGCGGATTGATCAGCAAGGACTACATCGGCGAACTTGCAGGCCAGGCGAACGGTGTTGCGCTGAATCGTTTATGGCAGATGGCCCTTTTTGATGCCTGGTACACACGATGGGCCCATCCCTCATTTGGTGACGCTGCATGAACCGAACGGCTACCATCGCTGTCATAGCTTCACCGGGGCATTCAGGTCAGACCTGGCTCTCGCTTTTAATCGGATCCCATCCGGCGGCCCTGTCACTCGGTGAGATCGATGCGCTGTACGGAATGCAGGACGTCAGCCAATCGTGCATGCTCTGTGGTGAAGGCTGTGAGTTCTGGGGCTCATTTAATAAGGTCTGGAAGCAGGAAGAGAATATATTCCTGCAGCTGGCTGATTTTAGCGGAGCGCGCATCCTTTCTCTCAGCAAGGTGGAGAAGTTCCGCGGTCAGTTGCTGGATGCACGCATCAACCTTAAGCTCATACGCCTGTTGCGTGATGGACGGGCGGTTACCGCGAGCTACGCTCGAAAATACCCATCACGGCAGTATGATGATATCGTTACGGCGTGGGCGAACAGCGCACGTGAAAACGACCGCTGGTTTCTGCAAATCCCGCCCGAAGATCGAATTGTGATTAGTTATGAGAATCTGGTTGAGCATACTTCTGCAACAATTCGTTATATATGTTCATTTTTAGATATTGATTATCGTGATTCCATGATTGAATACTGGAAGATACAGCACCATATAGTAGATGGAAATCGGGGAACCCTTTCATTTGTTCAGCGCTATTTTGGGAAAGAAAGCAGCCCGAAGGATAAGGCATTTTATAACAGCCAGGATCCTGCAGCCTTTCGTGATGAGCGCTGGAAACGTGAACTGACCTTAGACCAGCTCAATCAATTCTGGAAAATCGCGGGCGATCTTAACCGCTTGTATGGTTATGATGGTCGCGACGGTGCTAGCGGCGGCGAGGAGATGGCGCAGGCATACCGGCGAATGACATAGAAGAACAATAAAAAGAAAACAGGATGAAGCTCCTCTACATTTCTCAGGGAAACATACCATCCAAATGGGCGCACACCTTCCAGGCCATGAAAATGGCTGATGCCCTTGCCGGCGAAGTTGATGCGCTGACACTCCTTACGTCGAGAGGGCTTCTGCCGGGAGGCTACGAAAGACCGGATTGCGCTGAATGGTATGGCACCGGAAATCGCTTTCCCATGGTGCGTCTGCCAGTTTTCTGGAAATTAGATGATCCTTTCATCACCTGGTGGAAATCTCCCCGCTTTGACCGCGCCGCCGCTCTCTATGCCAGGGCAACATCACCGGATATGGTGTACACCAGGTCAGCGTATGCCGGGCGGCTGTGCGTGAACTTTGGTCTGAAAACAGTCATTGAGCTGCACATGGGCGGAGAACAGTCAGAGCTGCATCACATTCTTGCAGTTGCGCATAACCCGAAGCTGCTCGGTGTGGTTACCATCACTCCGGCACTGGAGCGCCTGTATGTAAACTCGGGAATTCCGGCGGAAAAAATTTTTCTGTGGCCTGATGCGGTTGATGCCGCTGCCTTTGACCTGCAGCCCGACGGGGAGCTATTGAGGAGGCGGCTCAATCTGCCGCAGGATCGGCCAATTGCAACCTACTGCGGTCATTTGTATCGCAACCGGGGGATTGAAGAAATCCTGGAGTGCGCACGGGAACTACCGTCGGTTTTGTTCCTTATGATCGGCGGCTGGGATGAGGACATCACCAGGATCAGGGCAGATGCCACCTCACTCAGCAATGTTGTCTTTACCGGCTTTCTGCCGAACCGTCAGGTGCCCGCTTACCTTAAGGCAAGCGATCTCCTGCTCATGCCCTATCCGTCAACCTGTGAAACTGCGGCATGGATGTCTCCCCTGAAGCTTTTTGAATATATGGCGGCAGGCCGCGTCATTGTGGCAACCGATCTTCCGGCGATCCGGATGCATTTGGAGCACGGACGCAATGCGCACCTGGTCTCGTCCGGCGACGCCGCGGGCATGGCGGATGCAATCAGATGCATCATACGTGACGGCGACTACGCGCACCGTCTTGGACAGACTGCCCGCAGTGACGTTGCACCCTATACCTGGCATAATCGAGCCCGTGCTGTCATGGCACGCTTTGGCAGCGCGGCCGAGGCAGGCGTGAGGGCACTCGCATGAGGATAGGCTTCCTGACGCCGGAATTTGTTACCGAGCGCTATTTCAGCGGCGGCCTCGCGAATTATGTGTACCGCATCGCGCGGGCGCTGGTCAGCAGGGGGCATGAAGTACATGTCATAACCTTCTCCGAGGAGAAGCCGGCGGAGTTCGATTACAAGGGCATAGGGGTATGCCGGATCAAGCTCAACCAGAACATGATCGCATGGCTCAACCGGCTCAGTTTTTCGAAGCTGCGCTCAAGCATGAAGCTGCTCGCGCTGAGCTGGGAGTTTTATAAAAAACTCAGGGAATTGCATCGCCGGCATCCCTTCGATCTGGTGCAATATCCCAATTATAACTCCGGCGGTCTGGTTGCAAGCATATTGCTTGATGTGCCGTTCGTTCTTCGCATTTCAACCTACACGCCGGCGTGGCACGAATGCCTGGGAGTGAAGCGAACCCCTGACATGAGAACCGTGGAGCGGCTGGAGCGGCTGCAGCTGCAGATGAGCAAAAACATTTATGCCCCGAGCAAGACCCTTAAACGCATGCTGGAGGAGCGTGCCTCAGCCCGAAACGTTGGGGTGGTAAGGACGCCTTTTTTTATCGAGACCGAATCGTGGGACAGCTCGCTTTATGCCAAAGAGCTGCAGGGCAAACCGTATCTTCTGTTCTTCGGCAGGTTCCAGCTTCACAAGGGCATTCACATCCTGGCGCAGGCGCTGCCCCAATTTTTTAAAAATAATGAAGGATGTTCGGCGGTATGTGCCGGCCTGGACCTGGCCACGCCCCTGGCCCCTTCAATGCGAAACTATGTCTCTGCAATCTGCGGTGAGTATGCGGACAGGCTGATCTTCCTGGGCCAGATTCCGCATGAACAGCTCTATCCGGTTATCAGCGGGGCACGCCTGGTAGTCCTCCCCTCGCTTATTGATAATCTGCCCAACGCATGCCTTGAAGCGATGGCGCTGGGAAAAGCGGTGGTGGGGACGCGGGGCGCCAGCTTTGAGGAAATGATCCGGGATGGAGAGACCGGGTTTCTGGTCCCTGCCGGCGATGCCGGAGCGCTTGCTGATACGCTTTGTGCCGCCTGGCGGGAGCCTCGGCTTGACGAGATTGGCCGCGCCGCCGCCGCTGCGGTTCAGGCGTATGCGCCGGAAGAGACGGTTCAGGCGTTTCTCGACTATGCGCAGGGGGTTATAAGTCGGCGCCGAACCGGCAGTGAATCTCGAAGGAGCCGGGCAGAGGAATTGTGTGCCCGGAAACACAGCGTATGACTGTAACCACCATGACTTCGATACAGCGCGTTATCTTTGCTGCGCGGGTGCTGAAGAGTATGCTCGGCCTGCCGGTCAGCTACCGTGACCACGAGTTTTCATATGTAAAGGGGCGTGCGGACTGGTCCCGGATGCCCGCGCAGCGGATCAGCCTTTTGAGCAACCTTTTTTGCACGGATGCCGATGCAATCAAGGCCTACGTCAATGAAGCAGAGGCCATAGAACTAGAAGAAAGGGATTGTGCATGTCTGGACAATGCGACCGCAATCGGCAACCCCATGGGTACAACCGACCGGATTACCCTGTATGCGGTAATCCGTATCTGTAAGCCACATGTAGCAGTTGAGACGGGCAGTGCCGCCGGGGCCTCGGCGACCTATATGCTTTCCGCCATGGAGAAAAACGACCGCGGCATCCTGTATTCAATTGACGCTGCCGCCGATCCTTCCCATCTGGGCTGCCTGGTGCCGGTAGCGCTGCGCGCAAGGCTCAAGCTCCGGCACGGCAACAGCCTTGCGCTTATACCGGAGATTGCAGGTGAAGCGGGCGCTATTGATTTTTTCTTGCATGACAGCCTGCACACCTATGCGCACATGACGGCGGAATATGAACTTTTCTACCGGCATATGGCAACGTCCGGCGGCGTCATCTGCTCCCATGATATTCTCATGTCAAACGCCTGGGATCATTTTATGCAGCGACATCGGTTAAAAAGCTGGGGAGCTTTGAAAAACCTGGGTGTTTGCAGGGTCGGGAACCCTGCAGGAAGCGGCAGCCATCAATAATCGCCACCAGCCTTGAATTGCCGGGCTACAGGATATTCCATGCAAGGCATAGGCGGTCAAAAACCGCTGGTGAGTGTGATTATTCCAACCTATAACCGCGTCCATATGATCGCGCGGTGTTTGGATAGCGTGCAGGCACAGACATTCAAGGATTATGAAATTATCGTGGTTGATGACGGAAGCACTGATGCCACCCGTGATTTTTTGCGAAGGACGTATGGAGATCGCATAAGGTACATTGCGCACTCAACAAACAAAGGATTGTCGGCAGCCCGCAATACCGGGATCGAGCATGCAACGGGAAGGTATATTGCCGTGCTCGATGATGACGACTCGTGGCTTCCGGAAAAGCTGGCGCTTCAGGTAGATCTGATGCAAGCGAATCCGGACGTTGTATTGGCCTATTGTGGAACCTTGAAGGTCGATTGCCAGGGAGAACTGCTCGAGGAAGTAAAGCCCGAAATGAGGGGCCATATATTCGCAGAAATGCTCAATCGAAATTGTCTCAAGGGGCCGGCCTCGGTTGCGATCTTCGCCCGAGAGGTTCTCGGGGCAAGCGGCGTTTTTGATACCAGCCTTTCTTCATGTGCTGATTGGGATCTGTGGCTTCGGATCGCCCGGTGCGGAAGGGTCGATTATGTAGACCGGCCGCTGGTCAAATACGTGATGCATCAGAGCAATATGAGTAGTAATATTCACTACATGGCGCGGGATACCTTTGCCATTCTCGACAAATACCTGCCGCTCCTGGAACAGGATAACGGTTCTGCGTATCCGGGTGATAGGATATACAGTAATCACCTGATTCACTTTGCCTGGGAATATTATGAGCAGCATAATCTAAAACAATTCAGCGATCTGCTGCGTCAGGCCCTTGATCGGGATCCGGCCAACCGCATACCCATTCGAGGCGATTGCTTGCCGGAGAAGGAAACGGCGGTCATGGGTCTGTTGCGGGACTACTGGCGCAAAGCCGGTTCTGCACGGGGACGTCGACCGCGTTCGAGCGCATTCAGCGACCAGTATATCCAGCTTGCCTGGGAATATTATCATCAGGGGAATATGGCGAAGTTCCGCCGGTGCATCGTCCTTGCGTGCGGATATGCTTTTCCTAACCTGCTGCTGCGGCTGGCAATTCCCTTTTTCAAATCCTACATGGGAAAAGGGGTTGCCGAGTCCATACACGGGGCGCGCAGGCGTGTGCGCCATGCCGGTAATTAATATACGCGGCCGGTCCGCTGCAGCATAATTAGAGGTATGGCCGCCACACAAACAGGACATTCGCGCATGTTATTCAGACGAAAAAATAGCGGAAAAAAAATTGCCGTGTGCCTGGGTGATGGCTGCGGGCTGGGCAATCTGCTGCAGGCGCTCCCGGCGGTTCAGGCACTGCATGAAGGCGGAAATATCTGTGATCTCTTTCTCTCCGGATTTGTGTATGACGGCATTGCAGACGTGGTGCGGGGTCAGCCGTATGTGCGCGACATTTACGAAAACACCTATGAGAACCGGGAAGATATGTATGATGTTTGCATCGTATCCTTCCTCTCGGATCACCGGGTGGGAAATGCAAAACAATATGTAAAACTAAGGAGGGATTGGAAGAAGATATCGGAATATGGGCAGTACTGCCGTGCGGCGGAACAATGCGGCGCAAAGGATTTCAAGCAACCCCGACTGAATGTTGCGGAACTGCGCTTTAACCTGGTGTTCCCAAGTGTGATGATTCACGCAGGATGCACCAACCGAACGTATTGGGAGCGACGAAAATGGAGCCATTATGCGGAGCTGGCGGACCTGCTGCTGAATGACGGATTCCATGTTTATTGCTGCGGGACGGCGGATGAACAGGTCAATCACCCGGGAGTTGCGGCCTACACCAATCTTCCTATTCAGGAAACCGCGGCACTGATACAGCAATGTGATCTCTTTGTGTCAAACGACAGCGGGCTCATGCATTTGGCGGCCTCCCTGGGGAAAAAGCAGGTTGCCATATTCACTGCGACCAGCGATAAGAAAAGCGGACCCTACTACAATACTCACGCCCGGGTGGTACGGCCTGCCCTTGCCTGCTATCCCTGCTATGGCAACGATAAGGCATGGAATGAGTGTGCTCATTGGCAGTGCAGGGATGCAATAACCATATCGCAAATCCACGATCTGATCAGGAAGTTGGCGTCTGAAAAATCGCAGGGACCTGCAGCCGCACTGGTATGATGGCACCACATATGAGAAAGCGCGTATCCATCGTTATTGTTTCACATGATTTACATGACTATCTGGAGCGGTGTATTTCCAGCATTGAAAGGCATACGAAGGAAGATCTCGTCGAGAATCTGGTTATTGTAGATAATGCATCAACTCCGCCGCTCGTCCAGGCCGGGTTGACCGGGCTGACCGCTTTGACGGTTTCGCTTGTCCGTTTGGAGGGGAATGCGTCCTATGCCCATGCAAACAACCGGGGGGTCGAGGCTGCCCGCGGTGATTATATATGCTTCATGAACAATGATGTAGAGGTGCTGCCGGGCTGGCTGGAGCCTCTTTATGCCGTCATCGATGCGGATGTACACGTGGGGGCGGTCGGGCCGAAAATGATATTTCCCGATGGCAGCATCCAGTTTGCCGGATACGAAGTAAACCCCGCCACCGGGTTCCAAAGGCACCGGTTCAGGGAAGCCCGGGTGCATCATTCGATACAGGACGCAAACATTGCCGGTCCGGTGACCAACCTGACCGGCGCGTGCCTTCTTTTGAGAAGGGAAGACGCCCGTTTTGACGAGCGCTATTGGTACGGGTGTGAAGACACTGATCTGTGCGTCCAATTGAAGCAGAAATACAAAAAAGTATATTATCAGCCGGCAGCGATGGTGATTCATCACGAAGAAATGAGTCGATCAAGCGGTGTGACCGAGATTGATTATGAGCATAACCGGGAATTGTTCAGAAAAAAGTGGGGAAGGGACTGGAAGCACTATTTATGGCAGGTGGTCACCTAGGCACAACTGTCTTCCACAGGATAGCCAGGTATGAAGATTGGTTTTTTTTACGTACCATATTACCCGCTGACCATGGGCAGATCCGTCCATGGCTACAACCTGGTCAGGGCGCTCAAAAAGCGGGGTCACATCATCCTCTCCTGCCTGGGTGATGGGGATCCGGAATGCACTCATTATGAACGGAGCAAATCGGGCGCGCTCAACGTAGCCCGTCAAGCTGATGTGCTCTACATCAGGATCGCAGGCAGGCCGGTCCATTCCTATCTGGAGCGGGCGACCCTGCTCAAGCTCCTGCGCCCCTTTTCCCTTCCGGTCGTGTGGGAGGTGAACGCGCCGGTTGAGGAACTGCAGGGAAGCTATCCGCCGGGCAGGGAGCGGGATGCAATGATTAAGCGGGAACACAGCAAGCGCAAAGCGCTGGCGCATCTGGTCGATGCCGGTATCGGCGTTTCGGAGGTGCTGAAGCGCTATATCAGCAATGACTTGAACATTAAGAAGTCCTATTCAATACCCAATGGGTCGGATCCCGTCCTGTTTGATCCGGCGCGGGCAGCTGAAACGGTGCTTGAACGGTTTCCCGAAACATTCAAGGTGTTCTGGATGGGCAATGCCGCGACCTCATGGCAGGGGATTGAAGTAATGCTTGAAGTCGCTGAGAAGATGGAAAAGCGTGACCGGAATGTCTTATTTATTCTGGTGACGGGAGAAAGCCTGGTGACGCTTCCGGTGCGAAGCAATGTGCTGCTCCTTCGGCAGTTGAGCTACACTGATCTTCCGCATTACCTTGCGGCTGCCGATGCCTGCTTGTGCCTGTATAAGCCGTATGATTGGATCAGCTACGGATTCTATGGCTCGTCGCTCAAACTGTTCGACTACATGGCTGCTGGAAAACCGGTACTCGCCTCACGGATGGGACAGATAGCAGATATTATCAGGGATGGTGATAACGGGCTGCTGGTTGATAATGATGGTGAACGTATCGCTGAAAAGATCATCGAGTTGAAGGATAATCCTGCCCAGAGAACGCTGCTGGGAAGCAATGCACGAAATGATGTTATTTCCTATTATAACTGGGACCGTGTAGCAGAAGAAACAGAAAGGGTTTTACAAGATGCGTGCCAGCGACATACAAGCGGTCGGTAAAAAGCAACCTCTGGTACTGATGATAATAGGCTTATTTTATCCCTGGGTGGGAGGTGCCGAGCGGGAGTGCCATAAACTTGCCGGCAAGTTAAGAGAGGAAGGCGCCACGGTTTCTGTCTTAACCCAATACTGTGCCGGGTTACCAGAATGTGAGCAGATCGATGGCATCATGGTCTATCGCAAGATGAGAGGGTGGCACTGGTTTGAAATCACCTACATGCTCTCTGTTTTAAGATTTCTGATAACACATCGGGAACGATATGACATCATTCAGTGTTTTGGCTTGTATTTGTTTATTCCGCCCGCTCTGGTGATGAGGTATCTCTTCGGGAAAAAGATTGTTGCACGGCTTGAATGCTCCGGCCGTTTTGGTGATTTCTGGCGAATTAAGCAGCTCAGGTATGGAAAGCTGGTGATGGCATGCGCAAAACTGCTCAATGCTGTTATTTTCATCTCAAAAGAGATTGCAGAGGAATTGCTTGCTAACGGCTTCCCGGCAGGAATGCTGATGCATGTAACCAATTGTGTTGATATCGGACAGTTTGTCCCTGCTGATAATCGTCAAGCCACAGCGGCAAAAGAGATCTGCTTTGTGGGGAGACTTGAGCAGCAAAAAGGTTTGGAATATTTGATCAGGGCTATAAATCTGCTGAGAAAAGAGCTTGACGATATTAAAATAACCATTGTTGGTGATGGTAGTATGAGGTCCGCTCTTGAAGCGCTTTGTGAGCAGATGAGCGTGGGGCAGTATATTGTTTTTGCCGGTGCCAGAGACGAAGTTCTCAGCTACTATCAGCGAGCACGGGTTTTTGTGCTCCCTTCTCTTTCAGAGGGATTGCCATTGACTTTGCTTGAAGCGATGGCTTGTGGACTGGCGGTGATTGCAAGCGATGTGGGAGGAAACAGAGAGGTTTTGGATCCTCATAATCCGGAACGTGGCATACCGGAAGCGCACTATTATATTGGCGAATGCGGCATCCTGGTCAATCCCGGCGACGCTGCGGGGCTCGCAGGAGCCATCCAGAGATTGCTAACCGACGATGATCTGGCCAGCCGCCTGAACTCGCGGGCACGGTCGCGCGTGGTAGAAACGTATGCCCTGGACAAAATAATTAATGACTATCGTTCGCTCTACCAGTCGCTCATGTGCGGCCATTGAACCACACGCACACGGAAAGCATCCTTTGTAAAGGCATGGCTACACAAACGAGTCCCCGGGTATTGATGATAATCGGCTTGTACCATCCCATCGTGGGCGGCGCCGAAAAAATCTGTCAGGCTTTGTCAAAAAGCCTTTATCAGCGCGGCGTGCCGGTTGCCGTTCTAACCCAGCGCCAGCGGGGTTTGCCCGAGTGCGAGGTTATTGATGCCATACCGGTCCACCGGAAAATGAAATGGTGGCATCCCTTTGGAATTGCGTACATGCTTTCAGTGCTGCTGTTCCTCGTGCGCTACCGGCGGGAATACGAAATTATCCAGTGCTTCGGGCTCTTTCTCTTTATTCCGCCCGCCATGCTTATACGCTATTGCTTCAAAAAGAAGGTTGTGCTGCGACTTATGTGTTCAGGCCCCTACGGCGATTTTGCAAATATCGAGGGGCTCACCTTCAAAAAACTGATCATTGCCAGCGCCATGCATGCGGATCGCATTGTTTATATGTCGGCCGACATGAAGGAAGAGCTCTTACAGAACCGGTTTGCGGAAGAGAAATTGACCTGTATTCCGAATGGGGTTGACACTGAGCGTTATAGTCCCTCTGGTGCGCCGGGACACCATGTCTGTTTTGTCGGCAGATTGGAGGCGCAAAAAGGTCCCGGCTATCTGATCAGTGCCTTTTCCACGATGGCGCAGGAGAGCGGTACGGCCAAGCTTTTTTTGGTGGGGGACGGGAAGCAAAAGCCTCTCCTGGAAGAATTGACAAGGCATTTGGCGATGGACGAAAAGGTGGTCTTCGCCGGCTTTTCAAACGATGTCCTCAGTTATTACCGGCAGGCGCGCATCTTCGTCCTGCCATCGCTCTCAGAGGGGATGTCATCGGCATTGCTCGAGGCAATGGCATGCGGGCTCGCGGTCATTGTTACATGGGTTGGAGCGAGTGAAGAATTGGTCGGAGCGGAACGGACGGGGAAGGAAATGCCCCGGGGACACTACCACATTGGCAAAAGGGGTATAGTGGTACATCACCACGATGAAAGAGCTCTGGCTGAAGCATTGCGGGTTCTGCTGCATGACGCGCAGCTCGCCCAAAAGCTGGGGCACCGCGCCCGGGAATTTGTACTCACATCATATTCCCACGCAACCATGGTCAGCTCATATCAGGCTCTTTACAGCAGCCTGGGGTGAAATGACCGCTGACGATAGAAGCCATGGATTCCGATAAAGTAGTCATGATCATATCCCAGTTCTATCCGCTGCTGGGCGGCGCCGAAATTCAGGCGCAGCGCCTGGCTTCCACTCTGAGGGCCAGGGGCGTGGATATATTTGTACTGACACAGCGAATTAAAAACCTTCCAGCCTATGAAGAAATCGATGGTATTCCGGTATACCGCTCTATCAGGACGGTTAATGTTCCGCTCCTTTTCGGATTGCTCTATGCGTCATCAGTCGCATTCTTCCTTTACCGAAGACGGAATGATTATACAATCATCAACTGCAATATATTGCAGGAATTACAAACAATAGTGTCAATAATATTCAAGTTGCTGTTTAAAAAAAGGGTGGTGGCAAAAATGTCATCATCAGGACTGACAAGTGACCTTAAACTCATGAGACGGACACTCGCGGGAAGACTTACCCTGCAATTGCTGAAAAAGGCCGACCGGATTATCTCGCTTTGCAGTGTGGCCACGTCTGAGCTGTTGCGTGCAGGGATACCTGCTGACAACATTGAGCAGATAAGCAACGGTGTGGATACCGGCCGTTTCCCCATCAGCACCGGCCGGGGTAACAGGAAAACAAAGCTGATTACCTTTATCGGACGAATGGATGCATTCAAGGGTGTGGAATATCTTCTTGACGCATTCAGGCAGGTCATTGCCGGAGGCGCAGATGCGCGGCTTCAGCTCATTGGCACCGGACCTGATGAAGAAAAATTGAAGCGGATTGCCGAAGATGATGCTCTTACGGATAATGTCATATTTAAGGGACGGCGGGAGAATGTGCTGCATGAGCTTTCCGAAACGGATATTTTTGTACTGCCTTCGCTCTCAGAAGGAATGTCGAATGTTCTCCTTGAAGCCATGTCCTGTGCATTACCGGTTGTGGCTACCGGAGTAGGCGGGGCGCTGGATATGATTCGCCACGGCATTAATGGCATGTTAGTGCCTCCCGGTGATGCGGAGGCTTTGAGAGATGCACTGGTTTACCTGCTCAGCAATCCGTCAGTGGCGATTAGTCTAGGTAAAGAGGCACGAAAGACAATTGAAGAGAGATTCACGCTATCGGGCGCTGTTGATTGCTATCGGCGCTTATATGGGGAATTAAACGCCGCACCCTAACCGCGGCGCAAGCAAGAATAGGGTGCTACTTTTGCGGGACATGCTTCGATGAAGCTCACATATACCGGATTGAGCATAGGCGCACTTGTCGTCATAATCATTATTCAGGCGTTGTATTTAAAATCCTTGCCCGGGTCGCTGGTACGCGTCTATCACACCCGGGATGCCGGTGAGTTTAATAAGTCCCCGGATGATGACATGACCGTTGCCTATGACGGGTATCGCTTTGACTACCGGACATCACTCAGATTACGCGATGAGGAGGAGAGAGAGATAAAGGCACGTTTGCAAGGCCGGGGTCAGACCGATATGCAGGTGCTGGTCGATATCGCGACCTGGGTCCGTGAAACGATGAGCTCCGGAAAGAGCGGCGGATCAAATGAGAGGATCAGTGCAGATGCGGTGAAGCCTGCAGCACGCGACGGAGAAAGCAGAGGACTTTGTGACCGCTATGCGAACTATTTTGCCGCTGCGTGCCAGGCAAACGGAATTCCGGCTCGCGTCATCGAGCTCAACGGGCATGTTGTCCCCGAGGCGTTTCTCCGGAATGCCGGACGCTGGGTAATGATCGACCCGACCCTGGGTTACTATCTGACGCGGGAGGGAATTGTTCTCTCGGTTGCCGACATTATCAATTCCTATAAAAACGGCAATGAGATTGATGCCGTTGTTTTTGCTGCTGAACGGGGAGATGATAGCTTATACCGGGCAGCCGATGACAGCACCCTGCGGGGGATCTACCTGAACGGGTGTACCGTCGTGTCCAATCAGCAGATGGAACGCGGGCAGATTCTGCACTTTATCGCGACAAGCTTTTCACTGCCGGTAGCGAAGCTGCAGTACGTGGAAAGCAATACCATCAAAATCGGAATGAAGGAATTAATTCTGCGCTCCATCCTGGGGATTAACCTGGTTGTCTTTCTCCTGCTTGCACTGGTTGCGGCGGTAAAGATGTTCCGCAGGGGAAGAGCACGGTGAACGCGAGGTGCCTGCGTTTCAGTACGGTGGTGGCATGAAGCGATTGAATGTACGGAAAAATGATGCGCTCAGGAAATGTCTTTTGTTGCTGTTCGTGGTTATTGTCCTGGCGTCCTGCAGGAATGAAATCAAGCTGCTGTGGGCTACCGACCCGCCGGTGGCATGGACCTACAACTGCTCATTTGATGCTGACCGGCTTCTCAATGACGCCAGAATCATCGGACGGGAGGGCTTTACGCCCGACCGCCAGGGATTGCAACTGCCGCCAGCTTCATCGGGTAGGCTTGTGCTGGCGTTTGAGAAGGAACCACAACAGGGATCCCTGCTCCGGGTGTGGTTTTATGGAGAGAAGGACGGCAATCGTCCAAATGCCATAACAGTTCTACCTGATGGGGGAAGCCCCTTCAGGGTGGCGGAAAACGAAAATCTTGTTGGCGCCGTATTTGACCTAAGCGATCGCCTGCGCGGGGTGAGTAGATTTCAGATTTCCTTTGCGGCGGAAAACCACGCTCCTTTTCCGGCCCGGGTGCTTGATGCGGTTGAGGTGGCGGCCGGACTCGGGACTCAGGTAAAGCCCTCATTGCCGAATCTGCCCAAACTGCTCGGGCTGCTCATTTCGGCATATCTGATTATTGCGCTGCTGTTCCCACAAAACATGTTTAACAGCCAGAAACTGTGTCGTGTGCTGATCCTGCTCATCCTGCTGCTTGCGGTGTACCTGAGATGGAACGAATTGCTCAGAGTATCAGGAACCATCCTTGATGAAGACGCGAGCGGATATTATAGTTATGCCCAGAAAATACAGCTGGCCGGTGATCAGGGTTTTTACTCGGCGCAATTCGAGAAACGGGAGCCGCTCTTCATTTTCCTGGTAAAGCTCTTTTTTATCGTATTCGGCGTATCTGCAACGCATCTGCGATTTGTCTCGTTCACATTTTCTCTGGTGGCACTTTATCTTACCTACCGGATCGGCCGTGAATGGTTCCATGAGGCGGCAGGGTTGATTGCGGCGTTTATCCTTGCCGTTCACCCTTATCTCATACAGCTGGGCGCCCGGGGGCTGCGGGAGGAATGGTTTACCGCGCTGCTGCTGCTCTTTGTCTACCTTGGATATGTTAGAACATCAATAAGCCGTTGGGCGAGGGCTATTGTGAGCGGCATTATCGTTGGCTGCATATTCCTGACTCGCTCGGAATGTGTTCCCATGATCGCGATCATACTGCTGTTGTATCCTCTCCTGACAGGAAAGAAGTGGAACTATGCAATGGCGGCTATTGCTCTGGTGCTCGCACTCTCTCTGTGGATTCCTCATCAGTACAGCATCTATAATAAATATGGCGATTTCTTCTATACGGCAAATCAATATGCCCGATTTTATGCCAACCGGGAATTCGCCGGCACGCCCGGATTTCCCACGAGGGAAGAGATAGCAACCAAGGGGATGTATTACGGTCGGAAGATGACGCCGGTGGAGTATTATTGGGCTCACCATACCCCCGGGCAATTGCTATCCGGTAGCATGATCGGTTTTATGAAGATTCATCTGAGGATGCCGTTCTCCTTTATCTCCGGCAGGGGAAATGCTGAACAAGTGACATATGTGCTCGGCAGCAGCTTGCAGCATCCCGGCGTGAAGGAACTATCGTGTGTGGCAAAGCTGGCAGGAAAGCTGGTCAGGGAAAACCTGGCGGCGAGCTGCATGGGATTGGCGGTTCTGCTCGGCTTTCTCGGCGGCCTGCTGCTCATGGGAATGCATCGCAACTGGATCATCTTCGTGTATCTGATTCTCTTTCAGATGCATACTGCATTTTTAGCCTCTCTCGGGCTTGATCAGCGGCTGAC
>CAZWCD010000002.1:42308-43447 GCA_964632275.1 uncultured Thermodesulfobacteriota bacterium
TCTTTCAGATGCATACTGCATTTTTAGCCTCTCTCGGGCTTGATCAGCGGCTGACAATTCACTCGTACCCGCTTATTGCCCTTTGCTGCGGATATTGTGTCGCGGGCGTATTCAGCAAGGGGACTGTCAGCGGCATCCGCCAGGCTGGTGCGCAGAAAGCGCCGTGCCGGTAGTGTGCCATTGGCTGACAATCCGCTGCGATCAATGGTTGTTTCATGAACCGAAAAACAAAATTCTTGATAGTGCTCGGGCTATGTTTTATCAGCGCGCTGCTGCTGAGCCGTGGAGCGCAATGGCTTGATAAGAGAGGCCATCCCCTAATCAGCAGTCTCACCTGCATTGAAACCGCTGATCCCGCTGATTTGTATTGGAAGATCAACCGTGCCGGCGCCGGGGTTTCCATCGTGACTGATGAACCTGTAATAGAACACGGCAGATACCCCTTTCGCTTTGAGCGTCCGGGATCGGATAAGCTTGCCTGGCTGAGAAAGCACACCCTTCCGGTAATTGCTGACTGCCCCACGCAGTGGAATGCCTTTCTAGCCTTGCGACAATGGGTGCATCAGCAGATTCCCAACAAGTATCCGGCAATCAAGAGCCGCTGGGATGCGAAGCACATCTTGCAGGCGGTCTGGAACGATCCATCCCTCGGGTTTATCTGTGATGCCTATGCCGCAACCTACGTCAGTGCCTGCATCAGCGTGGGATTGAATGCGCGGATGATCCATTTGGGAGACGAAAACTACAACGGGCACTACGCGGCGGAAGTATGGTCCGATGAGCACGGCAAGTGGATTTTGATGGATCCCCTTTATGACGTGCACTTTTCCCTGCAGCAGACGCTGCTCTCCGCCATCGAGCTTCACCAATTGTGGAAGAGCGGAAGGCTGGAAGATATAGTAACGCGTGGACAGGGAGGTGCGGTAGTAAAAATGGGGGCTCCTTCGCAAGACTATGCAAACCTTTTTCAGGACATTCAGCTGATAAATTGCAATGATTTATTAACCGGGCCATTCACCAGCGTGCTCGACCTTTTGACTATGAGAATCCGGTTTCTGCGCTATATTGATGAATCAAACCCCCCGTATAACCGGCTGAAGCTGGCCGCACGGATAATGACGTTTTACTATCTTCCCAAT
>CAZWCD010000002.1:43547-62743 GCA_964632275.1 uncultured Thermodesulfobacteriota bacterium
GTATAACCGGCTGAAGCTGGCCGCACGGATAATGACGTTTTACTATCTTCCCAATCTAATAACCGCCATAATAATCCCATTTGTCATTCCTGCGTGTATCATATTCATGATCATGCGGCTGGGCAGAAAAAGGGGATGATCAGATGCAAGCATCCTTTCAGGAGATATACCAACGATATTATAGCGATTATGAACCGTATGATGCCTTTCTCTTTCATGCGCGGGAGGAGCTTGCCGGGATAGCCCTTGCCGGCAAAACGGTGCTTGAAATCGGCTGCGGCAGGGGCGCCTTTGCCGTCTATATGGCGCTCGCCGGAGGGGCGAGCAAGGTTGTTGCCCTTGATGAAGCGGAAGGGTTTGGCGCGGTTAAGGAAAACCTTTCATACCTGCAGGCCATTATTCATCGTTATGAGCTTGAAACGATTATCACCATGAAGGCTGATATTGCTGCTTCGGCCCTTTTTCCAGACGAGTATTATGATCTGATCGCGGCTAATTTTTCATTGCACCACAGCCTGCCCGCCCACCGTATACGGTCTTCAAAGGATGAGGGGCAATGCGAACTGGTAAAACTGTTTATTCATCTCAACCACTATCTCAAGACGGGAGGAGACATTGTTCTTCGCGAGATGTCGGGGATTAATTTCTGGCGATATATGCCCTATAAATGGAAAATGGGCCATATTGACTGGAATGTCCATCCGTCGCTCAGCAAATGGCTTGCCGCAATGCAGAATGCCGGGTTCAAGTCGGTACGACATGCCTTTCTGACACCATTTTGCTTATCACAGCTGCCATCCCTGCTGGTGCGAAATCGCTTTGCCAACTTTTTTTTCTCATCATCCTTTTATCTCTATGGAACAAAATAGCATTACTGCCGGCAATGATCGGAAGCGCATCAATGCATTCTGGCTGATTCTATTGGTGTGCATGATTGCTTTTTCTCTACGCATCTGGGGCATCTCCTTCGGACTTCCCGGCATAGACCATGGCGATGAATCCGAGGTGGTGAATCATGCGGTTCGTTTCGGAAGCGGCGATCTCAATCCCCACCGCTTCCAGTACGGCAGCCTGCTGCAGTACCTGCTTTTCTTCATCTACGGATGTTACTATGTGCTCGCTTCGCTTGCCAGCCGATATGATTCAACCCATCAGTTTGCCGTTCAGTTCGTAAGCGATCCCACCGTTTTTTATCTGATAGCCCGGGTTTTCTCCGCTTCTCTCGGAACCGCGACGGTCTGGATGACCTATAGGCTAGGAAGGAGGGTGCGGGATGAAGGGACGGGTCTGCTTGCGGCACTGCTGCTTGCCGTCTGCTATCAGCATGCTGTGCATTCACACTACGCGACCGTCGATGCGGCGGTTACCTTTCTCTTCACTTGGTCGGTATACCGCTCGCTCATGGTGATCTCGGATAAGCGACTTTTCAATTATTCCTCAGCCGGTTTTTTTGTCGGGCTTGCGGCCGGCACCAAGTTCAACGGCATTATTTCCCTGACCGCTTTGGCGGCGGCACATTGGTCGGGCGGGGGGGGCGGTATGCTGATTAGGAGACTTCTTTCCCGGGAATGGTTGCTGGGACTTGCTGCCGTGATTGCGGGCCATTTTATTGCCTGCCCTTATTTTTACCTTGACCAGGATGCGGCGTGGCAGGAGGTCAAGGCCCTGCAGTCCTTTCATGCGTCGTCCGGTTTTACCTTTTGGTATTATCTGAGGGATTTCATCCAGGATTATTGGGGTATTCCGGCAGGTATTGTTTGCGCAGCAGGTGTAGCACGCTACCTTCTGACAAAAAGGGCAGGCCTCCGCATGCTTGCCATTACTGCGCTGGCGGTCATCCTCTTTGCATCAAGGCATCGCTACGTGGAGGCTAAATATATCCTGTGCGCATTTCCCCTGGCAGCTGTCCTCGGTGCCACATTTTTGGTTGATGGCCTATCCCAGTTAGCATGTCGTTACCGGCGTCCTGCAACGTTGCTGATCCTGCTTCTGCTTTGCATCCATCCGCTGTCACTGATTATTCGCTGGGACGCGGAACGGGCGGCTACAAGCATAACCCTGGAAAGCAAGGAGTGGATCGAGCGGAATATTCCGCCACGTTCAAAGATTCTCCTCGATAACTCCGGCAATGCCGGACCGAAGCTCGCCAATGCCCCGGAAAACATCCAACGCCAGTACGAACGGGCGCGTGCACATAATTTAATCAAGGCGGATTATCTGAAATTGCTTCTCGAATCAGCGCCGACGGTGTATTATGACATCGTTGAAATTGATTCCCCGGCAGGATCGCGCACCGATGATTACCAGCGATACCGGCTCTGGCAGGATACCGATGCGATCGGGCAGCCGCCTTCATATTATTGCGAACGGGGTTACGACTATATCATCGTTACCCGCCGCAACTTTTCAAATGTGGGAGAGGGGTTCTTGCTGATCAAGGAATTTTCCCGGGGAGACCGGGGAATCAGGGTTTATCAAGTCAGTTGCGGTCTGTGAAAAGGAAAACCAATGTGCGGCATCTGCGGTACCATCTATCATGACCGGGAACGGAAGGTGACGCCGGACGAACTGGAAGCGATGTCATCGCTGATCAGGCACCGGGGACCCGATGATGAAGGCGCATACTGTGCCGATAATGTCGGTCTCGGACACCGCAGGCTGAGCATCATAGATCTCTCGCCGGCCGGCCACCAGCCGATGTGCAATGAGGATGAATCGATCTGGATTGTTTTCAATGGTGAAATTTACAATTACCCGGACATCCGCACCGGATTGCGTGGCCGGGGACATACCTTCCGCTCGCACACCGACACGGAAACCATCATTCACCTCTACGAGGAAAAAGGGGAGGAGTGCGTCCGGGATCTTCGGGGAATGTTTTCATTCGCCCTATGGGACGGCAGAACATCCCGCTTGTTCTGCGCCCGGGACCGGGTGGGAAAAAAGCCCTTTGTCTACGCGCATACCGCCGAGGGTTTTCATTTTGCCTCGGAACTGAAATCTCTGCTTGCCTGTCCCGACATTGATACAACCATTGATTTCCAGGCCCTGCACCATTACCTGACCTATCAATATGTTCCCAGCCCTTCCAGCATCTTTGCCGGCATCAAAAAACTCCCGCCCGGCCATACCCTGACATATGAAGGGGGCAGGATGACGCTGAAGCGATACTGGCATTTGAATTACCGGGACAAGCTGGTCTTGCCCTCCCTTGATGATTATGGTGAGAGCCTGCGGGAGATATTTGAGGAGGCGGTTAAGATTCGGCTGCGCAGCGACGTGCCGCTCGGCGCATTTTTAAGCGGGGGGATTGATTCAAGCCTGGTGGTGGCCATGATGCAGCGACTGATGAATCAGCCGGTGAAAACCTTTTCCATCGGTTTTAAGGAAGCGACCTATGATGAACTGGACTACGCGCGCATGGTGTCCCAGCAGTATCACACCGAGCATCATGAGTTCGTGGTACAGCCGGACGCGATGGAAATCCTGCCGAAGCTGGTATGGCATTATAACGAGCCATTTGCCGATTCCTCAGCCATCCCCACCTATTACGTCGCCAAGATGACCCGCGAGCACGTGACCGTTGCCCTCAACGGAGACGGGGGAGATGAGTCATTTGCCGGGTATGAGCGGTACCTGGCGGACAAGCTTGCGGATTATTATCGGTTGATACCTTCATCCATTCGCGACGGTGTCTTCCGCAGGGTGATTGACTGCATGCCCCACAGCACCAATCGGAGGAGTTTTGTGCGGCGGCTCAAACGTTTTATCAAGGGCATTTCCGAGGCGCCGGAACGGCGCTATGTGCGCTGGATATGTTTTTTTGACAATGAAATGAAGCGGGATCTCTACACCGGCTCCTTTGAGGAATGTGCCGGGGGCACGGACTCAGTTGACCTGACGGTGGGGTGGTATGGCAAATCCGACGCCGCGACGTTTCTTGACCGGACGCTTTTTGTCGACGTGATGTCATACCTGCCGGAAGATCTGCTGGTAAAGGTGGATATTGCCACCATGGCCCATTCACTGGAAGCGCGTTCCCCATTCCTTGACCACAGGCTTATGGAATTTGCCGCCTCCCTGCCGGCCGACCTCAAGCTCCGCGGGATGGAATCGAAGTACCTGTTGAAGCGTACGCTGTGCGGCATGATTCCCGGTGCGGTGGTGCAGCGCAAAAAAATGGGGTTCGGCGTCCCCCTGGATGTATGGTTCCGGGGCGACTTAAAAGAGATGGCCTATGATGTGCTGCTTGATCAAAAGAGCATTGAGCGGGGATATTTTAAAAGGGAATCGGTTCAGAAGCTGCTGGATGAGCATGTCGCGGAGCGGTACGATCACAGCTATCGCATCTGGGCGCTTTTGTTCCTGGAGCTGTGGCATCGCATGTTTGTGGATGAACTGTTCCTGCACAGGCACAACCTGTCCCCGGTTCGATGAATACCCTGGAATCTGCGATCAAAATCATATTTGTCATAACCGGCACCGGCGTGGGCGGCGCCGAGAAGATGCTCTATCACACCATAAAGGGCCTCAACCCGGAGCGCTATTCCGCCAAGCTATGCTCGTTGAAAAAGATCGGCGCCTTTGCCTGCATCCTGGAACATGAGGGGCTGGAGGTGTATTCCCTGAACCTGCGTGATGAGGCAACGCTGGCGGGATGGCTCGATTCTCTCCGTGCCCTCATCCTTTTGGTACGCTACTTTCGGAAGGAACGGCCTGCCGTTGTCCATTCATTCCTCTTCCGGGCAAATCTTCTCGCACGGATTGCCGGGTACCTCACCGGAGTGCCGGTGATTATTTGTTCCGTCCGGGTGATGGGCGGGGAGACGAAGTGGCATCACACCGTTGATCGAATGACAGCCTTCATGGCAGATCATTTCGTCGCCGTTTCCAACCGGGTTAAAGAACATATGCTGTGCAAGGCGCACATAGCCGAGCACAAGGTATCGACCATCTACAACGGCATTGATGTGGGGAACAGCGCCGTCATTGATCGCACTGCGCTCATGCGCGATATTGGTCTGAAAGACGATGAACGAATTCTCATGAGCGCGGGAAGGCTGCACCGGCAGAAAGGTTATGACCTGCTGCTTAAGGCCCTGTCCGCGGTGCAAATATCCTTCCCCACGGTGAAACTGCTCATCCTGGGTGACGGGGAGGAGGAAAATACTCTAAAGAAATTAGCTCATTCACTCGAATTAAGTGAAAAGGTGCTTTTTCTCGGTTTGCGGTCGGATGTCGACCGTTTCCTGCAATGCAGTGAAATGTGTGTGCTTCCCTCACGTTGGGAAGGTTTCCCCAACGTTCTTCTGGAAGCAATGGCTGCGGGAAAACCGGTGGTGGCAACTGCGGTGGGAGGAGTCCGGGAATTGGTGGTTGACAACGTGACCGGTATTATTGTTCCGCCGCAGGATGAAATGGCGCTGGCCGGCGCCATCTCACTGCTGCTCTCGGATACGAGGAGAGCACTGGCAATGGGCGCAGCCGGGCGGGAACGAGCGCTTAAGCACTTCAGCATGAACGCCATGATATCCAAAACCGAATCCCTCTATCACGAGCTGCTCACACGAAAAGCGCCCTCATGAGACTGTACCTGATATATCTTTTGACATTTATTCTGGCGTTTTCACTGTCCATCTATCTGACACCGCTGATGAGAAGGGCGGCGCTGCAGTTTAACATTGTGGACCGGCCGGACGGGAGGCTTAAGAACCAGCGGGCGCCGGTTCCCTATTTGGGAGGACTCGCGGTATACCTGGCATTCCTGATCAGCCTCGCCCTTACCTTCAGCTTCGACCAGGAGCTGCTGGGAATTCTTCTTGCAGGCACCATTATCGTTATCTTGGGGCTGATTGATGACTTTGGCGTGCTGTCTCCGGTGGTTAAATTGTTCGGGCAAAGCATTGCCGTACTGGTGCTGATGCGCTCGGGTATCATCATCAAGCTCGGGATTCTCCCCTGGTACCTCAGCGTACCCCTTTCATACATATGGCTTATCGGCATTATCAATGCATTAAATATCATTGATGTAATGGATGGGCTGTCGTCAGGCGTTGCGCTTATGTGTTCGATCATATTTATTCTGGTGGGCGTGCTGAACCACAGCATGGTCATTGCCATCGTGGCGGCGGCGCTGGGGGGAAGCCTGCTCGGATTTCTCCGCTATAATTTTGAACCAGCGCAGATTTATCTGGGCGATACCGGCAGCATGTTCATCGGCATGATGATGGGAAGCCTGGCCATGATCGGCAACTTTACGCAGCATAACAACCTGGGGTGCTTTGCACCGGTGCTCATTTTAGGTGTGCCCATATTTGACACCCTGTTCGTGATGTACATCCGGTATCGGCGGGGCATGTCGATACTGAGCGGCAGCCCCGACCATTTTGCATTGCGGCTGAGAAAGTGGCGGCTTACCACCCGGCAAACCGTAACCATCAGTTATGCAATATCCCTCATACTCGGCATTGCCGCATTGGTGATAATCAATGTTGGTGACGGCCTGGCGCTGGCAATTCTTCTGGCGCTGATCGCAGCCGGCATCGGGACCGGCTATTTTCTAAAGAAAATTGACATGACCATGTAACAGTCATGCGGGGCGGGAACGATGATTCTGATTATTGGCGCCGGTCTGGCTGGATTAAGCACCGCTTATCATCTGGGCGCACGCCGGGACTATCAGATGTACGAAAAGGAGGATCAGGCGGGCGGCTTGTGCCGGTCTTACGCCATAGACGGCTTCACCTTCGATTACACCGGTCACCTCCTGCATACCCGGAATGAGTACACCAGAACACTTCTACAAACGCTCCTGCCCGGCGCCTTGTCGGTCCATAGGCGCAAGGCATCCATCTTTGCGCAGGGTGTCCTGACTCCCTATCCCTTTCAGGCCAATCTGTACAAACTGCCGCGTGAGGTGATACAAGAATGCCTGGTGGGATTTTGCCGGGCACTGCAGGATCGGGCCGCTGCATGCGTGACCGGACAACCATCATTTAATACGAATGGGACGATTTCATTCAAGCAGTGGATTGTCAGCGTTTTCGGCGAGGGAATCGCGCGTTATTTTATGGTTCCCTATAACGAGAAATTGTGGCGGACCGAGCTGAATCAGATTTCCAGTGACTGGGTTGACTGGTCGATTCCGGTGCCCACCCTGGAAGAGGTGATCGGCGGAGCGCTGGGAACCACCAATGATCACATGGGCTACAGCGCGCAGTTTCTCTATCCTGATGAGGGGGGCATCGGCATCCTGCCGTTTTCTTTTCTGCCCCATCTGAACGAGGTGCACTATAACAAACAGATGACGGCGGTTGACCTCAAGGAAAAACGGGTATGGTTCAGTGACGGTGATTCGCGTGCCTATACTGCCCTGGTTTCTACCATTCCGCTGCCGGATCTGCTCGGCATGATTCGTCAGCTTCCTGACGATCTTGCCGGGATGAAAAGAGGCCTTCGGCATATATCGGTCCTGGATATCAATCTCGGCATCAGCCGAAAGGGCATTACCGACCAGCACTGGATATATTTTCCGGAAGCCTCCACCTCCTTTTACCGCGCAGGATGCTACTCTAATTTCGCGGATTCAAGCGCGCCATCCAATGCATCATCCCTCTACCTTGAGATCTCATACCTTCCGGGGACGGTGCAGGATCGGCAGGCGTTACTTGATAATGCGCTGCAAGGTCTTACGCGATGCGGCTTGCTCGAGGGCAGCGACCGGGCTCTGGTGAAATCGGTGATTGACATGCCCTGTGCCTATGTCATGTATGATGACTTCAGAAAAAAGAATCTGCCTTCCATAATGAAATTCTTGAAAAACAACGGCATCTGGTCCATCGGCAGGTACGGAAGCTGGAAATATATGTCCATGGAAGATACCATGCTTGAGGGCAGGGCGGCGGCAGAGGAGCTCCGTGGCTAAGATAACCGTGGTACATATCATTACCAAGCTGGAGCTGGGAGGCGCCCAGCAGAACACGCTTTTTACGGTTGCTCATCTCGACCGTAACCGGTATGAGCCTGCTCTGATAACCGGCGCCAACGGGATGCTGATTGATGAGGCGCGTCGCCTGACGGGCGTTCGTCTCTACCTCGTCCCTGAACTGGTGCGTGAAATACGACCCGTGAAGGATATCACCGCGCTTTTTAAAATAGCGCGCATCCTGAGAGCGATACAAAGGGATGTCCGCAAGCAAGCAGGCAATGCAACAGGTGCGGTTATCGTTCATACCCACAGTTCCAAGGCGGGCATACTGGGAAGATGGGCTGCCCGGCTGGCGGGAATCCGGTGCATTATTCATACGGTGCACGGCTTCAGCTTCCACCAGTTTCAGCCCCGGCTGACACGGGCGGTGTACGTGATGTTAGAGCGGCTTACCGCATCAATAACCAGCGCCTTTATCCTGGTCTCACGGGCAAACCGGGATGAGGGAATCAAGCAAAAAATTTTTACCCCGGAAAAAGCCGTGCTGATCCGCAGCGGCATTGACATTAAAGAATATCAAAGCGTCCACTGTGATCGAATGGCAGTGAGAGCAGAACTGGGCATTACCAATGGAGCACCGGTGGTGGCAATGGTCGCCTGCTTTAAGCCGCAAAAGGCGCCGCTCGATTTCATCAAAACCGCTCGTTTGGTACTTGACGAATACCCGCAGGCCGAATTTCTGATGGTGGGTGATGGGGATTTGCGGCCGCGCATAGCGGCATTAGCGGCAGAGCTCAAGATCGCAGACAATGTGCATCTCGTCGGATGGAGGAAGCAGGTGCCGCAGATCATGCATTCCATTGATCTGCTCGTCCTCACCTCACTATGGGAGGGCTTGCCACGCGTCCTGCCGCAGGCAATGGCAGCCGGCGTTCCGGTTGTGGCCAACGACGTAAACGGCTCGCGCGAGGCCATCAGCGACGGGATCAACGGATTTCTCACGCAGCCGCATGATATTCAGGGCATGGCCGGTAAGATACTATACTTGCTGAATCACCCTGAAGAAGCGCAGGCCATGGGATGCAGGGGCAAAGGAATGGTTCAGGAATTTGACATCTGGGAAATGCTCAGGCAGCAGGAAGCGCTGTATGATCGTGTGAGCGCCTCACGCAGTGGTGATCAGAGCGGGCCAAGACCATGAAGCGGATTAATCTCAAAAACGCCGCCTCCTTCCTCCTGGTTGGTCTGATTTTATTTTTTCTCATCCGCGTTCTCCATCGAAACTGGCTCCAGGTCAAAAGCTTCGATTTCAGCTTTGCCTGGAGCTCGCTTGTACTATCCTTTTTGATGTTGCTCGCGTATCTCGTTCTACGGGTTTACATTTGGAAAGTGATGCTTCACAAAATGAAGGTGTCACTCGGGTTTCGCACCTGCCTTAAAATATCATTTTTAAGCACCATGGGGAAATATCTTCCCGGCAAGGTTTGGCTGGTACTGGGCAAGGTGTATTTGGCCGGAAAGGAAGGCATACCCAAGCCGATTGCACTGGCAAGCGCCGTGCTTGAGGTGGTGCTGGAGCTGACCGCAAGCATAGCTTTTTTTCTTGTCTTTTTGAGCGTTCGTCCCGGCTTTACCGCCCTTTCCAATAACCTGATCTATATTCTTATAGGTGCGGTGGTGGTTGGACTGCTTATGCTGCATCCCGCGTTATTTTACGCCATTACAAATCTGGTGCTGCGCTGGATGAAAAAGGATACCATTCATGAGGATATAGGTTATGCCGGCATGATCCATCTGTTCAGCTGTTATGTGCTGCTGGTGCTGGTCCAGGGCATCGCTTTTTATTTTTTCATCAATGCCATCTGTTTTCTTCCCCTCAACACCCTTTTCGGGTTGTCGGCCAGCGTGGCGGCAGCGGGCGCCCTGGGAACGCTCAGCGTTTTTGCCCCGAGCGGGCTCGGGGTGAGGGAGGGTGTTCTGGCGTTATTACTGACGACCTATGTGGTAAGCCCGGTTGCCGTACTTATCTCGCTGCTGGCCCGGATATGGGTCACCCTGGGCGAAATTGTCTGCGCCCTGTGCGGTTCAAGGCTCTGATCACTTCAAGACATTTGCAGACGGACAGGCACAATGAATGCTGCAGGAAGGATTGCCCTGGTACTGCTCCTTTTTGTTTTTGCCCTGCAGTCCGCCGGGAGCATACGATCGAAATCGCCCACCTGGGACGAAACGCATTATTTCGGCCTGGGACATTATCTCCTCAAGCATCCGTACTGGGACGTCCCGTCATCCACCCTGCACCCGCCACTATCGTTCTACCTCAACAGCATTCCGTTATTCTGGCAAAAAGCGGATGAAAACCAATGGAATGTCCCGCCTGCTTTGAAAGGCGAGGAAAAATCAAACCTGGTAATTCCGGTGTTTGGTCTCAAGCTGCTTACCGATCCACGATACCCCCAGGACCGTCTGCTCATGCGGTCACGGGTGCCGACGCTGGCGCTGGCACTGCTCTTGGGATATTTTATCTTTCAATGGACACATGAATTATACGGTGGAGCGCCGGCGCTGCTGGCCCTGTTGCTCTTCTCTTTTTGCCCCAATATGCTTGCCCATTCCGGGCTGATAACGCCGGATATGGCGTTGACCTGTTTTACCTATATTTCTCTTTACTGCTTTTGGAAAGTATTCCGCCGGAATGGGGGGTGGGGATGGATCATCGCCTGCTCTCTGTCGTTGGGGTGTGCGCTGCTCTCTAAATACAGTGCATTGCTGCAAATCGCCATATTCGGCATTGCTGCTTGCGCAGTGTATGTATCTTCTGATGTCGGTCTTCCGGTCAATTTCCCATTGAATCGCTGGCTGCGTAAGGAGGGCACCTTATTTAAATGGTTGAGGTTGAAAGGCCTGCTTCTGGTGATTTTTGTACTGTCATTTTTCGTTCTCAGCCTGGGCTACCGCTTTCAACTGCATCACTATTTCAGGGGAGTAACCCACCAGATGCTTCATGCCGAAGGCGGCCACCCTTCATTTTTAATGGGAATGTATTCTCAATCCGGCTGGTGGTATTACTATATCGTTGCATTTCTGATTAAGACGCCCATTTCACTCTTACTACTGCTGCTGATGGTGGGATGGCGCTATATGAAGGGCGCGCTGCGTGCTTCGACTGACCTGGTTTTTATGCTCGCGCCGATTGCGATATACCTCATCTTTTTCAGCCTTAACCATCAAAGCATCGGATTGCGGTATATATTGCCCATCTATCCTTTTTTGTTCATGCTGGCAGGAACGGTCGTGGGTCAGGTGAAGATAGCCGGATTCAAGCGATGGCGATATGTAACGATTGCCGTTCTGTGCGGATGGTATCTCGTAGGCACACTTGCCATCTACCCACATTATCTGGCCTATTTTAATGAAGCGGCCGGTGGCCCGGATAAGGGATATCGCTACCTGGTTGATTCGAATTTGGACTGGGGCCAGGATCTGAAGGGATTAGGATGTTACCTGCATGAAAAAGGGATAGGCAAAATTCACCTGAGCTATTTTGGGACGGCCGACCCCGGCTACTACGGCATCAGCTATGAATGGATGCCGAGTTATTATCTGCCGGAAGACTATCGGGGGGTAAGCGCACGGATGCGATCGTTCACTTTCCCCACATCCGGCATGATGGCAATCAGCGCGACCAACCTGCAGAATGTCTATTTCAGCGACAAGCACTTTTATAACTGGCTCACGCAGTATAAGCCCATCGACAAAATAGGCTATTCTATTTTTATCTACGACCTCGACCGGATCAGATAATTGTACATGTATTGTTGCTGATCATCGCAGCTCAAATTCAAAGGTGCTGACAACCCTGATTTTCTTGGTCGGGGTGCTGGTGGGGCTATAGGGGGCTGATTCATCGTTGCCGTCACTGCCGAAAATCTGGATGGCGCCCTGGTTGGCGGAACGGATTTTACCGACAACCGCACCGGAATCAGATGCGAATTGCTGTGCGGTCATTCGGGCGTTCTTAGTGGATTCGGCCAGCAACTGGGGCCGGAGAGCATTAAAGGTCGTAACCGTATAACGCGGATTGGCTTTTCCGTCATACTCCTGGCCATCCAGCACCACGCCTGATTTGAGAAGCTCCTCAGTCGCCCCGATGGCCTTATTCACGAGATCGACCTTTGCCGTTGTTACAATAAGGGATGTAGTCGCGACATAACGAAACCGTTCGTTGGCTTCTGACTGTCCGTATTCACGTGCGAGTTTATCAATGGTGCGGGTGGGCTGACGGCTTATCTCCTCGTCATTAAAACCCTGCATTTTAAGGAAAGAGAGCGCTGTATCACGGTCGGAAACAATCAGTGCATGAGCGTCTTGCAAATCATTGCTTGCCCTCCTGAAACGAAGGGACCAGATTGCCTGGTCTGCCTTTACCTCTCTTTCAACAAGTCCCTTGACGGTAACGGTGCGCGTTTCAGACTTGAATCGGGCAATTCCCGTTCCGATAAAATACCCACCCAAAGCGAGGCCGGCAAAAAGAAACAGGCCAAAAACAATTACTTCTGCCAATACAGTCCGGTTTTCCGCAGGCGCCATCATTCCTCCCTTGTGCATCTAAACGATTACCAGCAGCGTTTTATTCTACGGTTACCTGTGCGTCTTCAAGGATGACATCGTATTGGTAGCCAAGACCGAAATCCTTGTTGGTGGTCAGCACGCCTTTTACCAGAACCGTATCTCCCACCTTTGCTGTAGCCGCAGTTGTGATAGTAAGGTCGTTGCTGCCCTTGTCACCGGTGCCGTCCTGGATATGCATCCAGTTCTTGCCCATGATTTGGGGGCTGAATTTCACCACCTTGCCCCGCAGGATTACCTCTTTGCCGGCCAGCGTATCCTTCTGCAGATAAATCTCGCTGACGGTTTTGCCGCCCTGGGGTATTGCTATTCCTGAGAATTTCATGTCCGACGGTGTGGCGGCAATGTTTCTCCCATGCACCATGTCCAGGTCATCCGATGCGGGCTTATCGCTCGGCGGATTCATCCCGGCAACGGAGATGGCAGATACAAAATAGACGGCATCAAAGGTGCGATTGAGGGTCTTGCTGTGATGGTTGCGCATGATCATGCCGGGCGGAATGGTTACTCTATCACCGGTTTTGACCTGGGTTTCGGGCGCTGCCGCCCAGATTTTTTCTTTCCCGGTGTCCACATTGACGTATGTGTATCCCGCGCTGTTCATGGTTTCTATGACCGTGCCCTGGAATCCTGCAGTCTCTGAAGGAGCGGCAGCCGGCTGAGATGCCTGATTAGGAACTGAAGGTTCTGCACAAGCAGTCAGTACCTGGACAAGCACAAACAGCACAATCATGACGGATGAGATCAGAGTTTTCACGACTACCTCCAGAAAAATGTTGTGTGATTTGTTCGCAACAATAACATAGCTTGTCATTCAGCACAAGGGCAAAGGAATGATCATGTGCGCCGTCTGATTTAAGAACTTGACGCAACCGGTGGCGTGTTTTATGGTGAGCTGTCTCTGTATGTTAGTGAAAAACATGTATTGAACAGCCGCACACAGCGGCGTTCACGGTTACTGAATGATCCGTAAGAACCTTCCACTTTTATATGCCATTCTTGCAGTCTTCACTGTCGGGCTCTGCTGGGGCATAATCATACCGGTTACATCAGTCATTCTTGAAGGAAGGGCGATTGCCACCCCGCTGATAGGCTTAATGGCAAGTGCCATATTTGTTGGAATGACAGTGGGATCTCCCGGCGCGGGAAAGCTCATTCAGCGCTTTGGGATTAAGCCGGTATTGCTTGGAGGACTTGCTTCTTCCGGTGTGTTCATGCTCATACTCGCCGTTTTCACCTCGCTGCCGGCTTGGCTTGCATTGCGATGCGCCCTTGGTGTTTCTTTTGGCGCAGTAATAATATCCTCTGAGGTGCTGATCAACCGCGGCAGCAGCGATGATAACCGCGGAAGAAACCTGGGACTTTACGCCTTTGCCTTTTCGTTCAGTTTGATGATTACCCCGGTCGCGCTCTGGCTCATTGCCTTCGGCGCCGGAGTGCCGTTTATCTGCGGGGCGCTGGCATGCTTTGCCGCAGCGCTGTTCATGCGCACATCCGGCCGGGTGGAACAAGAGAACCCATCAGACGCACCGGGACCTGTGCAGCGCATCTTCACACGCATTTCCCTTTCGCTGCTGACGAATTTTGTTGCCGGCTTTATGGAGGGATCCCTGATTGCGCTCATTCCCCTCTATACCCTGCGTGAGGGGTTCAGCGCCTCTCAAACCGGCATACTTCTGTCAGCCTTTATGATTGGGCATGGCGGTGGTCCCCCGCTCATCGGTCTGCTTGGTGACCGCATCGGGCTCCGGCGCGTACTGGCCATCGTCTATATGCTGGGCTTTGCCGTCTTCATGGTCCTGATAACCGGCACTTTCAGGATGGGGCTGGCTGTGCCCTTGCTTCTTGCGGGCATGTCGGTGGGCGCACTCTATCCCCTGGCGGTAGGCATGATCGGGGAGAGATTGCCGTCAGAAGATTTGCCCAGAGGGAATGCACTGATAACCGCATGCTATGGAGCGGGCAGCATTGTGGGTCCCATTATCCCTGCGCTCATCATGCACATTACCATACCGCGCAGCCTTTTTATTATTTCCGCTTCCCTTTATATGGTGCTGCTGATTATAATGAAGTTCCAGCCACACGACCGATCATGGAAACGAACAAGACAGGGCATATGATATCCGGCATACTACTGGCATCCGGTTTGTCCCGCAGAATGAAACAGGAAAAGCTTATCCTTCCGGTCGGCGGTGTTCCAATGCTTGAGCGGGTGATTGGCGCCGCAAAAGCGTCCGATCTTGATGAGGTTCTGCTTGTGTACAATAAAGAGGAAATACGGGCGTTGGGCGAAAAGCATGGCATGTCGCTCGTATACAATGCGCATCCCGAGGATGGGCAAAGCACCGCCGTCAAGGCAGGGGTACGCCACGTGAACCAGGAGAGCGTCGGGCTCATGTTTTTGGTCGGCGATCAGCCCTTTCTGCGCGCTGCCACCATCAACCGGCTCATTTCCGTTTTCAATGCAAACCCGAGCCGAATCGTTGTCCCCGTTTACAAAACAAGACGAGGCAACCCGGTCATATTTCCATCATCGCTCAAACAAGACCTGCTTTTGCTGGAGGGAGACCAGGGGGGCCGTGCGCTACTGGAGCGAATGCAAAGCCTCATACGCCTGGTACCCATTCCAGATGAGCTTGAGGCAACCGACATTGATTCTTTTGAAACCTATGAAAAACTGAATGGAAACGGCGCCTAGGCCGGACCCCCGAGGGCATTTTTTTTTGCAGCGTTTATGCTTGACAGTTTTTGAAGAGTTACCTTATAGTGTACAGCCAGTTTACCCTAACCAGAAGGTATTACGCTGAAGGAGCGCTGCGACAATGAGACTTCCACGATTTGAATACCGAAAGCCGTCCGGTTTGGAAGAATGCCTTGACATCCTGCAGGAGCACGGCAGCAGGGCAGGGATTCTTGCCGGCGGGACAGACCTTTTGATTAACATGAAATACCGGGTGCTTAATCCGGAGCTGGTGATAGGCATCAAGGGGTTGCCGGAATTAGGCCACATTGTGCCGGACGAAAAGGGATATTGCAGCATCGGGGCCGGCGTCACCCTTTCAGAGATTGTTTCCCACAGGCAAATTGCCGCTGAATTTCCCTCATTGCATAAAGCGGTGCAATCGGTTGCCTCGAAGCACATTCGCAACATGGGGACCCTCGGGGGCAATGTCTGCCTCGATACCCGATGCTGGTACTACAATAAGTCAAAATGGTGGAGGGATGCGCGCGACGTTTGCCATAAAATGGGCGGCAGGGAATGCCATGCCATCAAGGGGTCGCCCCGTTGCCACGCCATCAACAGTTCAGACACGGCGCCCGTTCTCATTGCGCTCGGCGCCAGGGCGAGGATCATCAGAAAGGGGCAGGAACGGGTTGTGCCGTTTAAGGATTTTTTTCAGGATAACGGCGCGTGTCCCACGGTTCTTACCCCCGGGGAGATGCTTGCAGCCATTCTCATTCCCCGGGAAGCCATTACGGCGCATACCAACTTTGCCAAAACGGCCATGCGCCGGGGCATCGACTATTCCATGGGAAGCATCGCGGCATTCCTGTCATACAATGCCAGGGGGGCGGCTGATCTGCGATTGGTGCTCAATTGCATCAGCTCAGCCCCGATTAGCTTGAAAAAGACGGTGCAGGTTATCACCGATGCAGGATTTACCGATGCCGCTATTGAGATGGCGGCGCTCACCGCCCGATCGGAACTTGGAGCGCTCACCAATGTGTTTACATCGGCGGGCTACAAGCGCCATCTTGCCGAGGTGCTGGTAAAAAGAGCCCTCGCTGAGCTTAAGGACCTTTCCGGAAAACACAGGAGCGCCTAATGGAAAAGAGAATCATATCCCTGACGGTCAATGAAACTGTTTACGAAGTGGCGGTAAAACCGTCGCAAACCCTGCTTGAAGTCATCAGGGATGAACTGGGGCTTACCGGGACAAAACGGGGATGCGAGATCGGCACCTGCGGCGTCTGTACGGTCATCATTGACGAAAAGGCAATTCTTTCATGCCTGACCCTGGCGGTTGAGTGCGAAGGGCGACGCATCACCACCATCGAGGGCATCAGCACTGCCGAGTCACTGCACCCCCTGCAAAAGTCGTTTATTGAAAATGGCGCCATTCAGTGCGGATACTGCACGCCGGGCATCATCATGACCGGCAAAGCGCTGCTGGATGAAAACCCCAACCCGACCGACGATGAGATCAAGGAAGCGCTTGCCGGCACCTTTTGCCGCTGCACCGGGCATATTAAAACCATGGAAGCGGTCAAAAAGGCATCCCTTCCAGCAAGAGAGAAGGAATAATGGCGGATAAATACAATGTAGTTGGACGGAGGCAAACAAAACTCGACGCACCGCTCAAGGCTACCGGGCGATCTCAGTTTACCGAAGATGTCGTGCTTCCGGGGATGCTGCATGGAAGAATTGTTCGCAGCACCATACCGCGGGGACGGATTGTGAACATTGATACTTCCCGCGCCGAACGTCTGCCGGGGGTCAAGGCGGTGGTTACCCACAGGGATTCAGGCGGCATCATGGTCGGCCCGGACCAGCAACTGCTCTGCGATGAACTGGTCTACTACATCGGTGATGAAGTCGCGGCAGTGGCTGCAACCGATGAAGATACTGCCCTGGAAGCGGCCGGGCTTATTACGATTGACTACGAGCCGTTGCCGGCATTGCTCACCATGGAAGAGGCAATGGCTCCGGGCGCCCCGGTGCTTCACCAGTACTACGATGACAATTTTGCCGATGAAAAGCTTGTGCACTATGGGGATGCGGACAGGTCGTTTGCTGAATCCGATCACATCCGGGTCGATACGTTTGATGCATTTCCCTCTCACAACTGTTTCGCAGAACTGCACGGAACCATTGTTGACTATTCTCTCCCCGGCAAGCTTACCGTATGGACCCCCAGCCAGACGGCAATCCTCATCCAGAAAGGGATGGCGCAGAGTTTGGGCCTGTCGGAAAGCCAGGTGCGAATCCTCAATCTCAACACCGGCGGCGCATTTTCCGGAAGGGGGACGGTCCGGCCGCATCATTTAATCGCTGCCGTGCTTTCTCGAAAAGCTTCACGGCCGGTGCGTATATGTATTGACGCTGAAGAAGAATTTATCGTTTGCCGTTCGGCAGGCAAAAGCAAGCTTACCTTTAAATCGGGCGTGCTCAAGGACGGCACGCTCAAGGTGATTGAAGCTGACCATTTATATGACTGCGGCGCCTACGTTGAGACGCAGTTCATCCAGCTGATTATTGTGGCATCGACCCTGCAGATGCTGTACAAGATCGAGGCCATGCGCTACAAGGGCAAACTGGTATATACCAACAATGTGCCTTACTTTTTCCATCACGGAGGCGGTCTGGTGCCCTCACAGTTTGCTCTGGGCCAGCACCTTTATGCGCTTGCACGGGACATCGGGATGGATCCGCTGGATCTGCATCATAAGAATGCGGTTGAAAAGGGGCATACCTCCATCGGCGACACCCACTTTGCCAGTTGCGGTCTTAAAGAATGTATCGATAAGGCGGCCCGGAAGTCCGGCTGGAAAAAGAAATTCGGCAAGCTCCCGCCCTACCGGGGTATCGGCATTGGCTGCGGGGTGATGAGTTCGGGCGGAAAAGGCCTTTTCCAGCACGATACCTCAGCCGCATTTCTGAAAATTGCCGAGGACGGCAAGATTTGCCTTTTTACCGGCCTGCCGGATATGGGGCAGGGCTCACATACTACCATGGCCATGATTGCCGCAGAAACCCTGGGCATTGCCGCGGATGACATTACCGTGATTTCAGGCGACACCGATGTTGCTCCGTTTGACGTGGGGGCGTTTTCCCAGCGGGGCACCTTTACCACCGGAAATGCGGTCATGAACGCCAGCCTTGATGCGAGGGGGCAGATTGCCAAAAACGCGGCGGAAAAGCTCGGGGTGAAGCCGGCATCGCTCGTATTCAGGGATCGAAAGATTTACTCCAAGTCTGATCCTGAAAAGGCGATTTCCTTTGAGGATGTGGTGTTTGACAGCCTCAATTCATCGGAAGGAAGATTCATTATGGGCCGGGGCTTTTATAATTCACCGACCAGCAAGCCCGCCCTTGCCTATTCGTTCGGCGCCCAGATTGCCGAGGTGGAGGTGGATCCGGAGACGGGCATGGTTCGACTGGTCAGGATGACGGTTGCCCATGATGTGGGGCGGGCAATCAACCCGCTTGCGGTCGAGGGACAGATGGACGGTCAGGCCTTCAGCGGCATGGGACAGACGCTTTTTGAAGAATGCATCCTGGAACAGGGCCAGATTCTCAACCAATCCAGGATTGACTACCGCTTGCCGAGAACGTATGAAGTTCCGGACATGGAGCATATTATCGTCGAGACCAATGATCCGTACGGACCTTTCGGCGCCAAAGAGGTGGGGGAGGGACCGATCGCATGTAATCCGCATGCCATCGCCAACGCTGTAAGCAATGCCATAGGCTACACCCTCAAGGAATTTCCCCTCACCCCCGAACGCGTGCTGGAGGGGATACGGAAACGGGAGAGGGAGAAGCGGCAATCATAAACTGTTTTGCAAATCGAGAGGAATATCTATGAAGATCCTGGCCATATGCGGAGGCATGCGGGAAGAGAGCAATACCAACAAG
>CAZWCD010000003.1:0-27885 GCA_964632275.1 uncultured Thermodesulfobacteriota bacterium
TCAATCCCACGGCACCTGAGGATGCCGCGCAAATCCTGCGGGAAACACCGCCGGCTCCCGCAGCACCGTAGTTGAGGCTTGGCCTGCCATATGGTTCTCACCCCGAACTTGTTTTCCCCTTTCGATCTGATCGCAGATTTTTAAATCACTTTTGCAGTTGTTCCCTCTTTATTACAAGAGCATGCACCTTATGACGCAGGGGCGACCGGCCGGTCGCCCCTGCAGATCAGATTCGTTCATTGCAAGCCCTCACGAACATGCAAACAACCCGTCATGCTGCGGCTCGACCGCAGAATCCATTTTATATGTAAGTGGATACTGCAATAAACGCTCAGGATGACTGCAAAAAATCGTCTGCATCTTCTCCTCCTGTTTTTCCTCCCCAATCAGCGCGCATCATACTGCCTTTGGAAAATCCGCTCAAAAAAAGTTAATGAATCCGCGGCATATAACCGATAGAACACAGCACGTGCGGAATATGTTAAGGGCGGCGCACTGGTTTTGTCGCTGCCGGCGATAACCATATCCGCGAACAGCACTAAGCGCTAAGTCATATCAATGAGTAGAACTGCATAATCATCAATAACAGGGGAAGGAGAACAACGTATGTTAAAAATATTAAGGCTGCTGCTATTTATTATCTGCACCGCCTTATCCGCCGGTTCTGCTTTTGCAAAGCTGGATGCGGATGTCATAAGCCACACCATCCCGGCAAAAGTTTCGCCGGGCGATGTATTTCAGGTCAGCATAACCGTGCAAAACACCAGCACCGCGGGCGAGACGTGGAAGCGTCCCATGTACCGGCTCCTTTCCCAAACCGTTCCCACCAACATCTGGGGTCCTTCCCAGGTTCAGCTCGGTAAAAAGGAAACGGTAGCGCCGGGCATGACCGCCACCTTTACCATGATCTTTACCGCGCCGGCCACTCCAGGCACCTACCCCTGTAAGTGGCAGATGAAAAAAAACCCGGGCTCAGCCTTTGGGGAATTATTGGATCTGACCGTCGAAGTAACCGATACCACCCCCAAAATGCTTGATGCGGCAATAGTAAGCAATAGCATTCCTTCATCCATGTGCTCCGGTGAAACCAGGTCCATTACGATCCGCATGAGGAACACCGGCTCCACGACCACCTGGTACAAGCCTGACTTTACCCTCTTTGCCCAAAACAGCCCGCAAGCCGATGAGCAGTGGGGAATCAGCCAGGCGCCTTTAAATGTTGGTGAGGCTGTCAGGCCGGGCGCTGTAAAGACTTTTACGATTAACATCACCGCACCGGTCACTGCGGGCAACTACAACTGCAACTGGCAGATGAATATCACCACCAGTGAGGACACCCGGTTCTTTGGAGAAAAGCTGGAGGCGGTCGTCTCAGTAGTAGATGAAGGCATGGCCTGTGATGATGGGAATGAATGCACGGGGAACGGGGCGTGCAGTAGTGCGGTGTGCACCGGGGCCGCGCCGGTGGCCGACGGCACTCCCTGCTACACAGCCAACACCTGCACCGCATACGCCTGCACCGGCGGCACGTGCGGAGGAACGATACATGAGGGCGATCCCTGCGATGATGGAAACAACTGCACTACCGGGGATAGCTGTTCAGTCACGGGTGAATGCGCCGGAATCCCGTTGGATTGCAGCGGACTCGACGACACCTGCGCCCTGGGAGTCTGCAATCCCTATACCGAACCCGTAAGCTGTGAGCAGGATAGCACCTTTAAAAATTATGCTGCCTGCAGTGACGGAATTTTCTGCAACGGCAGCGACAGCTGCATTGCCGGAGCATGCATCCTCTCGGATGGCGATCCCTGCGCTGATGATGGCCTGTTCTGCACCGGCACCGAGGCCTGCAATGAGGACAGCGATTCCTGCACAAGCAGCGGCGACCCCTGTGCCGGCGGCATGCTCTGCAATGAAGGCATGGATACCTGCGACATACCGCAGTGCACGATTGACGGGGACTGTAATGATGGATCGTACTGCAACGGCCCGGAAACCTGTGCAGCGGGATACTGCCAGGCCGGCACACCGGTTGACTGTCCCGATGACGGGCTGTTCTGCAACGGGGCCGAGTCCTGCGGCGAGCTGGTGGACGCCTGCGTCAGCAGCGGCAATCCCTGCCCGCACGATCTCTTCTGCGATGAAGGGAGCGACACCTGCGTGGGCTGCCTGCAGGACGGGGACTGCGACGATGGATTGCACTGCAACGGCCCGGAAACCTGTGACAGTGGAAACTGCCAGCCCGGCACGCCGGTTGATTGCAATGACGGTATAGACTGCACTGCGGATAGCTGCGACGAGGTAAACGATACCTGCCTCAACACTCACAATAACAGTCTCTGCGATGATGGCCTGTTTTGCAACGGGGCTGAAATCTGCGATCCGGCCGCCGGCTGCCAGCCGAGCATGCCGGTTGAGTGCGCCAGTGACGGCCTGTTCTGCGATGGTACCGAGTTCTGCGATGAGGCCCTCGACACCTGTAAAAGCAGCGGGAATCCCTGCGGGGGAGGAACAGTTTGCAATGAAGATGAAGCCGCCTGCAACGTGCTCGGCTGCCTGGTTGATGAAGAGTGCAGCAATGGTCTGTATTGCGACGGCATAGAAACCTGCGTTGCCGGTTCCTGCATTCCCGGTACGCCGGTTGACTGCAGCGACAGCGTCACCTGCACCATCGATTCCTGCAACGAAGCAACCGATAGCTGCATACACATACCTGATGACACCCTCTGTGACAACGGGCACTACTGTGACGGCAGTGAAGTGTGCGATGCGCTGCTCGACTGCCGGCCCGGCACGGCGGTCACCTGCGACGACGGCGTAGCCTGCACCGTCGATTCCTGCGATGAGGCAAACAATGCCTGCCTGTTCACGCCGAACAGTCTTCTCTGCAATGACGGACAATTTTGCAATGGCGTTGAAACCTGCAATGCCACGAACGGCTGCCAGGCCGGCACGCCGGTTAGCTGCCCGGACGACGGCCTGTTCTGCAACGGCGCCGAGTCCTGCAGCGAGGCCACCGATTCCTGTGTGAACAGCGGCAATCCCTGCGCCGGAGGCACCAGCTGCAATGAATCGCAGGACCGGTGCATCAGCGCATCGACCACGACAACCACTGTGCCAACGACAACAACCGTTCCATCGACAACCACCATTCCAGTTACAACCACAACCATCCCCACCGGGATATGCTCTGTGGTTATTTCGCCCGACTCGCAGATGGTTGCATCCGGCGGGACATTCGCATTCACCGCGGTAAGCACCTGCGACGGCGCCGAGGTGAGCGGCACCTACGTGTGGGACATAGTGCCGGCCAGCGCCATCGGCAGCGGCATCGCCGAAGACACCGGACTCTTCACGGCAGGCAGCAATAGCACCGGCGCCGAGGTGACCGAGATCATACAGGTTACCGATATCGCCCACAACGCCTCTGATACTGCCGAGGCCGTGGTAACACCGATCCAGCCGGTTTGCGAGACGCTCATTGATCCGTCGACGGCAACTGTTGACTCGGAAAAAAGCTTGACCTTTACCGCTTCAACCGAAGGGACAGGCTGTCTTGAACCGGACTTCGCATGGCAGATTGAAACCGATTTGAACAGCCAGATCAATGCCGGCGGCGCAAGCTGTTTCTACCAGGCGGGCACCAACAAAACCAGGATGCTGCACACCGACACCCTGATGGTTGTCGACCGGGCAAACAACACCTCGGCGGAAGTTGCGGTGACTGTTTATTACGGCAGGATTAAAAGGGTGTTTCCCAAGATGCTGTTCGGTTCCCGATGGATACCGCTTACCCATATTATTTATATCATCGGCGAAGACACGGGATTCAACCGTTCCTCACAGCCGATATTCACGCCGGGCGATTCCATAACCACCATCGGGAAGATCGGCTTCCGCAATTTCATGGCCGCGCTGATTTTGGTAGCACCCAACGCAGAGCAGGAACTCATCGATCTGGACATACCCATGGTCAATGACGAGGGACAGGAGGTTAGCTTTTCCAAAGATGATGTGCTGAGCCTCCGACTGCTTCCCTTTGCATTGGATGAGAAGGAAAACAAGCCGAAGTAAGCCGGGCCGTAATGTGCGCAGCTATTAAACTATTTAATAGCAGGTGGGCGGAAATGGCCTGCGCGAGGATATAGGCCACCTGGCAGCATGACCCGCCGCATCTCGAGGCAGGTCTCAAACAACCGTAATGAATTTATACAGTTGTCGTATGTCAGGCGGGGCATCTGTTATGAAAAATCCTTTTGGTACGATGCTTGCTCTATTAACCGGCGCAAGGCCTATTCAAGCATTGTAAGGCTGAGCAACTTAAGGAGTAACGGCGATGAAGTCAGAAAACAGAGGATTCACTCTTGTCGAACTCATGATTGTGATCGCGATAATAGGCATTTTGATCACTATCGGAGGGGTATCGTTCACCCGGGAACTCCCCCATTACCGACTTAAGGGAGATGCCGGGACCATCCACCGCAGCATGATGACCGCGCGGACGCAGGCAACCTCATCGGGCCGGCAGTTTGCAATCACCTTCGACCTTGACGCAAGCCCCCAGGAGTATTTCCTTCAGGAGGGAAACGCCAACAGCGGCTCCACCGCCTGGACCACCAAGGCTTATCGCAAAGAACTTTCCCCCTCGGTGCATATAGCCCAGGTGGTTGATGACGGCGGCGCCAAGACCTCGGGCACCGCCCGGGTGATCTTTAATCCCAACGGCTCGTGCGGCGCCGGCGATGTTTTCCTGGGGAGCGCCGCTCATGGCTACCGGGTGTTCCTGACGCCAACCACCGGACGGGTGCAGACACATGACAGATGGTCATAAGAAAATTTTCAATCACAAGGAGCGGAGGAGTCATAATGATGCAACAGCGCCCCGATAATAACAAAGGCTTTACCGTGGTTGAACTGATGGTTGCGGTTGTCATAACCGTCATTGCCTTTGCCGGGCTTGCCACCATGGAAATCGCCTGCATCAACGGCAATTCCATTGCCAGCAACGTCACCACCGGCATCACCCTGGCCCAGGACAAGATGGAAGATCTGATGAGCCTGAACGTTGAGGACCCGGAGCTGGATGACAACAATGCCAGCAACAACGCTAACCTGCGAGAGGGCATCGAGGATTTCGCCGACGTGGGCAGCCTGGCCACCGCTGATGACGGGCACCGGGAGGAAAATATTGACGCCAAGGGCAACCCCGGCGGCATGTACACCCGCTTCTGGAACGTTGCCGACGACACGCCGATTGACGGCCAGAAAACCCTGATGGTGGTTGTGACCTGGAGGGACAGCATCGTTACGGTTTCATCGATAATATAACCCGAGGAAAATAATGGAGGGCCACGCTCTGTCGTGGCCGTGGTTGACTAAAAAGGGGCTAACCTATGAAAAGAACCGCGAAAAAAAACAGGGAACAGGGAATCAGCCTGGTCGAGCTGATGATCGTGACCGCCCTGCTCGGTCTGGTGATGGCCGGCATGTATAACATGTTCGTCCACCAGCAGAAAAGCTATACCGTGCAGGACAATGTTTCGGCGATGCAGCAGAACGCGCGGGTGGGGCTAGAATACATGGTGAAGGATATCCGGATGGCCGGGTATGTTCCCGAATCCATCCCCTTTGACTCCTTCGATCCACCCCTGCCCACCCCGCAGAAGCCGGCGCCCGGCGCCGATGTCGCGGGCCAGTCCTTCACTGACGGGGATGATGAGGCGATTGAAGAGGCCACCGCCACCAGCATCGCCTTTGAAGCAGACATTGACAATGATGCCCGGACCGAAACGGTCCGCTACGCTCTCAACGGGACCAATCTCACCATGGAGGTGTGGGAATGGAATCCGGCGGCTTCAAGCTGGGGCAGCAGCACCGGCGCCCAGACCATAGCTGAAGACATCGAAAACCTGGCATTCACCTACGTGGTCCTGGCAGATAACTACGGGATCAACAACGATTTGGATGATGACGGAAATGACGGGGCGGATGAGGAGGGAGAGCTCAAGACCTGGAATTTCGGCACCGACGGCGGGCTGGGCAACGCCCAGCGCAGGCACATACGGCAGGTTTCCATCACCATGAACGCAAGGGCGGAGACCAAAGACCCGGTGTACACGGACCCGGCCTCGGGAGATCACTACCGGAGGCGCGCGCTGACGTCAAACATCAATTTACGCAATATTACGTGATTCCAGTTTTAATTAATACGGGGTTGCCGCGCGGAGTTTACCCTGAGCAAAACAAGGAGATTCTTCGCTTTGCTCAGAATGACACAGCGAAGGGCTAGAATGACAAGTGAAGGACTCGCAATGACACTTTCAGGTAAAACCTGTCGATTATGTCATTGCGAGGAGCGCCAGCGACGAAGCACTCTCGTGCAATTGTTATAAGAAAAGAGGAGAATGCACATGGTAAAGAAATCCGACAAAGAGAGCGGCGCCATCATCGTGGTTGCCATTTTTGTCACCCTTGCCCTGGCCGTGCTCGGGGCCCTTGCCAGCATGCTCACCGACGTGGAGCTGGACATCGCCAGGAATGACCGCTTCGGCAAGGAGGCCTTTTATGTGACCGACGCGGGCATCCCTCTCGCCGCCCGGGTGGTGCGGGACATCGCCATGAATGAGACAATCAACACCTCGGACTACCCGGGCATCACCCTGGACAGCAATTTAATCAACGAAGTGAGGAACTATTACGAGGGCAACGCGAGCTTAAACGACAAGGCCGCCGACACCTCCACCTATCATCCCGACCTGGTAACCTCGGTGCTGGGACGGAACGTGGGCGTCGACATCGACTGGAGGGTGAAAAAGGTCGGGCCCGGCGGCTCGCTGCTCTTCGCCATGGGCTATGAAGGCATCGGGGCAGACCGCAGCCACGGCGGCGTAAAATTTTACTACGATGTCAAATCCACCGGCTACGCCCCGGGCAACGTTGCCGCGCGCATCGGCGCCGTGTATCTCTACCAGTAGAGGAGATAATAAAATGAAAAAAACCTGCCTGGTCATTCTAGCGCTTGTCTGGTGCTTGTCTCCCCTTACCGCATGGGCGGCAAAAAAGACCACCACCACCACTTCAATAGAGCCGACCACTACGACTTCAGTAGCCAGCACGACAACGACTTCTGCAGCCAGCACTACTACTACTTCTGCAGCCAGCTCAACCACCACCTCTGCGCCAAGCACCACCACGTCGGTCAGTGCCACAACCACAACGCCGTTCTCACCCGGCGCCCATTCGATGGCGGAGTATACCTGCTACCCGATCTTTACCGCCAATACCGTTACGCCGAACATTTTGATCCTGCTTGACAATTCGGGAAACATGAACTTTATGGCCTACGGCGATGACGAGGACGGGTACTACCATCCCAATGATTTCAATCCGGCTCTCACCTATTACGGATATTTTAAATCAGCAGCTAAATATACCTTCACCGGCGGTCAATTTGAAATTAACGCCGCCGGTGCCTGGAGCGGGAATTTCTTAAACTGGCTCAGCATGAGACGGGTGGATGTCATGCGGAAGGTGCTGGTTGGCGGCCTCGCTAATTCAAGAACCGGCGGAGGACAGCAGATACTGCACGGCGAGGTTCCTCCCAATACCCAGGAATTCCAGAAATTTTTCAAATTTTACTCCGATTCGGGAACCTACAGCCCCTATAACGGCAACTACGTCTTTAAAATTTCGAAAGGAAACATCGAGGTCTATTCCATCAATACGCCGGCCAACTTTAACCATGCCGCCGACTTCAAGATGTACTGCAACCCCTTCAACGGGCATGACGCGCAGTTTGAGGACATGGAATTCAAGTACAACGGCGCTTCCAACAAAGACGGGCAGTCGTATAACGTCTATCTGAGAAAGGCGTCAGAGCCGTCGGGGGGCTGCGATTATGCCAAGTATGATACCACGTCCGTGCGCACCACGCTTACCTATGTTACCTCGCTTACGATTACTGTTAAAAAAGATCAAGCGCAGGAGCCGGAATGCTTCGTGGATGGAAATGTTGCAGGCATCATGCAAAAGATAGACGCAAAGGCCCGCTTCGGCACCGCATGGTTTAATGATGACGGGTCGAAATACGAACTGGGCGGCGGTGTCAAGGATGGCGCCACCATGGCCAAGTACATCGGGGGCAACTTAACCGACATGATTACCACGGTTGAAAACCAGCCGTGCAAAACCTGGACCCCCCTGGGAGAAGGCTTGTATGAGGTGGTCAATTACTACCGGCAGGTGGCGCCCGCGTACGCGCCCGGGGACTATTCGGGCCATGACCCCTTTGCATTTCCCGGGGCGGAGTGCGGCAACAATTTTGTCCTGGTGGTCACCAGCGGCGAGCCGACCATGGACTTGAATATTCCATCAGCACTGAGGGATTACGACGGCGACGGCAAGGACCCCGGTACCTACCCCAGCAGCGGTTCCGACTACGTTGATGATGTGGCGCTCTGGGCAAACACCAATGACATGCGTCCCGACGTGGACGGGTTTAATAATGTCATTACCTACGTCGTCTTCGCCTTCGGCCAGAACTCCGACCTGCTGAAAGACACAGCCAAGAACGGGGGATTCATTGATAGAAACAGCAACCGGCGGCCTGATCTCGCCTCGGAGTGGGATGAAAACGGCGACGGCATTCCCGACACCTACTTCGAGGCATCCCAGGGCAGCGATCTGGAGGCAAAAATCCTCGAGGCAATCACCGCCATGCTGCAGCGGGCGGCATCCGGAACGGCGGTTTCGCTGCTCTCAACGTCGGCCGAGGGCGAAGGCTCCCTCTTCCAGGCCTTCTTCAAGCCGCGCTTCCAGGACGGCACGAGGCAAATCAAGTGGACGGGATACCTCAATGCGCTCTGGGTGGATCCCTACGGGAACATGCGCGAAGACACCAACCATGACAACGCCATGGTGTATACGGATGATAACATCATCAAGTTTGAAATCGACTCGGTGACCGGGGACACAGCCATCAAGCGCTACCGCGACACCGACGGAGACGGCAGGGCCGACATCGTGCCCCCCGCAACCCAGGCGGTTCCCTTCGAAACCGCCCTGCTGGAGGAAATGGAGCCGCAGTGGGAGGCGGGTAAACTACTGGCCAAGCGCAACGCTTCAACCAGGACCATCAAGACCTGGATCGACCCCAACGGAAACGGCGTGGTGGATGCCGGAGAGGTGATCGATTTTACCGCCGCCAACGCCGACAAGCTCCGATCCTTCCTGGATGTGGACACCGTCGATGAGGCTGAAGATCTCATCAACTTCATCCTGGGAGAAGAGGTGGATGGCCACCGGGACAGGAATGTGACCATCGACGGCTCCCAGTATGTCTGGAAGCTGGGTGATATTGTTTATTCCACCCCGACAGTGGTTGGAAAACCCATGGAGATGTACAACCTCTACTACAGTGATGTCAGCTATTCAGAGTATTATAACCTCTGGAAAAACCGGGGCATCAGCGTTTACGTGGGCTCCAATGACGGCATGCTCCATGCCTTCAAAGCGGGAACGTTCCATGAGGGAGATAACCCGTCAACATCTGATGAAGAGCACGGCTGGTACAGCGAAACCGAAGATCCGGCCACCTCTGAAGATCTCGGAGCGGAGCGCTGGGCCTTCATACCATATAACCTCCTGCCCCATCTCCGGTGGCTTCGCGAGCCTGATTATACCCACGTATTCTATGTGGACCTGAAGCCGAAAGTGACCGATGTGCGCATCTTCAGCGCTGACAGCAATCACCCCAACGGCTGGGGCACCATCCTGATCGGCGGCATGCGCCTGGGAGGCGGGCCATATACCCTCTCGGAGGACTTTGACGGCGACGGCGCCATCGAGGCAGTGGAAGGGAGTCCCGGCAAGGCAAACCCCTGGACCTTCCGCTCCGCCTACTTTGTGATCGACATAACCGTGCCCGACAACCCCGTCTTCCTGGGCGAGTTTACCGACCCCAACCTTGCCTTCACCACCTCGTACCCGGCGGTCTCCCGGCTCGAAGCCACCAAGGGGTTTCAGAATCCCGAGGACGATCGCTGGTACGCCATCGTGGGATCGGGACCGACCGAATGTGACGGCAGCAGCAACCAGAGGGGATATCTCCTCATGTATGATCTCAAAACCCTGCAGCTGGTGCAGAAAACCATGACCGCCGAGAGTAATGCCTTCCTGGCCGATCCCATAACCATTGACATCAACCTCAATTACAACACCGAGCTTGCCTACATCGGCGAAACCTACAACAATGGCGCACTGGGCAAGATGAAGCGCCTCAGCCCCAGCAAAAGCGCCGATCCGGCGGTTTTTTCCTACCGCTACAACCCCGCCCTCGAGCCCTGGCCCATGACCAACCTGTTCAGCGCGCCCCGGCCCATTACCGCGTCCCCGACCGCCTCGCTTGACGACAATGAAAATGTGTGGGTGTACTTCGGCACCGGCAAATACATGAGCGAGGCCGACAAGTCGGACACCACCCAGCAGTATTTCTTTGCCGTCAAGGAGCCGTGCCCCTATGGCAGCTGTGATCCGGTTGCCGATGAGGTGCTTATGGCCAATCTCTACAACTCAACCAATGTCACCGTGCTCACCAACAAGCAGGTTGAGGGCGCGGCCTCGACCACCTGGGATGAATTTGTAAAAGAGGTGCAGGCAAAGGACGGATGGTATTACACCCTGGCCGGCGGCGGAGAGCGGGTGCTCAACCGTCCCAGCGTCCTGGGAGGCGTGGTCCTGACCGCGCCCTTTACCCCTGATGACGACATTTGCGGCTTTGGCGGCACCGGTTCGCTGTATGCCTTCTACTACGAAACCGGCTCCGCCTTCTACAAACCCATCCTGGGGACCAATCCCCATGGGGATGATGAAGAGAGCATCGTGCGGGTCGACCTGGATAAAGGTATCACGTCGGCGATCGGTCTCCACGTAGGCAAAAAGGTTGAAAGCACCGGCTTCATCCAGCAGGGCAGCGGCGAGGTCATCCAGGTTGATGTTGAACCCGCCCTCGGCGTCAAGAGCGGCCTTGTGGGATGGCAACAGTACTAAGGAGGACAGTGTGATGATGAAAAAAATGTTGCTGGCAGGAATGGTCATGGGGCTGATCTGCGGCATCGGCTGGGCGGCGGACCGTTCGGACGCTCCATCATTCGGCGGCCTGGTACAGGATGCCCTTGATTCCATGCATGATACTGAAACACTGGTGCTGGACGACAAGAACGAGGAAGAGGAGTATTTTCTGTTCTGCTCACGGCGGCTTGACGTCACGCCGAGCACCATTATCAAAAATGAGTGGGGCCGGGTGATTTCCTTTGACCGCGTCCCCATACCCTGCCAGGCGGTGGTGAGCTATTACAAAAAACCGAAGACCCAGTACCGCTTTGTTGCGGTAACCATCCAGGTGCTGGGGGAGCCGCCGCCGGTGCCCCAATAAGTCGTAGCGCCATCCCCCGAACGCTTGCAAGGCAGGGCTCTCTTGGGCCCTGCCTTTTTCATCCCCGCGAAATCGAATTCCGGATATGCAATGCCGGTAGGGGCGACCGGCCGGTCGCCCTTGCCAGAACGGCTCTGCCGTTACTTTTTTAAAATATAAAGTTTATCCACCGCATTCCGATATATATACCTGTAAAGAAATTAGCAGCCAAACCTATTTGTAATTTCCCCTCACCCCTTCCCTCTCCCCCAAGGGGCGAGGGTGTAAACAGTCGCTCCCTCCGTCATCCGGGATGAACAGGAGATTGATTTATTCCTTCTAATCGCTGAAGCGAAAAAAAGATTCCCTCTTCCCCGGGGTAGAGGGGTAGGGTGAGGGGGACAACAAAACACCGTCCATGAACCCTGCACAAGCACAAAAATCCTCCGAGATGCGGCTGCTGAGCGACGCCATCAGCGCGATCAACATCTCTCGCCACAGGGCGGGGATGTACCCGCAGGGCCATCCCGCGATAGAAGCGGCTCTTACCAGGGCGTTTGAAGCCCTGCAGCGGCTCTTCAAGGGGAAAGATCAGATTACGCTGGCAGCGGCAAAGGATCTGCTTTTTGCCGGTGAAACCCAGCTTGAAAAAAACATCCCCGCCTATCGGGAATTTGCCCTCTGCCTGAGCGCCAGAAGCATCGCCCTGGTCACCCTTGCCCGCGGCCTGAGCCGGGAGGAGCTCTCCACCTTTCAGCGCTTCCTCGCCGCCGACCCAGGAGATGCCCCACCCGATGCGCTGGAGGAAAAATTCAGTGAATGCGGCCTTTCCCATATCAGCGCGGAGTTTATTGACTACGAGGCATTTGCCTTCGCGGAAGGCAAGATTACGCAGGAGCAGATCAAAAGAGGCCTCTGGGCGCGGTACGTTCAGGACCTGCTCAAGGGCGCCCTGCGGCCGAACAAATACAAGTTCATCCGGGCAATTCCTCCCGAAGTCCTGTCCGCCCTGATAAATGAGACCGACCCCGACCGGCTCAACGACGATGCCTGTGACCGGGTCATGGCCGCGTACCTGTGGCAGTCCCTGGAAAAGGTCTCCTGGGTCACCGATCTGAACAAGCTGATGAAATTCATCAATCGCCTTCGCCCGGAGCTGAAGCAGCAGCTGCTCACCTCCTCGCTGCGCGTCCTGCCCAGGGAGATGAACCGCGGCGAAGAACTGCTTGAGGATTTCAATGTGGACGAGGCCCTCGAGCTGCTCGACACCATTAATGAAAACCAGATCGCCATACCCGAGGCGATTAGGAACCTTATCGAGAAATTTTCCATGCTCTCCACCGAGGGCTTCGAGGGGCGCACCTCGGGCAGCGAACTCATCATTGACGACATACCCCTTCCCTACGATATCAGCTCCATGTCGGCGGATGATGATTTCAGCAAATTTGTCACCGACGCCTACACGGCAGAGCTGCATGCGCTGCTCGCATTTGAAGCCGGAGAGGACCGTGACGGGGTTGACAGGCAGGAAGAAAATGAATGGCAGGAGGAGGCATTGGAGAAGGGCTTTAACCAGATACTCCTCGAGCTTATTTCCTTCGGCAGCGAAGATCTCATTAATCAACAGGATTTGGAATATTTCAGAAGCCTCATCAAGGAGCAGATAGAGCACTTCATCGGGACCGGCCAGTACGATCAGATTTTAAAGATCCTGAGCATTACCCAGGCCGGGACGGGCAACGGGGCGTCCCGCTTCACGGATCTTACGGTCGCGACCCCGGAAACCGCCGCCGCCCTGGTTGACTCATTCAGGATCGTTGGATTCCGGCACAAAGAGGACGCGATGCGGCTGTGCGCCTATTTCGGGGAGCGGATCGTCCCGCCGCTCATCGACGCGCTCATCGAGGAAGGTTCAAGAAGGACGCGCAAGTTTCTCCTTGACCTGGCCCGGCACATGGCTGACGAGTCCGCCACCGAGGCGATGCGGCGCTTAAGCGATACGCGATGGTATGTGAAGCGAAACCTGCTTTTAATCATCAGCGAATCGAACAGCGGGGAGGCGGTTTCTCACGTCAGGCCCTACTGCTACCACGACAACCTCAAGGTCAGCTTTTACGCGCTGAAATACATGCTCAGGGCTGATGAGCGCTACGGCGTGGAAGTGCTCAAGCATTATCTCCGCTCACCGTCGGGAGACAAGGTGGAAATGGCGCTGCGCCTCGCGTCGACGTTCGGCATTACCGCCATCGTCCCTGAACTGATCACCAAACTCACCACAATGGACAAGCGCGATGCAGATCTGGACAACAAGATTGCCATTGTAAAAACCCTCGGCCAGCTGGGGGATCCCCGCGCCCTGGGCCCGCTCAAGGCGATTCTTGACACGAGGACCGTTTTCTTCCGGGACCCGCTCAAGAAGCTGAAAGAAGAGGTCGCCCATTCGCTCAAAAACTATCCGCCGGAAGAGGTCCGGATGATGGTCGGTTCGTTCCTGGAGAAAAATTAGCAGCCGGGGTCAGCAGTATGGAAATGGTAAACGGGAAGCAGCCCGACCGGGCGAAAAAACTGGTCACCGCCATTAACATTGCCGTGGCCAACTGCCTGCTCTATTCCAGTGATCACGCCCTGATTGAAGAATCCAGCGGAAAGACCTTCTCCCTCCTCAGCGAATTGCTGCCCGAACCGGTCGAGATGATGATCATTGATGACGACCTGGTTGTCAACAAGCTTCCCATGCGGGATGCTCCGGGTACGCAGGCCGGAACGCTGGTGAAGCGCTTTTCCCGCAAGGGCCTCTCCCGGGTTGATTTCCTCGAGGGCATAACGCCCGGGGAATTCAGCCATTTTATCAGCGATCTCGCGCACCCCGACAGATCGGTGAACGCCTATCCCCACATCAAGACCGGTCTTGTCGATGTCAGCATCCGCCCCGCCAAAGCCGAAGAGGCCATCACGGTCGAAAACCTGCCCCATTTCAGGGAAGAGCAGATCGAGCGGCTCAAGGCGGTGTACCAGAACCTCACCCCTTTCAAGCAGCTCAACATGAGCGAGCTCGAGGACATGATCGCTCGCTTCATTGCGACCATCGGCCGGGAAATGAGCATTCTCAAGCTGTTGAGTCCGGTCAAGTCCTACAGCAATTACACCTATGTGCATTCCATTAATGTCTCCATTCTCTCCATATTCCAGGCGGAGGCGCTCGGGATCTCCGGCAAGCTGCTGCATGACATCGGTTTGGCCGCCCTGCTGCATGACGTGGGCAAGCTGTTCATTTCCCAGGATATCCTGGAGAAGAAAGGCGCCCTTGATGAAAACGAATTTGCCGCAATGAGCCGGCACCCTGCCCTTGGCACCGCATACCTTGCCCGGATCAGCGGCATAGCCCGGATAGTGCCCATCGTTGCCTTTGAACACCACCGGAAATATGACGGCACGGGATACCCGAAGCTGAAGATGGGAGACAAAGCGCAGCATCCGGGAAGCCAGATTGTTGCCATCGCGGATGTATTCGATGCCCTTCGCAGCTGGCGGCCCTACCGCAAAAGCCTTGACATGGACGCGGTGCTGGCGATCATGAAAAAGGGGGCGGGAACCGACTTCAACCCACTCCTGGTGGATAATTTCATCAGCGTGTTCATGAAGGCGACAAAAAAGAAAGGCAATTGAGGTTTGGGTTGCGGATAGGTTGGAAGGAGGGGCGTCAGCATGATGCCCGTTTTACTCCCGCTCGAGGAAAAAGTAAAACAGCAACCCGGTAACAATCAGGCCGCAGGCGAGCAGGTATACGTGCTCGCTTACCGAGCAATAGTAGTGGTTGTAGGCCAAAATGCCGATACCGATCACACTGGCGATGATACCCATATCCGTCAGGCCTTCTATAATCGCTTCCCGATAAATCGCCCCCCTCACGGTCTGCGGCCATAAACTGCCACAATAATCCTATCGTCAGGTCAAGAAAAAACTAAATACCACCCTGAAAATATTTTCCGGGCTGCCGTGTGGGCCATGTCGTCCCCTCTCGCAAGCCACAGCCAAAGGGATAGCCTGCCCTCCTGGAAGCTCATCAACGTATACTGCTGCCTCTCACCAGAGAGATCATATGTATGGGAACGTTCAGGACGAACGGGTTGTTGAAAAAGCAGTTTTACTCAGGCGGTTCAAAAACATCCAGATGCAAGGCACGCGAAAGCCTGGGGAATGAGGCGCACATGCACGTACGCTGCAGTGAAGAAGGATGAGCGTGTAACGCAGGGGATGGGCGTTTTTCAACAGCCTGCTAATGGAGGAGATGACGGAGGGCAATGCGTAGTCGCGGCGGCACAATAGTCCATGGGCGGGGAGGCGGAAGGTGCGCGGGCAGACAAAGCTGATCGAGGCAAGAAACGCCTGATGCGCCAGACATCAGGTGCTCCGTGCCCCGTTGAGGGTATGGGCTCTGCGTTTTGCAGAGCAGCGCCGGCCTGCCGCTGTGTGCAGCAGGTTACGAAATCACTCGGAATCTTTTGAAAAATCGCCCGGCCCGAAATGGACGCCATGCGATTTCACGCCGATGATGTGAATCTGTTTTAGCCCGTCCTTGCGAGAAATGCCCAGAATGGACTCGTCATTGATGACGGTGAACTTTTCATTGGCATCTTCAAAATAGTTTAATTCGGTCTGGCCTTCCTTGACGAAATAGCTGCTTACCTTCACGTCATAGTCATCCGGAACCGACTTGAGGTGCTCCTTCAATTCTTTCAGCTTCATACCCGCCTCCTGTGCGTGATTATTCGTATGCTTGTTACTTATAAGAAAAGTGGTCAGGTTGCAACCAAAATAAAGACAGGCTCGGCCGATACAGGTTGCAGCGATTTTATCGCCCGGATCGTATCGATTCCCATAGCGTTGCGTCGACCTTGTAGCCCAGCGCCAGCGCCTTGTCAAAATGGTCCTTTGCCGGGCCATAGTTTCCCTTCTTGTAATAGGCAAGCCCGAGATTATTGTATGTCTCGGCGATGTTCGGGTTGAGCGCCAGGACTTTTTGGTATTGAGCAATGGCCGCGTCATACATGCCCTTCTCATAATACGCGGAGCCAAGATTATGGTATGCCGCGGCAAGCTCAGGGTTAAGCGCCAGGGCCTTTTGGTATTGAACAATGGCCGCGTCATACATGCCTTGTGCTCGATAGGTTGAACCGAGGTTATGATATGCCTCGGCAAAGTCAGGAGCAATGGCAACGGCCCGCTCATATTCGGCGATTGCCTCTTGGTACATCCCTTTCGCCTGGTATGCCTGCCCCCGGTTGTAGCGGGCCTTGGCATAATCGGGAATGATGGCTATGGCCTTATCAAAGTGCGCAATGGCCTTATCATACAGCGCCTGTTGATAGTAGCCGAACCCCAGGTTGTTGTGCGCTTCGGCGAAGTCGGGATTGATGGCAACGGCCTTTTCAAATTCGGCAATGGCCTCATCAAACATCCCTTTCCCATAGTAGGCAAATCCGAGGTTATTATGCGCCTCGGCAAGGTTGGGGTTAATGGCAAGGGCCTTCCCATATTCGACCACCGCCCGGTCATACATTCCTTTGCCGTCATATGCCAATCCAAGATTGGAATGGGCAATGGCCACCCTGCCCGGAAAGTGCCTGATGACATAGCTCCACAACACCTCTGAGCTCTGCCAGATCGCAATCTGTTGAACGGTCACGTACCATAAGCAGATCATGATCCCCGCCCCAACCAATCCCCCGATCATCATCTTGTTTCTCGCCTGATATCCCCGCACCAGCAGCTCATACATGCCCGACCCCGCCAATAAAAAAATACCTATGCTGGGAAGATAGGTGTAACGATCCGCCGCCGCCTGCATGCCCACCTGCAGAATGCCTAACACGGGCAGCAGCGTGATGAAATAAAACAGCCAGGCGGCGCACCACAGACCGGCACCGCGCATCAGCTTCCACACGCACCATCCGGTAACCAGCAGCACCAGGATGCCCGGCGCCGTATACTGCAGATCGTACACGTGTATTTGCTGCGGGAACGGGTAAAAGGGAACCAGCGGCACAGGCCAGACCATCTTGTGCAGGTAGAACCAGGGGGAATGGAGTGCATTGATGAGGCGCATGCCGAGGGGCAGCCGCTCAAGATTTTGAATCGCCCCCCCGGCATGCTGTGCGCTGATGGTGATGATGCCCGCGATGCAGCTTACCATCAGGAACGGGACCTTTTCCAGCAGGGGCCGGGGTTGTATCGCTTGCTTATTTGCGACAGGCATAAAGCGCTTCAATGGATAGAGATCAAGAAGCAGCAGCGTCAGCGGAAGGGTCACCGCCATGGGCTTGGACATCAGGGCGCAGGCAAAAAGGGTCAGGCTGCCGGCATACCACCTCCGCCGGCTTTGAGTGCCGGCCGCGGCAACGAAGAAAAGATAGGCCAAAACGGTCATGAGGAAGAAAAACGCGCAGAGCACATCTTTGCGCTCCGACACCCACGCCACCGATTCCACGTGCAAAGGGTGACAGGCAAACAGCACGGCGGTGATGCTTGCCACCACCAGGGGCTGCGTCGCAGCTGCATAGGGCCGACGGGATGACACTGCGGTTGCAGCAACCTTTTTTGCCATGAGCATGAGCTGCATGACGACAAGGAACACCAGGGACGCATTCAGCCCATGCAGGATGATGCTGGTTAGATGGTGGCCGAACGGATTGAGCCCCCACAGCGCATAATCCGCAGCATGACTCAGCCAGGTCACGGGATGCCAATTTTCTGCATGGAATGCCGAGAACATCCACCCAATCGCATTCAGCTGTAACGAATGAATGGAATTGTTTTTGTAGACATATAAATTGTCGTCCCAGTTAACGAAGCCGTTTTTGAGGGCGGGGACATACAGCATAACCGCACTCAAAAAGATTATGATGCCGCCCGCTCCAATTCGTCCCGGAGATACCTTCATTAAGGCACGGGAGCTGCTACCCGGTTGTGCCGTTATGTGCCCGCCTGTCCGCTTATTCATGCCGTGATGATAATCCCTTAAAGCCAGGGTGTTCCTCTTGGGTGATTATTGCAATATCCCGGGGAGAAGTCTGGAAACATGTGGGTAAGGCAACTCTTTTCATGTATCACTCTTCGTGCCGGCTGCAAAGCACTATCTTGCGACTGGATGTTACCCATGCCTTGGAGAGCATCCGCCCCCCCCTTCTCCCATCGTCTTCTCATCGACATAAGAGATACCGGGCGGCGGATTTCCTGTTGACACATCATGACGGTCAAGATATATATGTCGGCAGCGATAAAGTGAGTATCAACACATCACAGGAGGTCGGTTATGGCGAAGGATGACATAAAGAAAAAGGCGGCGGAGTTGATCAGAAGCAACCGGTATTCGAAGCTCATTACCTTTGGCACGGACGGCGCGCCCCATGGCAGGATCATGACCAATCTCCCCCTGGGAAACGATATGGTCATCTGGTTCGCCACCGGGTTAAGCACCAGCAAGATTAAGGATATTAAAAAGAATCCCACGGTGAGCGTCTTTGTCGACGACCCCGCCAATCAGAAAAACGCTTCGATCATCGGCAAGGCGGAGATCGTCACCGACGGCAAGCTCCGCAAGAAGTTCTGGCAGGACGCGTTCGGCTTCTTCTTCCCGGGCGGCCCGACCGATCCCGACTACTGCCTGCTCAAGATTACCCCGAAAAAGATTGAGTATCTTGATCCCGGGATGACGGTCTACCAAACCCGCGTGCGCACGATCATCACCATGTAGTTGCACGCCGGCTGCGAAAGAAAGCATAGGGCGATCCTCAAAGGCAAGGCCGGCAACGGTCCTGCCTTTGCTTTTGGTGAACGAGACAGCGGGAGGTGATCGGCCATGAAATCGCTTGCATCATTCTTCACACTTGTCGGTGCACTAATCGTTGCACTGCCTGCCGCCCATGCCCACGTTCCCTACATCGAAACCGAGGATTATTCCGCGGAGCATCCCTTCGTGGTAACGGATGCAATTGAAAATTCAAAGGCACTCTACGCGTGGTTTGAGACGGGCACGGATGTCGACGTCTATACCTTTCAAGTCAGCGAGCCGGTGACGGTGTATGCGCAGGCTCTCGTCATAGCGTGCCCTTCCCTGGAAACGCTGCTGCCGTGGTTCGCGGTGGTCGGACCGGGTCTGCCGCTCCCGGATGAAGCGCTGCCATTTGAGCTGGCTCCCGGCTACGGGGCGGTTGTGGTGAAGAACAAAAATCCGGGGGAACAGCGTGATACCTTTTTTGAGCCGTTCAGCGCCAAGACCTATTTTGACGGCCCCGAGTTCAGCCGGGAGGCGACGACGCCCGGCGCGTGGTACGTGTACTACTGGGATCCTTACAACATCGGCGGCGATTATGTTGCGGTGCTTGGTCTGAAGGAGTCTTTTGCAATCCCCGATATCCTGCGCTCTTTTATTAATACCATGATAATCTGGTTCAATCTGGAATTGCACACCACCTGCCGGTGAAAGAAATCTGCGCGGGGCCTGCGGCAGCGGTTCGGCGGGAAGCATGATGACGCATTCTGAAAAAGGAGGTTGGGCATGAAGAACCTGCTGGTCCTGACGGCGGTGATTGAGGCGGGAGCCGGATTAGTGTTTCTGATCACGCCATCAGTTGCTGTCATGCTCCTGTTCGGTTCATCGCCCGATGCGCCGGTCGCGCTGATGGTCACGCGGCTCACCGGAGCCGCGCTGGTCACACTGGGAACGGTCTGCTGGCTTGCCTGCGCTGACCCGGAGAGCCGAACCGCTGCCGGAGTGGTCGCCTCAATGCTATTTTACAACCTCGCCGCTCTCGCCATTCTTGTTGCTGCGGGCATCAAAGGGCTGGTGGGCATCACGCTGTGGCTGGGGGTGGTCCTTCACTCAGCGATGGCCGTGTGGTGCTTCGCGTGTCTGCGCGCCAGGACCAGGGGACAATGAAAACCGAGGTCAACAATCCCTGCTGCCTGTGTGGTGCTACAGAGAGTCAGCTCTTGTTCGAAAGAACCTTCAGCGGGCCGCTCAATCCCGGACCGTTCGCCATGCGCCGGTGTAATGGCTGCGGCCTGCTATTTAACTCCCCCCGCCTGTCCGCGGAAGGAATCCGCTCGCTCTACAATGATCAGTACTATTTTTTCCAGAGAGAGGACGAACCTGAATTCGAGCGCATCGTCACCATCTATCAGCGCACCATCGCCGAAATAGCCAGTGTAATAAAGACCGGCCGGGCATTGGAAATCGGAAGCGCCAAGGGCTACCTGCTTGCCCTGATGACGGCATTGGGCTGGCGGCCCACGGGAATAGAAGTATCACCCGACGCCGCGCACTACGCCGCAACCGCTTTTGGTGCCGACTGTTTTACCGGAACACTGGAAGAATATTTCAGGTCGACCCGCCGATCCTCATTTCCGCTGGTGCTGGCCATTGATCTGCTGGAACACCTGGAGCAACCCCAGGAATTCATACGGCTGCTCCGGGAGGTGGTCGAGGACGGCGGATGGCTGATCATTGATACGCCCAACGGAGGGGCTTACAACATTTCCGTCCAGGGGTCTCAATGGAAGGGATTTAACCCATTTCACATTTTTCTCTTTACCAGAGAAAACCTCGTCACCATGCTTGCAAACAACGGTTTTGAGGTACACAAAGTATTTTCCTATTCCAACAAGATGGCAACCGCACCTCCTGCTCCCGCGGCCCGTATGGCAACCGAACCGGCTTTACCCCCTCATCCATCATCGAAAGCAAAAGAAACGGTCAAAGCGCTCCTTAAGCAAGCCGGCCTCTTTGATGCGGTTGCTCCACTATACCGCCGGCTGAGGAGATTTTCGGTGAGGGATTCAGACCCATCGTCAATCAATCGCAGCCGACAATCAGCCGAGCAACTTCAAGGCCACATGGCTGATTTAATAAACCGCACCGTCTCTCAGATCAAAACGACCCCTGTTTACTCTCATACACCCGATGCCTCCTACCCGCTGGCCGATCAATGCCGGGGGGACAACCTGGTCGTCATCGCCACCAAACGGCAACCGGGCGCTGCCATATAAGAAGCCTTTTTACCCGCTCAGGTTTTGCCGTCAACAACTGCTCTCTCCTCGCCCTCCAGCCTCCCGGCAACTATGACCGGGGAGGCAGAGAGCTTGTGAAACTACTCCTTGATAACGGAGCCCGGGATGACAGGGCGCTGCATACTGCGGTAGGAACGGGAAGACAGGATCTTGTGGACCTAGTTTTACAATACCGGCCGGATATCAACGTGCGGGACCAGTACGGCCGTACCGCGCTTCACCTTGCGGTAGGTGATGAAAATATCGGGATGGTACAACTGCTCCTGGAAAAAGGGGCTGATGTTAATGCCCGGGACTCCCAAGGGCATACTCCCCTGTATGACACATGGGGCGGCGGCGGCCATGAAAAGCGCATTAAGGCACTGCTCAGGGAGCATGGAGGTGTGTAAGGTGCAACTTAGGAAATGGTATTTTCATCATACGCCGGGCACCTACAAATGGATAAGGCTGCGCTTTATTGCTCCATAGGTCTCCCGGTCCTTTGCCGCCAGGGCGGATGCCCGGCTGACGGCCTTTTGCAAAACCTCCTCTTCCGCGCACGCCTCATCAACAACTCCCAAACGCACTGCTTCTTCCCCTCCGATGCGTCTTCCGGTCAAAAGCAGGTCCCGCAGAACCGGAGGCGCAAGCTTCAGCTTCAAGAGCGACATCATACCGGCGGGGATGACCACCTTTAAATCAATCTCGGGCAAACAAAGATATCCCCGGTCTGCGCGCATGTACCGGTAGTCGCACGCCAGGGCAACCAGCGCCCCCATCCCGAAGACATGCCCGTTAATCGCTGCAACCGTCGGGAGAGGAAAAGTGAGCAGCCTGTCCAGCAATGCAACCGCTTTTTCCATGAGAAGCTGTCTCGTGTCGACTGTGGACGCGGAGAAATACTCCAGGTCAAATCCCGTGGAGAATGCCTTGCCGTCGCCCGTGACCACCAGGCAGGCCTCGCCGGTGGAGTTTTGAATTTTGTCCAGCGCAGCGTGCATTTCGGCAATGAGATCCGGTGTAAACGCGCCGTCTTTCTTAAAGCGGAAAACAAATACAGGCGGATTGTGTTCCAGCGTGCTGTAGTTCATGGGTAGTGCTATCCTCCACAAAAAGGTTCTGGTGCCTGGTAAAGCGCATGAATTAAGGGTTCATCCTGCAACAACTTATTTTCCTGAGCACAACGCATTACCAGAAGCTAAAAAATTATAAGCTGCTCAAGAAGCGGCGTTCCCTTTTATTTCCCCAGCGGTTTGATCTTTTTCAGGTTGTCTGAAGTGCTCCCCCGGCGCGATCCCCGCTTTCCACGCGTGGCAACCTGGACGAGATTGTCATAGTGCGCATACCCTTCGGGGATGGAAAACAGCCTGGCCTCCGGTTCGGTTGTTTCAATATTTTTAAAGGTGGTGACACTGGTTCCCGGCTTTCCCCGGAGCGGTTTAAAAGCGACGGCTATTTTTACGGGAAACCCCTTGAACTCCTTTGCGAACCAGGCGGTAATATCATTTTTAGTCCCGTTGGCCATGGTCATGATGATGTGCACCTTCTTGCAGTCGATGCCGTCCACTGTCTCCGACCCCAGGTCTTCCTGTTTTTCAATCTTTGCCTTCCCGTCACGCTTTTTCTGAAATTGCCCGAGCATTTCAAGGACATCATCGTGATCAATTTTGACGTACGCTTCTTTCAGGGGAAATACTATGTACGCCTGCTTCTCAAGCAGTTCATCCAGGATAAAACAATCGGCAAGCCTGATTGAATCCTTGCCGGGAACTCCCAGCTCGCTTTTGAGGTCTATCCTGACGTTTGAAAGGCCTTTTTTATATACCTTGCCGTCAACGGCCACGGTTCTGCCCAGGACTGTGGTTGTGTTCGCCATGTCGGCCGACAGGGAAATGTTGATTGATTCCCAGTCCAGGTAATCGGTGGTGCGCGAGAGATCAATGCCCGCAGCATCAAGGGCGCTTTCAATCCCCAGGGTTTCAACCGCTTTCCCGATCCGGCCTAGATCAACGGCTACACTCTCGCGCGGCACGAACAGCATGGCCATGCCCGCAAACAAAAATAATTTTTTCATACGCTGTGCCCCGCATCAATATCATTATTGGCTGGCCGCCCGTCTGGCCTGCTGCATATAACACGATAGCACACCGGGTTCAAAAAATACAGGGGCGTTAGTCAGCAGCCTCCATCAGGCCGGGGGTTATAGGCTATATATTGACAGACAGGTAGCCCCGCTATATAATTCTTACGGCCCAAGAGAGCTTCTTCTAAAAACACCAAAAACCTCAATCATAAGGAGCACAAATCATGGCCAAAGGCATGGATATGAAGAAGAGCGCGAAGAAGGAACCTGCAAAAAACCTGAGGGAAAAAAGAGCCGCGAAGAAGCTTAAAAAGGAAGAAAAAAAGCACTTTCTGCCGTCGTAGTTGCTCACTTTCAGAAACTTTTTAGTACAATGCATCACGGTTTATGGGCATACAATTGTTTAATCGATTGCCCAAAAAATGCATTATCGGACGACGCGGGAGCAGCGCGCTGCTAACGAACCTAGAGTCCCTTTTATAAGGCTTAAGGCGCCTTACTCGATGCCGGGCTACTGTTTAATCCAGAACAGTGCCCGCGGGGTGGCGCGTGTGACATCAAGCATGGTCGCCGCGCCGTTGCCGGCAATGCTTTCCAGGCGGTAATAGTAGGTTTTACGATTGGTAAGGTCGGAATCAGTGAACATGTATGACGTGCCCTCAGCGGCAGCGCCCTGCGCGGGAATAAGCGCATCATTGAGCTTTACCGCTTCGCTGCCTTTTTCCTCCATGCGGTACAGGTTAAAGCCTGTACAATCAGCCTCCGCATCCGTCGTCCACCTGAGAATGACTTTGCGGAACCGGGGCATCGCCCTGAAGGATGAAAGCGCAACGCCGGTGAATGGAAAGCTCAAAAACTGCGGCTGATCATATTCCTGGAAGTAGCGGTGCGGCGCCTGCAGGGTGTAATACAGTCCCTCCCCGGTGAAAACGGTGCCGAAGGTGGTGACACTCTGGCCGAAGCCGCCGGTACGGGATATGTTGTTGTTGGGCTTTTCCTGGCCCGTATCGCTGAGCACCCGCCAGCAGGCCTGCAGGTCGAAGGTTTCTGTTCCGGTAAGCAGCCGCATCAACGTTTCATAGCGCTTCCACGAGGATTCGTAATAGTAATCCGGATCAATATTGAAATCGCCCACAAAATGGTTGGATGATCCAATGTAATGAACCCCGTACGGAGACTGTTCGCCGTAGGTTACATCTATATCCCCGGTGCGAATTTGGATTTTGGCCATGGTGGAGTCGTTGAAATCCACGATGTGAACAATTGTCCCGCTCGGCCCGAAGACATTCCCGCTTGCGTTGAACTCCTCAAACAGCGCGACCGCCTCCTCCAACGTCGCCGCGTGTTCCATGACCGTGCGCAGCATCAGGTTCGGGTTGAGCCCGATTACCGAATCGGGACAGGGAGCGCCGGCATTGGTCGTGACCGCGATCCCCTTTTCATTGAGACCGTACCCCACAAACACCCAGCCGGGCGGATCGAAGCTGATATAGGAATAATCGCCGTTGTCCGGCTGAAAATACATGATTGCGCTGCCGTTGACCATGCTCTGCGCATCGGTGTTGTGGCCGAAAAATGTTCCCGCGTCCGACGAGACCGCAAATCCGGTGCAGCCGTGCAGCTCGTATGTAGGGGGTGCATCGGGGATGGTGGACATGTTTTCCATGTTGAGCAGCTCGGTGGCCGTGTTGAGGGTCAGGACAATGTCCCAGGCGGTGTCGTAGTTCATCGGCCGGACATCCGCCAGGCCGGCTGCCATGCCCCGCATGTGATCGGTGGCGCTCTGCGGCTCCAGATCCTTGACTTCATCATAATACTTCTCCGGCGTCCAGCCATGTCCGGGGCCAACGTAATTCAGGACGGTCCGCATGGTATTGCTGAAATCGATGATGAAGTCCGGAAAGGTCCGGCCGGCCTGCCGCCCGATGTCATACCAGCTTCCTTTGAATACCGCGACCGGGGCAAACTTCTCTACTTTGTTTTGACAGACATCGGCATTCTGGTCGGGATTGGGAACGGTTGGACAGCTGTCATCATTATCGCAGATTCCGTCACCGTCCAGGTCCTTGCCCCCGTTGCCGGAACAATAATCGCAGGCATCACCGAACGTGTCGGTATCGGCATCCTCCTGATTCACACTGCAGGCGCCTCTCCATCCGCATTCCCTGTCTCTAAGGCACTGCTCTCCCAATCGGAGACCCAAAACACAGGTGCCGCGATCCGGCCCGTTTGCAATAAAGGGGCAGTTGTCTGCAGCGGGATATGAGGGGGTACAGTTCACGCAGGCGTTGTCAGGAAGGCCGTCGCAGTCGGTGTCAAATATTTTCTGCTGCGCATTCCCCTGTGTTACAGTGATGGTACACGGATCGCCTGCAAAGGATATCGTCCGGCCGTTCATACAGAACAGGAGAAGGAAAAAGATGATAAGCACTTTTGGTACATGTCTCATATGCCCGCTCCCTTCATATATCATGTTTTTTCGGATGTGGATGTAATGAGCGTTTCCCGGACAATGGTACGGTTAACGATTGCATATTCCATGAGGATTTGTCAACCCTCCCGTTGCAGGCTGAATGACCGCGAGTAATTGCCAAGAACGGCGGTGCGCTGAAGGCGATTTAAGCCTCGCCTTCCGAAACAGTTTGCTATATAGTGCGGAATAAACAGAAGTGTTTTTACAATCTGCAACCAAAAGAAAATGCGCCGGGTCGCCGGAGTTCATCAAACACAAGGAGAACAGTACATATGCACCTATTAGTGCGGCTTATTTCAGGTTTTTTTATAATGGTACTGCTGTCGTCGGCGTTGCCGCCCTCGGCCGTCCACGCAGCCGGTGTATTTCCGGAAGTCATCAATCTGCCTGATGACTTCAGTCCGGAAGGAATTGCCATCGGCCGCGGGACCAGTTTCTACGCCGGGTCATTGGCCGACGGATCAATCTACAAAGGGGATTTGTATACCGGCGCCGGCTCTATCCTGGTGCCGCCGGCGTCCGGGCGCCTGATTGCCGGTCTTGCGGTGGACACGCGCCGCAACATCCTCTTTGCCGCAGGGACGCTCAGCGGCCGGGGCTTTGCTTTCGACGCCGACACTGGAGAGCTGCTGGCCGAGTATGAACTTGCCGCCGATTTTCCCAGCCTCATCAATGACGTGGCGGTTACGCATGAGGCTGCCTATTTTACCGATTCGTTCCAGCCCTTTTTCTATCGCCTGCCGCTGGGGCTTTTTGGCGATTTGCCCGATCAGTCTTCGGTGGAGCGCATCCCCCTGGGCGGCGAATTCGTGCAGGTGCCCGGCCCGTTTGTCTTCAACAGCAACGGGATCGAAGCTTCGTCGTGCGGCAGGTGGCTGCTGATAATCCATTCCAATCGCAGCGAACTGTACCGGGTGGATCCGCGCACCGGCGATGCCGTCAAAGTCGATGTGGGTGATGCCGATCTCAGCTTTGGTGACGGCCTGAGTCTGCGGGGACGCACCTTGTACCTGGTGCAGAACCGGCTCAATCAGATTGCCGTGATCAGGCTGGCCCCTGATTTCACCGGCGGCGCCGTTGTGCGGACAATCACCGATCCTGACTTTTCCGTGCCTACAACGGTTGACCGCTTCGGGCCCTGGCTCTACGCGGTGAATTCGCAGACGCCCTACGCCGTCGTCCGCGTGCCCTGGTGGGGGCAGTGGTAAATATAGGTCATAGTTATTTGAAAAAAACAGGCAGGAGTCATGTACAGCTCCTGCCTTTCGTTTCAGCCCGTCTTCTTACCTATCCAGCCGGGCGGCGTTCTATAATCAATCCTTAAGACAGCGCACCGCAATACCGCAGTCCTTGGTTATTTCTTCATCATGCCTGAAAATGCCGCCCTGGCCGTAATCCAGCATCCGGGTCCATGCGCACTCGGCGTTAAATTCAGTGGACGTCCAGAAGAAGACATGCTGGCCGCGGTTGACGAAAAGACCCGTATTAAAACGGGTGCCGCTGGGCACGGCCGAAAATCCGCTGACGTTCGTGGCATCTTTATTCGGGCTTCTCCATAATCCGGTGCCGTCTTCCAGCGTGCCGGTTGCCTTCATCATGCCGCCGGCAACCTGGCTTTCTTGCATGGTAGCATCCGGATCCGATCGGGGATCCAGATACTGCACCAGGGTTGCCCACTCCGCGTCACTTGCCAGATGCCAGCCGTCCGGGCAGGCGTCCATCGCCGCATCCCAGTTGTAGAGCCTTCCGTAAATTTCGCAATTTGCCGGGTCATCCTGGTAACACCAGCTGTTTTCGGTCTCGAAGTTAAGGTCCTGCGCAAGCCAGGTCTGGTCTCCCAGCTTTACCGTCTGGTACGTCTGTCCGTCACGT
>CAZWCD010000003.1:27985-56877 GCA_964632275.1 uncultured Thermodesulfobacteriota bacterium
GTCCAGTAGATGGCGTGCATACCCAAAACGATATACGTGCCGTCTTCGTAACGGGCGCCACCCGCCTCGGCTGAAAAGCCACTGACGTTGGTAGCCCCTGCATTGGGGCTTTTCCATGGCCCGGTCCCCTCTTCTATCGTTCCGGTTGCTTTCAACATGCCGCCGGCAACAATGCTTTGGGTTATAGAGTTTCGATCCGCCTTGGGATCCAGATATTCTATAAGGGTTGACCACTCCTCGTCAGTTGCCAGATGCCAGCCGTCCGGGCAGGCTTCCATCGCGGCATCCCAGGTGTAGAGCCTGCCGAACGTTTCGCAATTTGCCGGATCATCACCATAGCACCAGCTGCCGTTATCGGGCTCGTAATTAAGATTATGCGCAAGCCAGGTCTGATCTTCCAGTTTTACCGTCGGGTATATCTGTCCATCGCGTAAGTCGGTCATCTCGCCGAATTCCGGCTTGGGATCATTCATGCAACCCGTACCTACAAGAAATATCATTACAATTACTGCTAAGGAAACCGCTGCAAATCGCCTCATCCCTGACCTCCTTGTAAAAAATAGTTTTTGCAACCGGACACGTGCTGCTGGTTCCCCATCAGTTCCAAGACCCCGTCAAGCATCTCTTTCACATCTTGCTTGAATCTTTCGTCCGCCTGCATTGCCCTTATAACTGCCGGGCTCCATTGATAATAGAGTTTAATCAGCTCCTGCCCCTCCGGGGACCGGCGCAGCAGGGTATCGCGCACTGATCGCAGAAGCACGACCTCGAACGAACCTTCCCCGTAGATCTCTTCCGCCGGACAGGTCGAATCAGGTGTCGTGGTAGTGGTTGTAAATCCGGCACACGCATCAGCATGACACCCCGCGCTCAGGCAGGAGGCGGCTGAAGGCTCGTAGTCGTCACTGCCTTCATGGAACCCAACCAGGCTGCACAGCTCGGCATTGACCAACGGGCGCGGATGGCAGGCAAGACATGCCGAAGCGTAAACATTTCCCCGCTCGGTGGACCCCTCATGGCAGGCAAAACAATCAGTATGGGCGCCGTGCAATCCTTCCCGGGCAAACTCACCCAGGTCATGACAGGCAATGCATCCGGATGCATCAACCATGGGGTGCGCGGCACTCAACGACGGGAAGGCCAGCGCAGCGGCCAAACAAAGACCGATGCAGACAATGAAGGCACAATATTTTTTCATGAAAAACCCCTTTTTGAGTCGGCCGCCGGTTACCTGCCCTGACACAGCGCTACCGTTAGATCAGCGGCTGCGTCACAATCATAGCAGGACTTGCAGGGTATGTACCGTGAACTGACATAAAAGCCGCAGTGGTCTGACTCAGGCGCCATGCACACCTGGGGTTCGTTGCCGTCATCGCAAATAATAATCTGGCCCTGGACCTGTTCACTCAAATCAACGCAATTCACATCGTCCGGCTTCTGGCAACCGGTAATGAGCATGAAACAGGCAATAAGGGCGGCACACAACAGGTAAACACTTCTTAATCGTTCTGCATGGGTCATGCAATCCTCCCGCGGATCACTCCTGCAGCTTCCAGCGCAAATCACAGATCGGGTCGCCGGTGGCAATCTGCATGGTTCTGCGATATCCCGTGCGCATGGCCGATCCGGCAATATAGTCCTGGGTGCAGATCAGGGGCAATACCAGGTCAACCGCGTCGAATTTTTTATAGAGCTGCACATTGGCGCACTGGCTATAATCAAGCCCCCAGTCAAAATCAACACCGTCCCCCCTGCGAAAGTAGATTACATAGTCATCAGGATATACCCGGAACTGGGACCACAGGGCGGTCGCCGCCATGAACAATTCGGTCTGGTAGCCAAACTGCATCTTCCCGATGGCAATCAGTTGATCCTTACCCCAGGCAAGCAAATCTTTTGAAGCCTGCATGAGGTGGAGATTGCTGAAGTCCCTCTTGGTAACGCCGTAATTGGCCACGACAAGGTATTCCGCCAGCTTTTCAGAATTGGGGATGAACCACTGCAGATGAAAATTGGACTCACCGATGAAGGGCATGTCGGGAATCAGTGCTTCATAACGGTCGCGCATTTCATCCAGGATGTCATCAATTTCATTTTCACCGAAGACATGGAGATACAACTCCCGCCGCGCCGGCCGCTTTGCATCATACTGCTCGAGCAGCGGTCCGGGATCCCACGTCATGCCGTCAGCGCTGGTGATGCCGGCCGCAGGGGCCCTTAACCGATTAAGGCGGAGGCACGGTCCGGCTGCATTATAACCGGCGCTGCTGGTAAGCGATGGCCTCCCCGCTGCAAGCACACTGCGGGGATTGCAGCATGCACCCAGGCATCCCATGCCGATTGCTTTAAGAAAGTCCCGTCGCTTCATACCGTCCCCCGATGATGTTTCGATGCGACCCTATCAGCCCCCGATTTTCTGGAGGGTGATGTCAATTGTTTGAGCGCCGCCCTCCAGAGGGAATACTACGCCCTGTGTGGGATCCCAGTAGAAATAATCCCCCGGTTCGGGAATGGGCGGCATAAGGTTCTTTTGGCTCATCTGCACGATCACGCAGTGACGGCCCTCAATCAGGTTTTCCCGGTAGTAGGTTATCCCACGGATTTCCATGGTATAGGGCGGCGGGCCCGGGTCCACCACCTGGTTCTCGTAGCTGCCTCCGTCCGGCGGCCGGCTGGGCATGGGGGTGTTTTCATCGGGACATTGGTACAGGAACGCGGAGAGCACCGCCGGCTCGTAGTCTATGGTATCGCCCTCGGGCAGGCTGATGTTTACCGTCAGGATGTCAGCCCGTCTGTATACCATATCGCCGCGGTTGCATTCCGGGTCCACAAAGGTATTAGTAACCGACCTGGTACACTCGCAGGGGCCCCAGCAGTCTCCTGCTTCGTTGCAGGTCTGGATGCCGCAGGGCCGGATGCCATAGCCTCTGCACCAACATTGCTTCGTTTCTCCCGGCTCGCAGGATGCCTGCTTCACACAATCGACGATAGGTGAGCCGTCATCATCACGCACACAGCGCACATCCACTCCCGTACAGGCATGATTGAACAGGACCGAACCGTTCTCAAACATCAGCACCGCCCGCCATCGGTCGGTGTCCGACGGCGTCTCATAGGCCACATGCTCCAGCGGATGACCGGCTGAATACGGATCGGGCTTGTCGCAGGTGCCGGTAAAGCCGGGCTTCAGGTAGCACCCGTTGTCACCCGGGCCGTTATGGGTTGCTCCCGGAGCCAGGTTGAAACAACTCATCTGCTGGGCATCAGCGTAGGTTATGTTACCATCCACTATGGGACATGCCCCGCCCGATTCGGTGCCGGCAAATCCCGCGGTGATGGTGCGCAGCTCCGCTATGGTCGGCACCCGCCAGTCATCAAACCCGCCCAGCACCAGCTCTTCGCAGTACTGATCCGCTTCGAACGCCCGAACACCGATATCGTCGTAATTGTATGCCTCCCGCTGCGGGTCCTGCCAGCACAGCTTGGTTGCCGGGTCGCATACCACGCTGTATTTCGTGACATTCTCATCTTCTTTGCAACATGTGATTGGAAGACACATAACCATTGCTACTAAGGCCATAAATTTAAAGTAAAATGTTCTCATATCCCATCCTTTCCTTGCGGTGTTACGTAGAGAAAGTTCCGCTGCGGCTCGACAACAAAAACATTTTGTGTGTCAATACAGTGCCGGAACATGAAAACGGGGAAACCATACACATACTATAGGATTACAATAATACGCACATCCCATTACCGTGCATCTATGGCCTCCCCGAACCTCTGCGGGAACTTCCTAAAACGATATGTCGATGCAACAATTGCATATTTCAGGGAGACTTGTCAACCCCGTCACAAATATTTCATGTAATCCGGTAATCCGGGGACACCATACCTAATTGTATCGTACCTGCTGATAGATCTGCTATTAATTAAGTATGGTGTTCCCAGAATGGCAGAATGGGTATGGAGTTATTGGCGTTGACAGAACCGGACGCCCCGCCTATAGTTTACACATCGTAAAGCTTTTCTTGCCGATGATACAAAGATTATCAGAGCAATTCACTTCCAAAGGGAGGGGCGTACTCGCATGAAAACACACTGGAAAATCATAATCCTCGCTGCAGGGCTGGCAGTACTATTCACGAGTGCTTCCGCAAGCCGGGTGCATGCGGAAAAGATCGGTGTCCTGGTTCTCGGGGCGGGCATGAATGAAACCTACAAGCCCGACTGGATCATTGGCTACATGGATCATTTTTATCAGTCATTCATCCCCGGCCTGCTGACCGGCGGGCCACTTGAGGGAGGTAATTGCTACACCCTGATTCATTACGCAAATGAGGCGGAATCGGCCATCTGTAGCCGGGTGCGCGGCGAACCTGTCGCAGAGGGTACCCCGATTGATATATTCTGCAATGAATATAAAAACACTGAACAGTACCCGGTTCGTTCCATGTTCAATGAGCCCCTTTTCGGCCAAGCAGGTTATTTAAATACCTGCTATCCCAACATCATTCCCTATTTCATCGCCACCGGCCACAGCACCACGAACCCCGCCACCGGCGAGGTTATCATCGGGCCCCATGTCTGCGATCCCGACGGCCCGGGCATCGGAATCGCCGACTTCATTGAGATGTACGCCTTTTATTACATGACCTACCACTATGAATTCAGCTTGAATGATTACCGCTGTCCCTACCGCCTGCAGTATCTCCGATATGTCTACGGCAATGACATTCCGGCTCTTTACGGCTACGAACCCGACGCACAGGAGCTGAGCAATATCAAGGATGAGGTGGAGCAAGCCGTCGGCAGCGAAACCACGGTGGTGTACCGCATGGGCTGGGAAGCCTACATGCGCAACCGCGATATCTACGGCGCCGACGCCTCCATTGCCGACAGCACCGAAACGGCGCTGCGTGAGCTCATCGAGGATGAGCAGGTGGACCGCATCGTGGTGCTGGGCACCGGGGGCCATTACTCCAATGTCACCAACTGGGGCTACTGCTGGCGCGACAGTGCAGGCCGCGGGGTGAGCAGCATCGATGATACCACGGTCTATGAATGCATCAACGATCTTGCTGACGGCTGCGGCCCGGACACCGATACAACACTCGTGCAGCGGCTCTCCGCCAAGCGGTGGAGCCAGCTTATCGCCACCTACCCCGACATTCACGACATCACGCAGCAGCTCAAGCCCGGGCTGCAGGTCACGTTTGCCAATGCCTTCGGCGACTATCCGGCCTTCAACCAGTCGGTGGTTGAAATGCTGAAACATACCGTGTCAAAATATGATATCGACAACACCGCCTCGCTGAAGGTGATTCTTGCCACCCACGGCTACGGTCCCGGCTATCTGAACGGCAATGAATGCGATTCCTATTTCAGGCAAGCCAAAGACTTTGCGCAGCGTGTTGTGGGGTCAGTGCAGGAGTATCTCCAAGAAAACCGGCCCGGCAGGAGCGAAGTGGCTTACGGTAAAAATGAATTTGGAGAGCCGTCGGGGGAGGACAGCACGGCCGACATGCCCGACCGGAACAACCCCATGGGGAAAATCATGAGCACCGGTGAGCACATCGACATGGCCATCAACGGAACCTACGTGAACGGCCTGGGGCAGGCGGTGGACAACGGCGAAGATAATTTCGATTACGTGATCGTCATTCCCATTTTGTGGGACGCCGAGAATGTGGATACATTAACCGACTTCCGCGAGCTGACCCTGGGCAACCATGAGCTGCTGAGCGCGGGAGGTAGCAAGGCATGGATTCGCCAGGAGCATGACAGCGACGGAACTCCCTACCATATTGCCGAAGACTTCGACAGCGACTATTTTACGGTGAAGGTCATGGACGGCAGCGGCTGGGAAAGCGCGCCGAAACGAACCGGCCTGAAAAAGCCCGCGCCGGTAAAAAAGGGCAGCGCCGAGAAGCCGACCACGGTGATTCTGACAGGTGCGCTGCTGTCGCAAGGCAACGGCGCAGTGCGCAGCAATTTTGTTGCCGCTGCCGCCGAAAGCATCCTCGAAGCCATTGCCGATCCTTCCGTCGGCGGCTACCAGGATGAGACCTGTCTGCGGCAGGCCCTGGGCATGGTGATCAACTTTGAAGCCCGGCCGCTCTTCGGCATAGTACTTGTTTCATGGTCCGCCATAGGTGACAGTCAGACCGATGAATTCACCCTCTATCGCGCCTCCTCCGGGGATGGACAATATCAAAAGCTTGACGGTTCGGGAATTTCTGCAGTGAGGAAAAGTTCCTCGGAGACCGGGTTCCGTTACCTTGACCGCCCGCCTGATGCAGCCGGCACCTGGTACTATCGGCTGGAGCGCTCGCTTAACGGAGGGACTGCAGCTACCTATGGCCCAATCAGTGCTTCGCCTTGAGGTCATAAAAGAAAATCCGGACCATACCCTCCGGGTTTTCTTTTCATGAGTGCAACAGTTGAAGTTCACGCTGCTCTTTTTCGCTTTCTGCCCGCCGCATTGTAAAAAGCCGCTTACGCTTTTGCACGCTCAAATTTGAACATGCAAATGCAGTCGCCGTCGGCCTGCCGGCACAGCGTCTTGACCTGCAGCTCCGGAAATGCTTCCCGGATTGCCGGGCCGTCGGGTGCGCAGATGAGGAAGCAGGGGCTGTCATAGCCGAACTCTTTGTGAATATCGTTCACCGGGCATACTTTCTGAATTTCCAGCGCGGCATCCATGCCCTGGTTGGAAATATCCACCACTACCATGTGCCAGCCGCCTTTGTTGAACTCGGCAGATGCTTCGCGCAAGCCTTCCGCGAGCGTTGGTCTTCCTATATACGGCGCCATTCTCTGTCTCAGCTGACCGGCATAGCCGGCAAACATGGTTTCCATTGCTTTTTGTTCCCCAAGGTCCTCGGATAATTTCTTAAATGTCTCAAAGCGCTTTCTGATAAATGCTTCCGCCGGGTTTGCCTGATTTGACATGGGTAGACCTCCAGGTTAATTCTAAACGGTAATGATGAACTGGCGCCGTTCCGGGGCCACTGTTGCCTCATCAACCACTTCAAAGGTGCGGTTGTTCATCGCCTGGTTGGTTAACGCATCAACGCACACCCTGGCAATCTGCTCGCGGGTAACGCGGCCGGTAATCTTTCCGCCCTCGCCAAAGGCAATCCGCCCCGACACCTCCTTGTCGCCATAGCCGCCCGGCCTGATGATGGTGTGGGTCATGCCGCATGACTGAATGAACGCCTCCGATTTTTCCTTTGCCCGCAAGATCGGCGACATCATCAGCTTATACATGAACGAAAGGGCGTTCCTGCTGTTGCCGGCGCCGACTGACGATATTATGACAATTTTCTGAAGCCCTTTTGTTTTGGCAGCTCGCGCGAGATTCTGGTTGCCCATGTTGTCAATCCGGTCATTTTCTTTTCCACTGAACGGCTTTTTGCTGCCAATGGCGCTTATCAGAAAAGCGGCGCCGTCCATTGCCTTTTCAAGCGATGCAACCGAAGCAAGATCACCTGCAACAAGCTCAACGCCCTGAGAGCGCAGGCCCGGGAGATCAGGGGGATCAAAGGGCGGCACGAGAAGTGCCCGCACCGCATATCCGCGCTTCAGCAATTCGTTTACGATGCACCTGCCTGCCCGGCCGGTCGCACCCGCCACCAATACTGTTTTTCCTCCCTCCGGCATCATCGTATCCTCCCATATGGCAGTGAAAGTTAGTCCGGCGATTCAACCAGCTCTATGAGAATTCCATCGGTGTCCTTGGGATCCAGGTAGGCAATTTTTGTCCTCCCGGTATCGAAAATACCATCCCTGGTAATATAACCCAGGTGAACCCCTCGTTCCTCCATGATCTTGACCGCTTTTTCAACGTCCTTCACTTGAAGCGCGATGTGATTTATCCCTTCAGGAGGATCGCCGGTCATTTCCTTGAAATAATCGGAAATGGGCTGGATCAATTCCAGTTCCGTTCCGCCGAGCGGTATGAACGCAAATGCGCCCGCGCCGCCCGTATCATCCGCGGTCAGCATGCGGATATCGTCCTCCTTCAGGTCGAAAAGTTTCTTGAACGTGCCTACCGTCTTGTCCATGTCTTTCACGATATATCCTATATGCCGCAACTTGGTCACCATATCATCCATCTTCATGCGCACTCTCCCTTCAGGGTGTCTGTAATGTATTCAAATAGGTATTTTTCACGGTCTGCTAGCCCCTCCGCGGCTTGAGCTGCGGATGGAGCACGTAGAATACCAGGCATCCTTCGTCCGTGGTATAGTGGACCCGGCTTCCCTGCTGGATCAATACCACATCTCCCTTGCGGGCGACGAAGCTCTCGCCGTCAAAGGCATAGGTCAGTGATCCCTCAAGGAAAACGTTGACCTCCTCGTATTCCGTCTTCAGCTCGCGGTCATATCCCGGCTTCAATTCAAGGTAGCCTGCAGTCATGTATTGGCTGATCGGCTTATCGATGGGCATTGAAACCCAGGCCAGATCGCTGACCACGCGGGTGACGTCCGAACGCTTTAAATCCATCGCCTTCTCTTTGGGTATCCGGTGACATGCCATGGCACACCTCTCGATGAGTTGATGAGCATCCGTTTTTTTTCATGAAGCAGTATAGGAAAGCATCCGTTGCGTGTCAATAACAATAAGAATACTTTATTTTAGACCAACAGGAAAGTGGGATCAGGGGACATGTAGCCACATCTGGTCGAGTCATGCAAACTGCTTGAGTTTATATTTTCTCAGAGCAATAGCTTGGTACGACCAGCATACATACCATATCTTAGACAAACGCAAGAAACTCAAATCGCATTCTAATTAACAATGCCTTCCCGAAGCGAAACAGGCCCAAAAACAAGGTTTTTAGAATTACAAAATCAGGGTTTTGCCTATTGCTTTCTCTATCATTTCAAGTATATAAGCAGTTAAATAATCCAAAAATAGCCAAGCCGCGCCCGATTAGGGAACGCAAAGCAATCATTCTATTGCGGACGCTGATCCGCAGTTACAACCCGATTCGGGATTTGGAATGATAGCAGGCGTAACTGATGAATGCAATTCATGAGAATAGCACAATACCGTTTTTTATTGTGAGGATTAGCTAATGTAATTCCAGAAAGGAGGGCATTGATTATGAAACTGCAAAAGTACTTTTTTATAGGACTGAATCAATTCCGGTGTCACCATACTTAGCTAAAGGGACGTCGCTTCGACATTGAATTGAGCGGTTGTAATCAAACGCAAAAAAAACTTCTACCGGCTCATTTTGATGGTAGAATTTTTTTTGTTTCAAAGTATAATGAAAAAATGATTCTTGGTTCCAGTGTAGCTAAGAAAGGAGAGTGCATATGTCAAAGATCATTACTGCCGTTGCGTTATCCCTTTTTATCAGTAGCAGCCTGCTCACCTCTTTCGTGTATGCCGATCCTCCTGAAGACAAGGGCAAGAAAGACAAAGTGACGACAGAAAAAACCGGAACCAGGCAAAAAAGGTGACCAGCAGGAAGGCGGGCCAGTCGTGGTGCCTTTTGACGATATTCGCTTTGAGGACATCCGCCGCATCGCCGTTGCCAATCATTGTACAGGATATGAATCATTGCCTCCCGGCATTCGTAAAAATCTTGCCCGCGGTAAGGGCCTTCCCCCGGGCATAGCCAAAAAGGTCGTTCCGGATCCGGTGTTCCGCGAACTTCCGCGATATCCGGGCTATGAATGGCGCGTCTATGGAACCGACCTGGTGCTGGTCTCGATTGCCACGGAAATAATTGAAAAAGTAGTAGGCGATATCTTCCGGTAAACGGCCAATCCTGTCGGGAACGCCTGTGGACGGAAATATCATTGCGGGACGTGAGCAATTTGTGAAGATCACAAAAGAAGCTTTCTCACATTAGCAGGCTACAGAGGCTTCAATCACTAGAAAAAGGGGGTGCCGATGAGAACAAACCATGTCGCAATCAGTAAAGTCTCATTATTACTGTGCGTGCTTTTATCTTTATCTTTTGCCTGCTGCAATCCGGACAGCACCACGGTTGAGATTACGCCTTGGAAGAAGCACATGGTTACAGAGACGTTCAATGCCAAGGACCTGTTTACCGGGGATATTGATGGGGACGGCAAAGAAGAATTGGTCGCCAATGATCCCATGAACAAAAGGATGTTTTCCTGGTTTGATCATGAAATTGTTGGAGGGGAGCATCAATGGACGGAGCATCTCATAGATGACACCTATCTTCCCGCTGATTGTGAGCTGCAGGACCTGGATGGGGACGGGGATCTGGATTTGCTCATGGCCGGCATGTGCACTGCCGGTGAAGTTACCATGTCCAATGAAACATGTTTAGAAAGCCTCATGTTCTGGTATGAAAACATTGATCGCGGAACCCTGTGGGAAAAGCATATCATAGGAGAGATGGAAGCAATCGGCGCCAACTATGTCGCATCGGGTGACATGGATGGAGACGGGGATATTGATGTAGCCGTAACAACGAGCTGGATGCCTGTTGATCCTGAACACTCGGAAGTTGCCTGGTTCAGAAACAATATTAATCAAGGCGCTCCGTGGGATAAAATCACTATCAGTCCGGCGGATGCATCGGGCATTCAGTTTGCCAATGGGATCACCATCTCTGATCTGGATAGAGATGGTCATCCGGATGTGGGGGTTGCCGTAGCCAAAGTAATGGAGGAATTCGGCACCGTTTACTGGTTTAAGGCACCTGATACGGCGAGTGGGCAATGGCAACGTTTCCAGGTTGACCCGGGTATGGCAACGGCCGCTTTTTCAATTTTTGCGCGCGATGTTAATCATGACGGTTATGATGATCTCGTCGTCGGCCGGAATGACTCACACCGCAGCGAGAATCCGGGCGGCATTGTTTTTTATATCAACCCCCGCAATCCCGCAGCGGGTGGAACATGGGAGCAATATGCCTTTGAAGAGGGGGATTACAAGATGGGACCGTATATCAATTTTGATGATATAAATGGCGACGGGAAAGTTGATATCATCAATCACTATGCATGGGACCTGCCGGGCGATCCGGCAAACGTCTCGTGGATTGAATTCAGCTTTAATCCGGTCTGTGGATTAGTGCAGGAGAGACGGGTAATACTTGACTCAGGACCCCACTATTTCTGGGAAGCCCGGACGATAGATCTCTATGGAGATGGAAAGAAGGCACTGGTCGTTTCAGCTTTCAATGTGCCCAACATAATGTGCTATGAACAACCTTAGGCAACTCATTACCTGACAATGGACTAACAAGGCAGGAGTCAAACCGGCTCCTGCCTTGTTTTTACATCGGGTTATTTACATGGTTTTACATGTTTACATGGGGTCGGGCCACGCTAACTGATTGATATCATTTTCTAAAGTTCCTTGCATGCCACTCATAATGGCACAATAATGGCTTTTTTAAGGCTAAAAAAGCCATTATTCTTTTCCAAGCGCATGGCACCGGGAGATAGAGACTACCTATTCTTTCACGCACTGTTTGGCGAGTGAACAGCTTCTGCGAAACAACATTATTTCCCGTACTTGGACGATCACCAATCCTTACGCTGTCCTCATCGTCTTACAGCCCCTTTCTGCTCGCCCTCCCGCCGTATCCTATCTTAGATCTGCATCGGCACAAAAAACAGTTATGACATCAATGCATTAAAGCAGCAACACCCGCGTTTCCTCGCGCTGGCACGCTTGTTGCCATACGTTGCTTCAGCAATAGATTGATGTTGTCCCCCCTCACCCTGATCCTCTCCCCGAGGCAGAGGGAACCGATGGGCTTCCACCCGCCCTCCGTGAAAGAAAGAATCGGTGAACGCCTTCTCCCCGCGGTGAGAGAGGAATGGGGTGAGGGGAAAACAAACCATCGAAATAAGAATGACCTGCATCCTGCGCGGCGACACCAATTGACAGGCAGTTTGGACATATGAGTCAACGCAGCTGACACAGGAGATCATCGCATGGGGAAGAAGATATTGCTCATCACGCCGCCCTATCACTGCGGGGTGGTTGAATCGGCGGGACGGTGGGCCAACCTGGGGTTCCTCTACATAGCCGGTGAGCTGATAAAAGCAGGACATAAGGTTGAGATGTACGACGCCATGGCCAAGGACCATACCTACGAGGACATCAGGAGGCACATCAGGGAAGCACGGCCGGACATCGTCGGCTCCACCGCCTACACCGCCACCATCCGCGATGCCACTCGGGTACTCGCCCTGGCCAAGTCCGTTGATCCGCAGATCATCACCATCATCGGGGGCATCCACCCCACCATGATGCCGGAAGAAACCCTGCAGGGGGGAAGCGGCGCGATTGATTACATCGTCAGGTGGGAGGGCGAATACACCACCCCGGAACTCATAGACGCCATTGAGGGATACCGGCAACTGTCAGAGGTGAAGGGGATAGCGTATCAGCAGGGCGGAACGTTCATCGCCACACCGCAAAGGGAATTTATACCGGACCTTGATGCGCTCTCCCCGGCATGGGACCTGCTGTGCTGGGAAGATTACTATCTGAGCTTTCTGGAAGATGCCAAGGTGGCCCTCGTTTCCTCTTCCCGCGGTTGCGGAAACAGCTGCGCATTCTGCTCCCAGCACAAATTCTGGCAGCAGACCTACCGCGCGCGGAGCCCGCACAATTTCGTCGGCGAACTGGAATATCTCTTTCACCGGTTCGGGGTGAACGCCTTTTTCATAGCCGACGAATATCCCACCTGCAACCGTGAGCGCTGGGAGGCCATCCTGGACCTGCTGATAGAAAAAGACCTGGGGATCTATCTGCTCGCCGAGACCCGCGCCGGCGACATTGTCAGGGATGAGGGCATTCTCTTCAAGTACCGCAAGGCGGGCATCATCCACATGTTCATCGGCGTTGAATCGGCAGACCAGGACACCCTTGACCGGTTTAAAAAATCCCAGACCTGCCGGGAATGCCGGGAGGCCATCCGCCTGCTGAATGAGCAGCACATCATAACCGAGTGCTCTTTCATTCTCGGACTGCCTCACGAAACGCCGCAATCGATACAGAAAACCCTTGAGCTGGCGCAGCACTATAACCCGGACAATCCGCATTTCCTCATGATCACCCCCTGGCCTTATGCTGACATGTACCGGGAACTGAAACCCCATATCGAAGACCGGGATTACAGCAACTACAACCTGGTGAACCCGGTCATAAAGCCGATCGGCATGAGCCGTGCAGAGGTATTTCGGGAGGCGTTGAGCTGCTACAAAACGTATTACCGTGCCAAGATTCCCCAGTGGAACGGCCTCAAGGACGAGTTTAAAAAGAATCTGCTCTTTCAAGGACTGCGCGCCATGATGCAAAACTCCTTTTTACGCAGCCACTTCTCCGCCATGGGTGCCATGCCCGTAGAAACCGGAGGGTGTGCGTCGGGCAATGAATTACCGGGTCCCGGGACAGAGCATTCTCCTCATGCGCCGGGTCAAACTATAATGAGCGATTTTGAGCATGTCATTGCGAGCGCCAGCGAAGCAATCCCATGAGATTGCTTCGTCGCTTGCGCTCCTCGCAATGACAAATTTATTTTGTCGCCTACTATAGCAAAGCCTAACACTCGGAATTGGCATGAAACAGCTACTTAACCGCGCCTTCTCTCATATGGCATCGCTCAATTGTACCATCATTCTGCTGGTCATGTTTTTGCTGACCGCACTCGCAGCCACCATGGAAGACGGGATCATCGCTTTTGTGCGGAGCGTTCGACTGCCCGGAAGCAGGGCAGTCGGCGCGTTTCTCAACGGTTACTTTTCGGCTGACGCGCATGCATCGCGGTGGTTCAAGCTGCTGCTTCTCCTGTTTATCCTGAACATGCTCGCCTGCATGGCAAAACGCATACCGGCGACCTTGAAGCTCCTTGCTGCCCCGGCCTCTGAAGATGATTACAGACTGCCGGCCGCGCATCTCCTGGAAGAGACAATCCCGGCGGGGACACTCCGGACGGACTTCGAGCACAACCTTCAGCGCCTGCTGACGAAACTAGTGGCCAGACCAATAGTGCATCGCAACGCCGACCGGTCTGTCTTTTTCACCCAGCGGGGAAGATGCTTCCATGGGGGATTTTACCTGGCGCACGGCGGCCTGCTCGTCGTTCTTGCCGGTGGCCTGCTCGGCCAGTCCTCGATGACCGGGGAGATGTTCCTGAGGGAAGGCGACATCGAGGATAAAGTCTTCTTCAACACGAACGGCACCCCGTGCTTCAAAAAACTTGATGACAGCATCAGGCTTGATTCATGTGAGCCGGTTGATCCACCGGTTGGCCGTGCCGCGCCCGCTCGCCCAACATATCGCAGTACCGTCACGCTACTGCGGGCAGGGGCGACGGATACAAAAGGAGTGCTGGAGGGATACCAGACCCTGGCAGCACATGGCATTCGCATCAGCCAGGCACGCGCGCCTGAGCAAGACAGTCCTCGGCTGATGCTGTCGGTACAAGCCATAAAAGCAGGCGGAAAGCGCAGAGCATTTTCCCTCAGACGCCACCAATGCTGCAGCATCCCGGAGACAGGTCACACCGTTCGGCTCAAGGATGTGTTTATAAGCCGCGACCAACCGGTCGCTCCTCTGAAGCAAGCTGCTCCTGACGCCTTTGCACCCTGTGCCGCCGCACTTGAGGTGTACGGGGAAGACCGCTCCCTCCTTTACAAACCACTCGTCGCCTCTTATCCGGTAAGCCTTGCACAACCCGGCCAGGATGAATACGAGTTCCGCATTACCGGGGTCGAAGATACCGAATCATCATCCGGTTGCATGCGCCTGCTCATCAGCACTGAGCCGGGGGGCCGCCTCATCTGGCTCGGCGCAGCGATCGCCATTGCCGGCTTTTCCCTGATCTTCCTCCTTTCGCACCGCAAGATCTGGGTGGCCATAGAAAAAGGGACCGGCGGTTCTTTCATAACCATAGCCGGATGGGCCAGCCGCAACCCGGATGTATTGCAGTATTATGCCGGCCTGATCAAGGATTTGGCCCGGCACTACCGGGCGGCCTGACCATGTTCACCGCTGCGCTTCCGGCATTTCGCCGGTACGGATACAACCACCGGGGTTACTGATATGAATGTCGCGCTCTTCAGTGCCGTATCGTACCTCTACCTTTTCTCATCACTTGCCTATTGTTGCCATCTCTTTTTCCGCGTTGATGAAGTCGGCAAGGCTGCAACCGGCATAACCGCCGCCGGCCTTCTCGCCCACACTGCCGCCTATGCGCTCCGGTGGGTTGAGTCATATCAACTCGGCATGGGTCACAGCCCGTTTTCATTTTTTACCCTCTACGAAACCATCATCTTCTCCTGCTGGTCGCTCATCGGCATGTACCTGTTCGTCGAGCGCCGGTTCCGGACCAGGGCGATCGGAGCTTTGGTCCTGCCCTGCGTCTCGCTGGCCATGCTCTGCGCCTCCGGTTCGGTCGGAATTTCACCCGGCATTGAGGCGCTTCCTCCGGTTCTCAAGGGGAATGTGCTGGCCTACCATGTCACCACCTGCATGATGAGCCTGACCGCATTCCTGATCGCCTGCGCAACCGCGGCCCTGCTGCTTCTTGCCGTCAAGCCGCCGAAGACCGGGCCGATGCACGCGGCATTGACCTCCCGGCTACCGATGCCGCAGGTGCTTGACGACATCAGCTATAAAGCCACCGCGGTGGGATTCATTCTCTTCAGCATGGCCATCGCCACCGGCGCATACCGGGCCAAGATAATCTGGGGGCATTACTGGAGCTGGGACCCGGTGGAGGCCGGCAGCCTCATCATGTGGCTTCTCTACGCGCTCATACTGCACGGCAGATATCAGCGCTGGTGGGGCAGCACCACGGGTGCGCTGCTCTCCATCACCGCATTTGCCGCCGCCATCTGCGCTTTTCTCATCGCGGCAAGCTACCTGATGACCAGCGCCCACTACCCCATACAATAATTTTCCATAACCGCTCTCATGAACGCACACCATATGCTGAAACAAGCGCTTTTCCTTCTGATCACTTGCGTCTGGTGCATCACATCGCCCGCCTATTGCCGGACGGCGCATGCAGCACGCGAGCTGACGGTGAAAGAAACGCTGCAGGGCCCCGTCCTTTCTGCGGATGTTTTCGCTGAACCCTTCGATAATCTGCTCCGGGACCTGTGCAGCCAATGCGACCTTCGGATCACCTGCCGGGGCAATTTCAGCAGGTTGCAACCCGTGAGCATTCAGTTTCATGATCTCCCCCTTGCACAGGCCATTAAGAAGCTGTTCAGGGCCGCCGGTATCAACAACCACCTCATCTGTTATGGCGGCGGGGTCAGCGGTCGTCAATTAATAACAGACATTGTTGTTTTCGGGAACCGCACCATGGCAGCGGCGGCCCGCAATCCGTCCCGAATCCTCCCGGATGAAAACCAACATGAGCTGAGCCCTGATCGCACTCCACCGGTCGCTCCGGCAGCCCCCTATGCAAACAGGATAGCCTCATTGCAAGATCGTTACCGATGGCAAGACGAACAGACGCGCGCGTGGGCGGGCCACCTGCTTGAGGCAATGCCTGACGAGGTAAAGGATTTTGGTTTGGATCACATAATGAAGGAATTGGACAAAGCCACTGAGCCGGAAGGTACGGGAGCAATAAATACAGAACTCTTTTTCCGAACAATTGAGGTCTCTGCCCCGCCCGGCATGGCGCCGGCGATGATGCGGCAGGTCAGGAAAGTAAGCGAGCGATACCGCGAACGCACGGCAGATGATGCATCAGATCCATCCGGCGAGGGCTTGCCACAGCCAGGCCTGAGCGAAGGGAGGCAGTAGTCATGCTCGCCGCTATTGCTGGATATTTCTCACTTTTGTACGGCGCCTATTTTCTCGGCCATTTCTGCATGTCGTTTGCCTATGGGCTGGGACCGCCGGCAACCACGGCGCTGGGCGCGGTCTTATGCGCCGCGGCGCTGATCACCCTCTGGAAGGCGTCGGCATGCTCCGACGATAAAAAGGGAGCGCACTGGGGAATATTCGCCGGCTTTTTCCTCTGGTGCCTCCTCGGGGAATTGCTGGAGCACGAGAGAATCTGCGCGCTGGTGAGCCCCGCAGCCGCCACACTGCTTGTTCCCTTCGTCCTGCTGATCGCCTATGTCATCTACCGATCCCTGCTGCCCGTGGGCATGCGCTTCGCGCTGGGCCATTTTGGCTGCGTCTGGCTGCTTCATGCCGTTCTGGTCAATCAGGCGGCAATGCTGAAGCGGCACCATTCGATGCTCTTTTCCTTTTCTGCGCCGGCGCTGGGCCTGGTTTTTCTGCTCATCGCGCTGCTCATGCTGGTTAAAACGGTCAGGGCGCGCAGCGATACGGCACGGCTGGCATTTCTACTGCCTTCATTTATTTTTTTCTGGGCCACCGCGGAAACGGCGCAGTTGCTGGACGTTCTGCCTGATTATACCTGTTATGCCTATTGGACCGGCGGCACGGCGTCCGGAGCATGTCGTCGCCCGACGGAGGAAACGGTGAACAAGCAAATAGCTGAAATGGAAAAACGGTATGCCTGGGAGGATCAACCGGCGGCGGATCGCGCCTTTACCGTGATCAAGGGACTGCCTTCCCCCCATTTTATTGACGACTTCAGAGCGCGGCTGGAGCGGCAGTTACCAAGGGAAGGGGGGAAGCACGTGGACGAGGCGCTGTTCTACCGGCTCATGGAGGAAAGCTTTGTGCAGTCAAGCGCGTCCGCCTTTAAGCAAGTGCTCAGCGCTTGTGTGGAGCAATTCAAGTCTGCCGCCGTGTCAAGCCGGGCACCTCACCTGGAATATACCGCCTGTCCGGGCAGCAGGCCTTTCCGGGAAGACCATGACGGTGCAATAGCGTTTATCAAAGAGCGCTACACGTGGGATTCATTGCACACCCGTGAACTGGCCGGTTATCTCCTGAACCGATTTTCCATCCAGTTTCTCACCGGCAACACTTTTATAAAAAAGATTGATGAGGTGCTGGTTCGGGAAAACGCAGACCGGCTCGGAGAAAAGCTCTTCTGCCGGGCCATGGAAGAACATTTTACCGCCACCTGCCGGGCTGTCTTCAAAAACCTCATGCAATCCCGCGTTCCCCGGCGGAGCTAAAACCATTTACGAGTCGCACTGCAAAGGAGAGAAACCATGAGAGTACTTGTAACACTGGCATTGGGTGCCGCTACCGTTTTGGCCGGTGCTGCGTTGGCGCCGGTTGCAGGAGAAAGGCAGACAGCCGCGTCGGGCGCGGCGGGGCAGAATGGAGCAATTGCGAGGATTGATGAAAAAGCAATTTATCTGAGCGATCTCAACTATGATCCGGAGAGGCGGTACGCGTTAGAACTGCATGCCATGAAGGTGCGACTCTACCGTGAGCAGAAAGCGGCCCTGCAGCAGTACATTGACCGGCGGCTGCTGGAGAAAGAGGCGGCAAAACGAAACATGACCGCTGAAGAACTCATCGGCGCGATCAATGCACATGCCGGGGAAAAAGCAAAAGCGTTGGACGCCGACAAGGAAACCCTGTTTCAGGAGTTCATTGCAAAAATGCAGCGCGACTTTCCATCCTTCGCCCAAAGAACCGCCGCCATGAATCAGCCGGGGACACTGCTTTCGGCCAATGGAAACGGCTCCCCGTTTATCGAGGAGATCAAGAACAAGGTGGTGGGGATGAAAAAAGCCTCCCTGCTCAATGAAACAAGAGAAGCCTTTATGCGGGACCTCCGCGCACAATCGCGTATTGACATTTTCCTGGAGCGTCCGCAGCTGTTTCGCCTGGACCCTGCAGACGCTGACGACGATCCCTGGCGCGGCGGCAAAGATGCCCCGATTACTTTGCTGACCTACTTCGATTTCCAATGTCCCTACTGCAAACAACTCAACGCAACGCTGCAAGACCTGTTGGCAACAATGAAGGAGGGGATACGGGTGGCGGCCAGGAACTTTCCGCTTCCTTCCCACCCGGACGCAGCCATTGCAGCGCAAGCGGCCGCCTGCGCTGATGACCAGGGACGCTACTGGGAATATCACGATCTCCTGTTCGAGAACCAGCAGCAACTGGATGCCGTCAGTCTCAAGCGATACGCCGCTCAGTTGGGGCTGGACATCACCCAATTTGACCGCTGTCTGGAGTCCGGTGGCCGGCGGGAAGCGATCGAACAGGAGATGGCCGAGGCCGCTCGCGCGGGCATCAATGGCATACCCGGCACGGTGATTAACGGATATTGGATATCAGGGAGCCCCTCCCTCTCCTATTTGGAAGAGGTGATTGCGGATATCGAAAAAGGCAATGCGCCGCGAGTGGAAGAAGCGCCGGGAAATGGATGAGAACAGCGGGAGCCGCATACACAGTCAAGGACGAACCGCTTCGCTCACACATGGGAGCGGTCACAATGAGCGCAGGAAAGGATGTGCGGAAGTCGCCATACCGGGAGGAAGCAACAAGATAAGAAAGTCGGGACCATCATGCGTACGAAAGGAGGTGAATCACATGAGGATACGAACGATTGCATTGATACTGGCCTTAACGTTTGCCTGGACATGCCTGGCACAAACGGTGTCCGCCTCTATCATGCCGGGGCTGCCCAGCGACCAGAACTGCGGCGGCGCCTGCGATTGCACAAAATGCTGCGCGGATAATTTCAGCACCTTTTACCGCTACGGCATCGCCGGCGTGACCGCCAATGACTGGTGGGCATGGTTCAGCGCGGATCAGCCGAAAGGTATCGGCTGTGACGAAATCGCGCTGGTTGCCTGGTTTGCCACAGCGGTCATGTGCGTGCTGGGAGGAAACGAGGTCATCCCCTGCCTGGGGCTTGCGTGGATGCTCTACTACATAGACCTGGTGCTCTGCTACAACACCTGTAATGACGGCATCTGCAATTGATCAGGACTAGATGAGTCGATGGGGCCGGCATATCCGGAGCCGATACATGCCTTCCGCCAGTACCTCCCCGCCCCTGTGCCGTGATCCTTTCCTGCCTGCCTGAGATGGTGATCTCTTCCACGACTGTCTCACTTCGGCATGGATGGCACACGGATATGCCGGCCCGCCATCGCGATACATAGGGCCCGGTAGGGGCGACCGGCCGGTCGCCCCTACATTGGATAAGGGACTCCAACAGTAGTGTCATGATTGGCAGCACTTCGAATGGACATGAGAGATTATCATGAAAATAAATAGTTCAATCCTTTTTTGCTTAACCTCACTGGTATTTTCTATCACGCCTGCCGGCGGATGGGAATTATCCAGCAACCACCGGCAAATGGTTCACCATCGTCCGGAAATGCAGGGCGATACACCACTGCCTTCAATCAAGGAGCTCCGGGGACGAATACGGGCGCAGGGTTTTCATTTCACCGTGGATGAAACCCGGGCGTACGGCATGCCCCTTGATCCAAGCGGCAATCTCCGCGGCAGCTTCCCCTGCAGCATTGAAGACAGGCGGTTACTGGTAGCACGCCCGGCAGTGCATCTCCCCTCGCACTTTGAATGGCGTGATGAAGATAAAGTTACTCCGGTAAAAGACCAGCACCCCTGCCAGCTCTGCTGGGCATTTGCCGCGGCGGCAGAGCTTGAATCAAAGATCTTGCTGCACGAGGATACGATCTATGATCTCTCGGAGCAGCAGCTGGCGTCCTGTGATTTTCTTGCCGCTGCCGGCAGAGCCCGGAGCTGCTCTTCCGGAGGCAGTTCCTTTCGAGCGGCAAATTTCCTGACCCGGCATGGTGCTGCGCTTGAATCGTGTCAACCCTTCCAGCCCATTGACGGGGTGCTATGCAATGATCGTTGCGAAATAATCAAAAATGTGGACGGCTGGAGAGTGCTTCCCAACCGGGTTGACGCCATCAAGACAGCTCTCTTTAAGCACGGCCCGGTTGCCTCGTCCATGGACGCCTCCGATCCCGCCTTCCGGGCATATACCGGAGGAGTCTATGAACAGTATGATTCCCTCATGGTGAACCACGCGGTGCTCATTGTTGGCTGGGATGATACCCTGGGACCCGCCGGTGCCTGGCTGGTCAAAAACAGCTGGGGCGATGATTGGGGGATAGACGGATTCGGTTACATTGCCTACGGCACTGCAAAAATCGGGACCATGTCCAGTTTTATTTCATCCTACAGGGACTCCGATCCCGATGAGGCCATACTCTCCTATGATGAAGGGGGATTCTTCTGCTTCGACGCTGGAGGGGGTTGTGACGGCGTCAATGCCATCGGCGCGGGAAGTCCGACGGCCTGGTGCGCCGCCGTGTTCACCCCCGAAACCACAGGACTCCTGCGGGCGGTTGATTTCTGGACAACCAGCGCCAATGCCATATACGAAATCAGGGTGTATGATCGGATGGAGGGAGGCACAATGAGCAAGCTCCGCTGCGTTAAGCGCGGCCGGTGTAATGAGCTGGGTTATTACTCAATTAGATTACCACTCCCCCTGAAGGTCAAGGACCGTGATGACTTTGTGGTGGCGGTCAGGCTGATCACTCCGGGCTACCACTACCCCATCCCCGTCGACATTGCAGGTCCTGCCGAACAGGGGCGCTGCTATGTGAGCGAAGACGGCAGATCATGGCTGCCCATCGGCCGGGGGACGGCGATGCCCTACGATCCGGCCATCCGCGCCCGGGTGGTTGAGAGATCCGGGTAAAATGGAGATTGAAGTAATCAGAGTAGGGGCGACCGGACGGTCGCCCCTACAGTTGAATAAGAATTGGATCCCCGCTTTCGCGGCGATGACACCCAGAGGGAGGAAACAATAGCAGGTTGTTGAAAAAGTATTTTCAGCAGGCTGTTCAAAAACATCCAGATGCAAGGCACGCGAAATCCTGAGGAATGAGGCGTACATGCAAGTACGCTGCAGTGACGAAGGATGAGCGTAACGTAGCAGATGGGTGTTTTTCAACAGCCTGATAGAGGGAATTACACCGCAGCAGAGCTGCGGGATATCAAAAGCTAAAAAAATCTCCTCCCTCTTGATGGGGGAGGATTAAGGTGGGGGTGATGCTACTATCATTCCCCCCTCACCCCACCCCTCTCCCCTCTGTGGGAGAGGGGTGGGGTGAGGGGAATGTAATTTCATATACGAGGAGAATCATCATGGAAAAACCAGCAATGATCCTTTTTTTGGCTTTTTGTCTTTTCCTGTTTCCCCATGGAACTGCATGTGCTGAATCCCGGGATTATAAACTGGTGGATGAATGGGGCAGCTCGGGCTCTGAAGAAGGTCAGTTTCTTCAACCGTTCGGCATTGCCCTGGATGGCGACGACACTGTATTCATCTCGGATCCCATGAATCATCGCATTCAAAAATTCACCCCGGAGGGTGAGTTACTTGCCGCATGGGGGACATACGGCCGCGACCAAGGGCAGTTCATCGCGCCGCAGGGCATTGATGTGGACCGCGATGGAAATGTCTACGTTGCTGATTTTTTGAACGACCGCATTCAAAAATTCACCCCGGAGGGAGCGTTCATCACCGCCTGGACCACAAGGACGAATGGCTGGTGGCTGTATTCCACGCCACGGGCGCTGGCAGTTGATCGGGAGGCAGATTGCGTCTATGTACACCATGCATCCCTCACTCCGCCCAATCTCTACTACACCTGCATCCAAAAATTCACCACCGATGGGATGTTCATGGACCAGTGGCCCTTCATCTGGCTCGATGCGCTGGAGATGGCAATCGATTCCAAGCATAATCTTTACGTGCCCGCAACCATCATCGGTCCGGTGCAGATTTTTAATGCCGGTGGTGACCTGGTCGATCAGATACACACCTGCCCTCCCGATGATGTCTTCTGCACTACAACCGGCATTGCGCTGGACAACGATGGACACATCTATGTTTCTGATTCGCTCCACCATGCCATCCGGAAATTTAAACAGGATGGCACACTCATCACCAGCATTGTGCTCGAAGGGAGAGATGACTTTGGGGTCCGGCCTTCCCCCTACGGCCTGGCAATTGACAGCGGGGGCACCATTTATGTAGCCGACGCGGCCAATGACTGCATCAAGAAATATTCGCCCGTTTCCTCAACCACCACAACCGTCCCCGGTTGCCCGGTGGTAATTCTCTATGGAGAAAAAGCACGGGAAGCGAAAAGCCTCCGATTGTTCCGGGATGAAGTGCTGCTCGCCACGCCTGAGGGTCGGGCGCTGGTTGACCTTTATTACCATGTGAGCCCGCTGCTTGCGCAGGTGCTGGAGGATGACCAGGAACTTAAAAATGATCTGCGGGCTTTAGTGGATTTTCTCATCGGTTCATCAGGCATTCGGTAGGAGCGGCTTTTGGATGAGATTATTTTTCTCAACAGCATGCAACAAACATGAAAGCGATCCGCAAACAACTGCGCTTAAAACATTACGACTATACAGAGGCGGGAGTATATTTTGTGACCATATGTTCATGGAATAGAGAATGTTTATTCGGAGACATTGTAGGGGCGACCGGCCGGTCGCCCTTACAAGATAGGCCGCGAAAAAACACCAGCTGCCATAGCCTGAAAACAACCACCCAGCAACAACACTGGCTCGATCCAGCCACATCCTGATTGGCATTTTATAATAATAATGGGGAGGGCCAACACTTAATATATTGATAATAAATCAATTATTTGTTTATCCGGCAATGCCCGGCCCATTATGGTTCCGGGCATGCTTTTTGCTGATTAACCTTTTATAAGATATTTGCTCAGGAATCAGGACCGCAAAGTCGCTTACCTTCTTATAAGATGAAATTTACCGGAGAAAAACGGTTTTGATACAGAAATAGATCAGTCATTGCGAACGGTATGAAGCAATCATAGCAGATTGCCGCACAACCAAAGCTCGCAATGACTCTTCATATGGTCCCTCGGGCATAATGCAGCAGATGGGTATTTTTCAGCAGCCTGAAGGCATTCCCATCTTGACTTAGCACGGCCAGTTCTATATAAAAAATAGACATAAACGCATGAGGAACAAGCTCACATATCATTTTCCCTTTAGGTAAAAATGCCCTATCACTCAATCGTACTCGCCAAGCAGGTTCCTGACACCACCGAGATCACACCCAGGGCCATGAAAGCGGACGGGACGCTCAATCGTTCCGCCCTTCCCGCCGTCTTCAACAAGGATGATCTGCACGCGCTGGAAATCGCCCTTTCCATTAAAGAGAAACACGGCGGCACGATAACGATCATCACCATGGGACCATCCGCGGCCGCCGACATTCTAAGGGAAGCGCTCTACCGGGGCGCGGACCGGGCGATCCTTCTGACCGACCGGCGGTTCGCCGCAGCGGACACGCTGGCCACTTCCTATACCCTGAGCGCTGCCGTCAAAAAGCTGCAACCCTTCGATTTGATTTTCTGCGGCAGGGAGGCAAGTGACGGCAACACCGCCCAGGTAGGGCCGCAGGTGGCGGAAAAATTAGGCATCCCACAAGTTACCTACATTGAAGCAATCCACAGCCTTGAAGAAGGAACCCTGGAGGCACGGCGCCTCTCCGATGAAGGCTGCGAACGGGTGCGGGCAACCCTGCCGCTGCTCATCACCGTCATGCCCGACAGCAACGAACCGAGGCCGCCCGCAGCAAAAAGGCTGATGCGCTTTAAAAAGGCGCTCACCCCGGGCGAGGTTAAGAATAAACTGCAGTCTGAAGGAATGCCCGCTGAGACGTTTGAATCGCGCAGCCAATCACTGCAGGAAGTGGGGCTGCTCATTGAGGAATGGAATGGTGATGACCTGGCCATTGATCCCGCCCGCTGCGGCCGCGCAGGGTCACCGACCTGGGTGAAGAAGATAGAGCGGGTGGTTTTAACCGGCGGTGAGCACAAGGCATATCCGCCCACCGATGAAGGCGTGCAGCAGCTCATGCACGAGCTGATCGAGGAGCACACCTTCGGGTGAGGGGCGGTGTCATAATTCAATAAATTGTCATTTCGAGGGAATCCGAGAAATCTTCCAAGATAATAAAATCAATTATACAAGATTTCTCACATGCGTTCGGAATGACAACACTTCCTAATATGACACAGCCTCTGAGGGGGACGAAATAATAACATCAAGTTCCTTGAGTGGCAGGGGTGGCTTTTTATGCCACGCGAGGAGATAAAAAGCGGACGCGACGGAGCGCGTCCCTCCGGAAATTTGTGGATCCTGCGATCGAGTCACAGGATGACAATCCCGGAATCAAAGAATAATGTAGGGCCCTTCTCATTATTCATTTTCTTGTCATTCCCCGACTTGATCGGGGAATCCAGACAATTCATTGTATGGATTCCCCGCTTTTGCGGGAATGACAGACAAAGATCGCAAGACTAATGTATGCGGTATCTTTAATTGGCAGGAGCTGCTTTAGCCGCGAATTACTGTGCGCACCAATGAGGGTTGACGCAAACAACCACATCTCAATCGAGACATAAGGATACGATGCACAACGAAGTCTGGGTTTTTGCCCAGTGTGAACAAAACAGGATTGCAGAGATAACCCTCGAACTGCTGGGCAAGGGCAGGGAACTTGCCGACAAGCTCAAGGTTGGTCTGGCCGCAGTGCTTTTGGGTAATCGGGTGGCCGAGCTTGCACAGCCGCTCATCGCCCACGGCGCGGACACGGTTTACCTGGTGCAGCATCCCGGGCTTGACGCGTACACCACCCTTCCCTATGCCCGGACGCTGGTTGACCTGGTCAACCGCTTTGAACCCGCGGTTTTCATCACGGGCGCGACCGCCCTGGGCCGCGACCTGGCGCCGCGCGTGGCATCCCAGCTCAAAGTGGGCATCACCGCCGACTGCACCGATCTCGCCATTGACCAGTACACCGACCCGGTGAGCAAGGAGCGCTACAAAAATATCCTGATGCAGATTCGACCCGCCTTCGGGGGCAATATCATTGCCACCATTGTCAACCCGCGCACCCGGCCCCAGATGGCCACGGTCAGGGAGGGGGTCATGCAGGTGCTGCCGCCCGACGCGGCGCGGTCGGGAAATGTGGTGAGCATCGAACACACCCCGGACGCACAGGACAGCAGGGTTGCCATCCTGGAGCGCACCCGGGTGGAAAAAACGGTCAATCTGAAATCCTCCAGCATCATTGTGGCCGGCGGCGCCGGCGTGGGCAATGCCGACAACTTCAAGCTCATTTTCAACCTGGCCTCCTGCCTCGGCGCATCGGTGGGCGCTACCCGGGCGGCAGTCGACGCCGGATGTATCCACCGCGACCACCAGGTGGGGCAGACCGGCACAACCGTCCGCCCGCGGCTGTACATCGCCTGTGGCATTTCCGGGGCAGTTCAGCATCGCGCCGGCATGGCCGAGGCAAAAAAAATAGTTGCCGTCAACATCGATCCCGAAGCCCCCATCTTCAGCATCGCCCACTACGGCATCGTGGGCGACCTGAAAGAGGTGCTTCCCAAAATGATCAGGGCATATAAATCAAAAAGCGGCGGTGGCGCACGGTGAAAAACTTTTTCCAGGACAACGCGGACATCCAGTTTTTTTTCAGCCATCTCGACTGGCCGAAGATAGTCAATCTCTGCGAGCCGGGCTTCAGAGAAGCGGCTCAGTATGAGTATGCCCCGTCTGACGCGGCCGATGCGGTGGACAGCTACCGGCGGGTGCTGTCGGTGCTGGGGGAAATTGCCGCGGAGCGGAGCGCCCCCCGCAGCGAAGCTGTCGATCTCTCGGGGTCCTCCTTTGACGGACACAGGGTTGCCTATGCCCCCGGCACCGGCGATTCGCTCGAGGCCTTTGCACGAGCGGACCTGATGGGCATGACCCTTCCCCGGCGCTACGGCGGCCTCAACTTTCCCTCGATTACCTTCACCATGGCCCAGGAAATCGTCGCCCGGGCGGACGCCAGCCTGCAAAATCTCTTCGGGCTCCAGGGCGTCGCCGAAATCATCCATGCCTTTGCCGATGAGGAGCTGAAAAACAAGTACCTGCCCCGTTTCTGCCGGGGCGAGGTGACCGGCGCCATGGCCCTCACCGAGGCCGAGGCGGGAAGCGACTTGCAGAATGTCAAGCTCCGGGCGGCTCAGGATGCAAGCGGCGCCTGGCGGCTCACCGGCGTGAAGCGGTTCATCACCAACGGCAACGCCGACGTGGTGCTGGTGCTGGCGCGGTCTGATTTTGACGAGGAAGGGGGACTGGGACTGAGCCTGTTTCTCGCCGAAGCGAAGGATGGCATCACCGTGCGGCGCATCGAGGAAAAGCTGGGCATCCACGGGTCACCCACCTGCGAGCTCCAGTTTGACGGTGTCCCCGCACAGCTCATCGGCGAGCGCAAGCGCGGGCTTGTCACCTATGTTCTGGCCCTGCTCAACGGCGCGCGCATCGGCACCGCCGCCCAGTCCATCGGCATCGCCCAGGCGGCGCTGCAGGAGGCCCGGAGCTTCGCCCACGCCCGGCAGCAGTATGGAAGGCGCATCGAGACCATCCCCGCGGTTGCCGACCTGCTGACTGAAATGCAGGTCCGCATAGAGGCGGCGCGGGCGCTGACCTATGAAGCGGCCATCGCCATGGACACCGCCGCGGGCACGCTGAAGTACATTGAGGCGCTCTCCGGGCAAGAGGACCAGGCCGGCGGGCCGCCGCTGAAAGAGCTCAGGAAAGACGCCAAGAAATATGAGCGGCTGGTGCTGCTCCTCACCCCGCTGGCCAAATATTACAGCACCGAGATGAGTGTGCAGGTGACCTCCGATGCCATCCAGGTCCTCGGGGGAAGCGGCTACATGAAGGATTACCCGGTGGAGCGCTACTTCAGGGACGCGCGCATCACCACCATCTACGAGGGCACCTCCCAGCTGCAGATCGCCGCGGCGGTGAGAAGCATCATCAGCGGCGCCTTCGATCGCTACCTGGAGGATCTTTCGCAGGAGTGCGATGGGGCGACCAACAAAGCGCTCTTTAAAAAGCTCGGCCAGGCCAGGGCACTGCTCACCCAGGCGGTAAAGTGCCTGGGGGATAGAAAAGACAGCCGCTACACTGACCTTTATGCCCGTCACCTGGTTGACATGGCCATCTCCCTTCTCATCGGCCATCTCTTTCTCCGGCAGTCGCGCGCCTGCGCCCGTAAAAAAATCATCGCGAAGCGGTTCATTTCTGCGATGCTTCCCCGGGCCCAGATGCACTGCCGGCAGATTCTGAGCGGTGAGAACTCCACCCTGAAGCACTTTGACGCCATCGTAGGATCAAAGGATGCATGAACCAAACACTCACCCGGCCGCAAGCTGATGTAGGTACGGACCCTCTCCCATGAAAATACTGGTAACCGGCGGCAATGGCTTTGTAGGCTCGGCGCTGGCGGCACGGCTGGCGGAGCGGGGCGAGGAGGTGCGGGTAACCGTACGGCAGGGAAGCAATACCCGGAATATTGACGGCCTGCCGGTGGAAAAAATCTATGCCGACGTGCGGGATGAGAGCGCGGTGCGCGAGGCGCTCAAAGGCTGCCGGAGGCTCTACCACACCGCCGGACTCTACAAGGTGTGGTTGCGCGATGAAAAAGAACTGCATGAGGTTAACGTAACCGGCACGCGCATTGTCATGCGGGAAGCCCTCAGGCAGGGGGTGGAGAAGGTGGTGCTCACCAGCTCCGTCGCCGCCCTGGGCATCAGGGAGGACGGGCAGCCGTCCGATGAAGGCGTACGCTTCAACCTCTGGGGGACAAAGCTTCCCTACGAGGTGTCCAAGTACGAATCCGAAGAGGCCGCCCGGGAATTGCTCCACGAGGGGCTTCCTCTTGTGGTGGTGCGGCCCTCGCTGGTGCTGGGAGAGCGGGATTTTTATCCCACCCCTTCCGGCAAACTGGTCCTCGATGTCCTGCACGGGAGATATCTCTTCTATCTCGAGGGCGGCATCAACCTGGTGGACATTAACAATGTTGCCGCGGGCCACCTGCTGGCCATGGAAAAGGGAAGGATCGGGGAGAGCTACAACCTGGGAAACAA
>CAZWCD010000004.1:0-9303 GCA_964632275.1 uncultured Thermodesulfobacteriota bacterium
AACAGCCGGGGAAAACACTTTTTCAACAACCTGCTCGTGCGGTAAGTGCGGCACAACCTGGTTTCCCCGCGATTCGTACGTTTTCCCCTAAACCATAGCCCGGGATCCTGTACAGAGCGAGCACCCATGGACTTTCCCGTAAAGGGTTTTCTGGAAACATCATTCGTTGACTGGCCCGGTAAGATAGCCTCAGTGCTGTTTCTTCCCCACTGCAACTTCCGGTGTCCCTATTGCCACAATCATGAACTGGTCACCGATCCAGGACAGTTTCCCACCGTCCCCTTTGATCACATCCTGGAAATGCTACGACAGTACCGGGGCTGGATTGACGGTGTGTGCATCAGCGGGGGCGAGCCTACGCTCCTCTCCTCCCTGCCGGAGCTCATTGCATGCATCAAACAGGAGGGCATGCTGGTGAAGTTGGACACCAATGGATCGCATCCCCGGGTGTTAGAAAGCCTGATCAACGCGCACCTGGTTGACGCTCTTGCCATGGACGTTAAGGCGCCGCTCGACCGGGAAACATATGCGCGGTGCAGCGGGATCGAGGTCGACATCGACGATATTATGGAAAGCGTGCACCTGATTACGGCAAGCGGTCTTCCCTATGAATTCAGAACGACCGTGGCACCGACATTCCTTAATGAGGAAGATCTGATCCGCCTGGCCCATCAAATCAAGGGCGCGCGAAAGCTCACCCTTCAGCACTTCAGTCCGGTCCATACGCTTGATCCCCGCTGCCGAACCATGGCGCCCTATCCAGAAAATCGTTTGCGGGCAATGCAGGCAGCAGTCGACGCCATCCTCAAGGGAAATCCTGCAGCAGACCAGCCTGACGCCTCCTTATATCTGCAGGCCGGCTAAAAAAGAAATCCGGCCATGAACGATTGTGTCCCGCCACGCACACACCCTCAAAACATTCTACCGTTCTCCCCTTCAACATGATATACTGAAACCATGAATGCACAGGACAGGGGAAAACAACTGGTAACCAGGCCGGGCAAACCGCTGCCGCTAGGCGCAATCATGCGTGAACGGGGCGTGCAGTTTGCCATCTTCAGCCGCCACGCCACCGCCGTAACCCTGCAGCTGTTTGCCGCATCCGAAGACAGAGCCCCGACAGCGGAAATTTCTCTCGATCCCCGGGTCAATAAAACCGGCGATATCTGGCACATTTTCGTTGAAGGCCTCGGCGCCGGCCAGCTGTATGGCTACCGGGCGGATGGCCCCTACCGCCCCCTCCAGGGCATGCGCTTCAACAAGCACAAGCTCCTGCTCGACCCGTACGCACGGGCAGTGACCGGCAATTTTAACTGGAACCTCTCGGATGCGCGCGGGTATGACAGCAGCTCCCCTGACGGTGATCTCTCTTTTTCAACCGCGGACAGCGCGGGAGGGGCGCCCAAATGCATCGTCATGGGTAATGACTTCGACTGGGAAGGCGACCGCCCGCTCAACATCCCTCTCAAGGACACCATCATCTATGAAATGCATGTCCGCGGCCTGACCTGCCATCCCAGCGCGCAGGTGAACCATCCCGGGACCTTTCTCGGGGTAGCTGAAAAGATACCCTACCTGAAGGAGCTGGGCATCACCGCGGTGGAGCTGCTGCCCATCCAGGAGTTTGATGATCGTGAAATCATAAAAACCAATCCCCGTACCGGGGAGAAGCTCGGTAACTACTGGGGTTACAGCACCATGAGCTTCTTTGCCCCCAAGGGACGATACAGCAGCAGCGGCAGCGTGGGCGAGCAGGTGCGGGAATTCAAGGGGATGGTGAAGGAGCTTCACCGCGCCGGCATCGAGGTAATTCTGGACGTGGTGTTCAACCATACCGCTGAAGGCAATGAAACCGGCCCCACCCTCTGCTTCCGGGGACTTGACAATACCATCTACTACCTGCTCGATGAGGGCGGGAGGCGCTACAAAAATTACTCGGGATGCGGCAACACCTTAAACTGCAACCACCCCCTGCTCAAGGAATTTATTATTGATTGTCTGCACTACTGGGTGATCGAGATGCACGTGGACGGATTCCGTTTTGACCTGGCATCGATTTTAGGGCGTGACCAGGAGGGCAACATACTTGAAAACGCCCCCCTGATTCAGCGCATTGCTGAAAACCCTGTTTTGAGAAACACCAAAATCATCGCGGAGGCCTGGGATGCCGGCGGGGCGTATCAAGTGGGCCGCTTCCCCGGCAGATGGGCTGAATGGAACGGCCATTTTCGTGACGATATAAGGCGATTCTGGCGGGGGGATGTGGGGATGACACCTCATCTTGCAACCCGGCTGACCGGAAGCTCGGACCTCTTTCAAACCAGCGGCAGGGCGCCCTTCCACAGCGTCAATTTCGTGACCTGCCATGACGGCTTTACCCTCAATGACGTGGTGAGCTATTCCCGCAAGCACAACCTGGCCAACGGGGAAAGCAACCTTGACGGCACCGACGACAACTTCAGCAGCAATTGCGGGGTGGAGGGGGAAACCAATGACAACGCCGTCAACACCCTCCGCGTCCGGCAGATTAAAAATTTTTTAGTGACGCTCCTGTTCTCACAGGGCGTACCCATGCTGCTGGGCGGGGACGAATTCAGGAGAACCCAGGGAGGCAACAATAACGCGTACTGCCAGGACAATGAAATCTCCTGGGTCAACTGGAACCTGCTGAAAACGAACGAAGAGATATTCCGCTTCACCAGGGCGCTGATCGCCATGCGGAAGGAACACGCATCGCTGCGGAGGGTTCATTTCTTTTCCGGCGACGACCACAACCAGGACGGCATTCCCGACATCATATGGTACAACGCGGACGGGCGGCAGCCCGACTGGAATGCGGAGGGCGGTTCGCTCGCCTGCCTGATCAGCGGCAGGAATGAAGAGACCGGCGCGCCGCAGGATGAGAGCGACTTCTATCTCATCTTCAACGCCGCCCCCACTTCCCTCACCTTTTCCCTGCCCCGCCCTTCGCCGGGGAAAAGCTGGTGGCTGGCGGTGGATACCGCGCAACCCGCGCCGCGGGACATCCTCCCGGCAGGGCAGGAAATCAAGGTGGGCAAGAAATACACCGCCCAATCCCGCAGCGCGGTCGTCCTTATCAGCCGCCCCTAAAGAACGATCTCCTGAATCCAAAAAATGTCATTGCGAGGAGTCCCATCGGGGACGAACAAAGCAGCCTCATCATCCAATTTTGTCCATTTGTCCAATGTCAAGGGCTGACCCCATTTATGAATCCTATATCGCATATCGCGGCCAAAGCTGCTCCTACCAGCAGATTTGGGGACGCAGGTGACTAAGTGGAATTGCAAGTTAGCACACATGCCGTTTTTTTTTGCTGTTCAAGAAAAAACCTCATTCACGGATATACCGTCAATGAGGTTTACATGCACCAAATCTACCAGTCGCTTCGGCAGGAGATGCCCCGCTTACATCGACTGCAGCATCAGGTCAGTCAGATCATAGATCTTCATCTGCTCGCCTTCCGCCCGCAGGGGATCCGCCAGGTTCTGCTCGCAGTACGGGCAGCAGGTTACGATGGCCTCCGCGCCGGTCTCTTTCGCCTCTTCAATCCGCTCCGCCGCGACCTTATAGGCAAAATCAGGATACGCCGCCCGCACGCCGCCACCCGCGCCACAGCACCAGCCCTGGTCTTTAATCCGTTCCATTTCCACCAGGGTGATGCCGGGGATGGCCTTTAAAATATTCCGCGGCTCTTCGTAAATGCCGCAATGCCGGCCGATGTGACAGGGATCATGCCAGGTTACGGTCAGGGGTACTTCCCGCTTAAAGATGATGGTGCCGTCCTTGACCAATCGGTCCAGGTATTCGGAGATATGGTACACCTTGAAATTTATTTCCGGCATGCCGGGGACTTCCGGAAAATCGTATTTGAGCACGTGATAGCATCCCGCGCACTGGGTGATAATTTCCTTTACCCCCGCCTTGGCAAACTGCTCGATATTTCTTTTAACCACGGAGAAAAACGTCTCCCGGTCTCCCAACCGGATGGCGGGGCTACCGCAGCAGATCTCCGAGTCCCCAAAGACCCCGATGTCGACGCCGCATTTTTTCAGCACCTGGGCCGAATTGACAATGTCATGCTTCAGGAGGGGATCAAAAGCCGGTGTGCATCCGGCGAAGAACAGGGTAGGACACTTTTCCTTGTTGGCGTCTTTCAGGTTCAGTCCCTTGGCCCACTGCGCCTTCTGCGCCCGGGGCTGTTTCCAGGGATTGTCGTAATTTTTTATGCTGGCAAGGAGCTCCTTGTGCGCCGGCAATGGGGCCAATCCTTTCTCAATCAACCGGGTTTTCAGGGCTTCTCCCGCCTTCAGCGGCTCTTTTTCATTCAGCCGCAGGCAGTTCATCTCGCAGGCGCCGCAGGAAGTGCAGCGGTAGGCAATGTCCACCAGCGATTCGGAGTCGGTATAATCAAAATCACCTTCGAGCAGGGCCCGGATGATATGGAATTTTCCCATGCCGCTGTATGCCGCGAAGCGCTTGTAGCGAAACTCGGGGCAGATCTCGCTGTACTTGCTGCTCTTGACATTCCATCCCCATTGATTTTGACACCAGTTGCAGCGCGCATCCCCCCACGCCTGCTCGCGATAGTCCTCGATGGTTTTCTCGTAAATCTTCTTTCTGGACATAACCTGCGCTCCTTTTCTTGCACTGAGCCCCCAAGCGGGACAGGGCAAAAACATGTCATATCAGCCGGTGATTGTCAAGGGAGAATTCCGCCGCAGCCTGAACAATAGCTACTGTTTTTCCCCCCACCGGCGGAAGAGATCATGCTCAATGCCGAACAGATCCAGAATCTTGCCCACCGAGTGATTGATAATATCATCAACCGTTGCCGGTCTGGTATAGAAGCCGGGAAGCGGCGGCACGACGATGCCCCCCATGGCGGTCACGCGCTGCATGTTATCAATATGGGCGAGAGTCAGCGGGGTCTCGCGGAACACCATGGCCAGCTTCCTCCGCTCCTTCAGGCAGACGTCCGCCGCCCGGGCGATGAGCGTTGCTCCGTATGCATGGGCCACCGCGGAAAGGGTCTTTGCGCTGCAGGGCGCCACAATCATGCCCGCGGTAATAAACGTGCCGCTTGCCACCGGCGCGGCAAGATCATCGTCCCGGTAGCAGAAGGTGGCCAGCCGCTGCACCTGTTCAACGCGGGCATACGCCGTTTCGTAGGGTATGACCGTCCCGGCGGTAGCGCTCATGATCAGGTGCGTTTCAATGTCCTTCCTGGTGTTTAAGAATTCCAGCAGCCGGATGCCGTAAATGCTGCCGCTTGCCCCGGTAATGGCAATGATAAGCTTCATCTCCCAGCCCTCCTGCTCTAGCAGGCTGTTGAATAAGTAGTTTTCTTCAGGCTGTGCAAAAACATCCAGATGCAAGGCACGCGCAACCCTGAGGGATGAGGCGTACATGCAAGTACGCTGCAGTGACGAAGGATGAGCGTAATGCAGCAGATGGGTGTTTTTCAACAGCCTGCTAGTTTTGATAATGTATCAATACTAGTGGAACGGTATGGCAAAGTCAATGCCAGAGTCAATCAGGTGAAACAGGCGCTATCGTTCCCCAACCGCACTCCGGCAACAAACACTTGACATCCGCCGTGTCAAAACGATACAGTTTTCACACGCGCCCGGCTGCGCCGCATAACCCGGAGCGGACGTCAGGCGACAGACAGAAACCATGAAGATGCTTACCGACGGGATACCGCACTCCTATGATTTCCAAGAAATCCAATGAAATAGAGCCGTTCCTGGTAATGGAGGTGATGGAAAAAGCCGCCGAGATGGAGCGGCGGGGCGAGCATATCATCCATCTGGAGGTGGGCGAGCTGGATTTCGACACCCCGCAGTGCATCAAGGACGCAGCCTTTGAGGCCATCAGCGCGGGCAAGACGCGCTACACCCACAGCCTGGGACTCGTGGAGTTGCGGGAATCCATTGCCGAATACTACCGGGGTCGTTACAGCGTCACCGTCCACCCCGATCAAATCCTTGTCACCTCGGGCACGTCACCGGCCATGCTGCTCGCCTGCTTTTCCCTGCTGGAGAAAGGGGACAACATCATTCTCCCCGATCCTTACTATGCCTGCTATCCAAACTTCATCCGCCTTGCCGACGGCGTCCCCCGCTATGTCGATGTGCGGGAAGAGGACGGTTTTCACTACCGCCCCGGGGACGTCGCCCGGAAGATCGGAAAGCGCACCAGGGCCATCCTGATCAACTCGCCTGCAAACCCCACCGGCACGGTGCTTGACCAGGAGCGCATGAAGGCGCTCAGCAGGTTATCGCCGTACATTATTTCCGATGAAATCTATCACGGGCTGGTATACGAAGGCAGGGAGCACTCGATGCTTGAGTTTACCGACCGCTGCTTTGTCGTCAACGGCTTCTCCAAGCGGTATGCCATGACCGGCTGGCGCCTGGGTTACATCATTGTGCCCGCGACATTCATCCGCCCCCTGCAGAAAATGCACCAGAACTTTTTTATTTCGGCCAATGCCTTCGTGCAGTGGGCCGGTGTGGCGGCGCTCAAACATGCCGGGCAGGAGGTTGAGCGGATGAAGCAGACCCTCGATGCCAGGCGGCGGTATATCATTCCCCGGCTGCGCGAGCTGGGCTTCGGCATCGGCGTCGAACCCACCGGGGCATTTTACGTCCTTGCCGACGCCGGGCAATTTTCCGGCGATTCCCTGTCGCTTGCCTTCAGCATTCTCGAGGAAGCCAGGGTGGGGGTGACCCCGGGCATCGATTTCGGTAAAAATGCCGAAGGGTACCTGCGCTTTTCCTATGCCAATTCCCTCGATAACATCAAGGAAGGAATGGACCGGATTGATGGGTATCTCAAGCGCCGCCACCCGCGGTAGTGTAGTGCGTCCAACACTTCTTTACGTATCAAAGGCTCCTGTGCGTTGCGAATAGCATGCTGTAGAAGAGGTTCAGTGGCTCACAGGGGGAGGGGCTTTTGACGCCACAACAATTTGTCTTGAGGCTCACGGCACGACCCGGTACCTTACGACTTAAACCGCAGACAGGCAGCTTTGCAGAGACTTCGATACGGCTGGTGCCATGCGGGTCTGTCAGATAAAGTTAGAGAGACGCTGCCGTTCTACAGGTTCCGAATAATTTTGTTGTGGCTAAAAAGCCCCTCCCCCTTGAGCCACATATAAATAAAGAAATCAATGACGCACTACACGAGCAATTGTGCTGCAAGAGGCAATGGCGGCAGAGTTGACAAAACACCCACCTCGTGCAATACCTCCTTTTAAAACCGTGATGAACATCCTCATCATTCACCAGGGCGCTCTTGGTGATTTTATTTTGAGCCTGCCCGCCATCGCCGCCATCCGGCGCAGCCATCCCGGCAGTGTGGTTGAAATATGGGGATATCCCGATATTCTCCGGCTGGTCGAAGGGCGGTTCTATGCCGATGCGATCGCTTCAATCAACCAGGAGGGCATGTCGCGTCTTTACAGCGAGCAAGGCGCCGCACCGGACGGGTTGATGTCGCGGCTCCGGCGATTCGATCTGCTGATACTGTTCGGTGGTGAACTGCAGGACATCTTCGCCGACAATTCGCGCAAGCATGGGGTGCGGGCTGTTTACCGCATCAGCACCTTTCCGGGAGATGGCGGCACGACCCATGTCATCGACCATCAGTTGGCGCAACTTTCAGAGATGGGAATACCGGCGGCGGGCGACATGCCAGAGCTTTTTCCGAGCAGGGAAGACGAACAGCATGCCCGGCATTTCTTTGATGCTCATGCCATTACACCGGATGCCTTCACGGTGGCCATGCACATCGGAAGCGGCAGCAGGAAGAAGGCGTGGCCGCCTGAGAGGTTCGCCCACCTTGCTGAAATACTCGTCACCCGCAGGGGTGCCCGGGTGGTGGTCTTAACCGGACCGGCCGAAGACCTGCTGGAGCGGGCATACCGGGAACAAACACCACCAGCCACCGGCATTGTGCTTAACAGTCATCCGCTCCCGGAACTTGCTGCCATCCTTAAAAGGTGTTCTGTCTTTGTGGGAAATGATTCGGGCATAACCCACCTTGCCGCCGCATCGGACGCTCCGGTCATTGCACTCTTCGGACCTACCGACCCTCGGGTGTGGGGCCCGCGGGGAAAAGCGGTGGCGCTGCTTCGAGGCAGCGCCGAATGCTCACCCTGCTCCCGGGAGAAGATGCAAAGCTGCACCTACCAAATGTGTCTGGAGGAGATTGCGGTGGAGAAGGTATACGAGGCGGTTGTTAACGGGCGTTAGAGGCGATCAAAGACAGTTTTCGCTGCCCCGACAACTCCGGCATGGTCTCCCAGCCGGGCCTGAAGAATGGGTATGGGATGATAGGCGGCGCGGAGGGCGGTTTTGCTCACTTCATCGATGGCCGGCCGTACAAGAAGATCGCCGGCCTGGGCAACCCTGCCGCCGACGATTATCATTTCCAGATCAAGCATATTGAGGACATTGGCCAGGGCAATGCCCAGGCATCTGCCGGTTTCCGCAAAAATGGCCCGGGCCAGCAGGTCACCCTCCTTCGCATGTTCGTAAACAGCCTGCGCGGTAAGGGAATTGCCGGGCCGGTGAAAAACACCCAGTGAAGAATCCTTTCCTTCACCCAATGCCGACTCGGTGCGGGCAACGATGCCGGTTGCCGAGACATACGCCTCAAGGCATCCCTTCCTTCCGCACCTGCAGGGAAGACCGTCCGGGACCAGCACGGTATGGCCCAATTCTCCTGCCAGGTCATTGCTTCCGTGCCAGATGGCATGATTAAGAATAAAACCGGACCCCACGCCGGTTCCCAGGGTAACGCACAGCAGGTTGCGCACTCCCTGTCCGGCGCCCACCCAGTGCTCGCCGATGGCCGCGGCATTGGCATCATTTTCCAGGAAGACCGGCAGGCCGGTTAATTCCTGCAAAAACGATGCTGCCGGTGTCTCGCGGGCGGTGGGCAGGTTGGGAGAGCTATGAATCACACCGGTCTGAAGCGATAGAAACCCGGGCATGCCAAGCCCGATGCCACACACCTGTGCAGGGGGACCCTCATCCCCGCCGATGAGCTTTTTGATGCCCAGCGCAATATCGGCAACGATCTCGGTCATTTCCCGGCGGGCGTTTGTCGGCTGTTTGAGGATGCCCCGGATCGCACCGGTTTCGTCCACCCGGGCCATCCGAATGTTTGTGCCGCCCACATCAATGCCGATGGCAATTTTTTGCTGCATGGTTGAATGTCCGCTCCTGACTGACCTGGCCGGCTGTGGCAAAACATTCATCCGATGTGTAGCCC
>CAZWCD010000004.1:9403-11866 GCA_964632275.1 uncultured Thermodesulfobacteriota bacterium
CCGGTGTCTCCCATTCCAGGATCATCGCCCCCACGATCGCCGGAATGGAGATAAGGAACGAGAAGCTGAAGGCACAGCTTTTCTGAAGCTTTCTGAACAGGCCGAACGAGATGGTTGAGCCGGACCGTGAAATTCCCGGCGCAATCGCCAGCCCCTGGATCACCCCTATAATCAGGGCATCAGCGATGGACATGGTCCCGCCGTCTTTCACCCCCCGACCGGTCGCCCTGGTCATCCACAGAATAGCGCCGGTTATCATGAGCATGAAGCCGACCGCCATCAGCGAGCCGAAGAGTCGCTCAAAGTGGTCCCGGAAGAAAAAGCCCACAAGTCCGGTGGGAACAAGCGCAACGCACACCAGGCCGGACCATCGCGCCATGGCTTCATGCCCGGCGCTCAGCCGACGTTTTCTTCCACTGCACTGATACAGAATAAAGAAGATTACACCCTTCGCCAGCGCCAGGATTTCATCCCTTAACACAACGATGGTCGATACAAGCGTGCCGAAATGCAAGGCCACGTCCAGAAAGAGCTGCGGCTGTTTTACGCCGAAGATATTTTGAAAAATTACCAAATGGGCGGAACTGCTGACGGGAAGGAACTCCGTCACTCCCTGAATCAAACCCAGGATTACGATTTCCCATACTGTCATTGCTTAGCCCAAACTCTATCATGAACCAGTCCCGGTTCGAACATTACCCGGGGACGGTCCTGCAACCAATATCCTTGGTACGCGCAGGGTCATGTGCCGAAAAGCACCGGTTGCACATAGTATACCCCCCGCCCCCTCCACCGGTTGAGGAATGCTTTTTAATTTATTAATACTATACAAGTAGTTACAAAATACATGCTCTTGCACAACCGCTTTTTTGATAATTGGTACTTAACTTGCTCATGAAGGCATGGAGGCTGCCCGCTGACGATCGGACATATGCTTTTATTATAAATTATAAAAACAATGAACCAGGCATATCATGATGCCCCTGCTTCAAAGTATGAAAGAGCACCTTCCCGCCATGAATAAATTTCACCTGGCGATCATATTTCTCATAGCCAGCGGCATTGAGGATACCATATTGACCGCGGCGAATGTCGCAAAATACGGGCTCGCGGTTGAAAGCAATCCTTTGTTGCGATCAATGATTGAGCATTTCGGGCTGGTACCGGGTTTGGCGGGCACCAAGATGCTTGTATCGGTGCTCATCATCTATACGGCACATATGATGAATAAAACCCATTATAAAGTCCGGGGCGAATACCTGCTCTACGGCGGCAGCATCTGCTGGCTATACGGCGCCGCCACCAATCTGCTCCTGCCCTAGCTCTCTTTTCCCAAAAATCCCTGTCCGTTTTTTCTTCAGTTGCCTTTCATCTGCGCGTGTAGTAGTATCGGCATTATTTCAGAAGAGAAAGGAGCAGGTGCATGGTAAGCATAGATACCAGCAAGTGTGTTGCATGCGGGGGCTGCATTGACCTCTGCCCGGTTATCGCAATCAGCATGATCAATGATGTTGTCACCATCGACAGCGAGATATGCACCGAGTGCACCATCTGCGTCAAGGTCTGCCCGGTGCGGGCGCCGCATAAATCAGACAACTAGCAGTCCGCGAACGCGGCTCACCACCCCGGCGTTCTTCAGCGCAGCACTTCGATGCCTTCCCGGCTGATGATCTCCCGCAGCGATTCTCCGGGCCGGGCCTGGCGCAACCGCGCGATTGCATTTCGTAAAAGCGCCAGCACCCGCTCACGGTCGATGAAGTCCTCAACCGTGACCGCCAGTTGGGGATGGCGGCCGCCGGCGCCCCCGGCAATCACCCGGAACCCCCGCTTGTTGACCACCAGCTTTCCTGTCGGACAATCACGCGCGCACAGCTCGCAGTGTACACAGATCGACCGGTCAATGACCGGACCGTCATCGGTGAGCCGGATCGCGCGGTCGGTGCACATCTTGAGACAATTGCCGCACCCGGTGCACTCCGCATCGGTGATCTCCACCCGGTGCTGCATGATAATGCCGAAATCCTTGAGGTAGGGGTTGACGCAGCAGTTGGGGCAGCCGGTCATGCCGACGGTGAAGCGGCTTGCGCCGTGCAGCGCAACCGGCGCAAGGTCGGCCATAATCTCGGTCAGCTTTTCCTCTTTCATCATCGCCTGCAGGGACCGCATCATGGTTACCAGCTCATTGCGGACCAGGTCGCTGTTCTCGCCGTATTTGGTGTAGCAAACGTCAATGTGGTAGAGCGACTGCTCATCATCAAAGAAAAGCTCATCCATGATCCGGGGCTCAGGGCCCTCGCCCGCTATATACGCCCGCAGCTGCTCGGTTTTCTCGTCACCCATGAACTCCCGGTACACCTGCTCGGTCTCCCGGACCGTCTCGGTGGTAACCCGGTCGTGCTTTTTGCCTCGTGCAATCTTTTCAGCCTGCAGCCGGGCATACGATTTCATCATCGGGGGTACCGG
>CAZWCD010000004.1:11966-43772 GCA_964632275.1 uncultured Thermodesulfobacteriota bacterium
GTGCAATCTTTTCAGCCTGCAGCCGGGCATACGATTTCATCATCGGGGGTACCGGCAGCACATCAAACCGCTTTTCAGCATCATCTTCCCAGACCATGAGACACTCCTTTCCGCTGTGGAGGTAGACCGCCCTCCGGCCTACCGTGACGCCGACGATGCGAGCCGCCGCACCGCCTGCGATGCCTCGTGCAGCACCGGTTCCCCATGACCGAACAGGCAGAGATCAAAATCCAGTTCGGCAAGTTTGTGCACCGTATTCAGCGCCGCATCGTAATCGGCGCACCCTGCACGCGGCGGCAGCTTCAGCTCCGGAACCCCGCTCAGGGCATCGCCGGTAAACAGGATCTTGCCCGATGGCACATAATAGCTCAGGCTTCCCGGTGAATGGCCGGGGGCGGCAATGACCCTGATGCCTCCAAAGCAATCCAGGAGCTCGCCGCCGGCGCAGGATATGTCCACACCGGCCGGTTCATACCGCACGAAAACGTTTTCCATCAGGAACAGGACCGCCTTGAACAGTTTCCCTCCCACCCCTTCTCTCCCCATGGTCCAGGTTTTTCTCCTGCCCTCGATGTAGTCAACCTCACGGACCGATGCAACGACGCGGGCCCCGCTCGCTTTCTTCATCGCAGCCACGGATCCCATATGGTCCATATGGGCGTGGGTAATCAGTATGTGACGAAGTTCCCCCGGTGACCTTCCGATGTCCGCAATCCCGGCCAGGATATGCTTCTCGTCACCCGGCATCCCGGTATCTACAAGCGTCAGATCGTCTCCGGCAAGGAGGTAGCAATTAGATCGCCCCTCGCTGATATGATAAATATTCCCGGCTATCTCCTTCATAGTGCCATGCCCTCGACATCGTTCCAGCTACCCTGTCGCCCGTATGCATTTCCATACTGCTCCGCGGCAGAAAAACCTGATTTTTTTAACTGCTTAAAAATCATGGATAAAAACAACCAATCACTTACCATTCTTATAAGTCACTTTCAATATTTTTTATATAAAAAATGTTTTTACGGTAGGCAAAGGACGCCACCTTGCGCTCCTTTATTTATTGTAATCACCGCGCCATGCTTACTCATCGAAATAAGCAACTACATATAGTATGTTTTTACACCTTATATACTAAATATTGATATTTGTTTAACCTGTGAAAATTTAATTGTTTTATTCTATTTTTATCTTGACAACAATTTCCCGGATGGGTAAACTGAGGCACAATGTGGGATAAAGTGGGATGCAGTGCCATGAATGACATCAAAGGTAACTTCAGGAACCGATTTTACCACACCATTGACGACAAGGGAAGGGTAAGTTTGCCCGCCAAGTACCGGGAGATCATCAGCACAAGTTACAACGACCAGCTGATCATCACCAATTACCATAATTGTCTCCTGGCATATCCCTATGATGCGTGGGTTACCCTTGAAGAAAAATACAACCAGCTCTCGATCATGCAGCCCGAGGTGGAAATCTTTGGGCAATTTTTCATCGCCGGCGCCAGCGAATGCGCCGTCGACAAGCTGGGAAGGATACTCATCCCGCCCAGCCTGAGAGAATACGCGGGGCTGGACAAAAACGTGGTGTTCGTCGGCATGGGCGCACGCATCCAAATCTGGGACAAGCAGCGCTGGGAAGAAACCTTCCAGGTTGCAAAGGAAAAATTCAGCGAGATCAAGGGAAAGGAATTCCTGGCCAAACTGGGCTTCTAATGCCGCATCACATGGAGACACCCCACGTTCCGGTTCTCCTGGCAGAAGCCGTCGCCTTTTTAAACTGCCGGGCAGATGGAATATATGTTGATGCAACCGCGGGAAGCGGCGGGCATGCGTTCAAACTACTGAGCGATTATCCCGCCATCAAGCAACTCATAGCCATTGACTGGGATAGCGATGCCATCAACCGGCTGCGCAACCGGCTTCAGCCCTTTTCCCAAAAAGTTGTCATTGTGCAGGACAACTTCGCCTCATTGCGTTCGGTTCTGGAACATCGGCATATAGAAAAAGTTGACGGAATCTTGCTTGACCTGGGGGTTTCTTCGGATCAGCTGGAAAATCCCGAACGGGGTTTCAGTTTTCAACACAAGGGACCTCTCGACATGAGAATGAGCGCCACCCTCTCCACCACCGCATACGACATTATCAACACATCCTCTGCGGCCGAACTGAAAGATATTTTTAACACCTACGGCGAAGAGCGCTTTGCCTCAAGGATTGCCAGAACCATCATTGCCCGGCGCAAACAGCAGCCGGTTGCCGACACCGCCGACTTAAGCGCCCTCGTCACCCGCAGCATCCCTCCCCGCTTCCGCTCAAGAACCATTCACCCCGCAACCAGAACCTTTCAGGCCCTGCGCATCGCGGTCAACCGCGAACTGGAGAGCCTGGGGAAGGTCCTGGCAGACGGCATTGATCTGCTCGCGACCGGGGGAAGGATATGCGTCATTTCATTCCACTCCCTGGAAGACAGAATGGTCAAGCAGGCATTCAAACAGCACACCCGCGGCCGTTACCCCAACCATGAGAGCCGCTGCGGCAGCGCGCCGGAAGAAGGGCCGGCGCTGCATATTATCACCAGGAAACCGGTAACCGCGCAGCCGGAAGAGCTGCAGCATAACCCGAGGGCCCGCAGCGCCAAGCTCCGGGTTGCGGAAAAGCTATAGTCCCATGCTCACGCATCAGTCATCACCCTATCGGCAGCTCTATACCAGAAGGCGGAGAGGAAGCGCCGTCATTACCACCTCCTTAGGCATTGCCTTGCTGGTCTGCAGCATGATTTTCCTGGTGTGGTCCCGTTTTCAGGTTACCAACGTGGGGTATCAGATCTCCCGGGCGAAGGACGAACAAAAGCGGCTCTTACACGTCAACAAGGAGCTGAGAATCGAAGGCGCTTCGCTCAAGTCGCCCACGCGCATCGAGACCATCGCCACTGGACAGCTTGGCCTGACCAATCCGGAACCTCAACAAATGGTGCACCTCCAATGAAAGCGAGATCCTCACAGCGGTTTCTCAAACTGCGCATCACCCTGGTCATGCTGTTTTTTATCGGGATCTTTTCCGTCATCATGCTCCGATCGTACCAGTTGCAGATCCTGGAACAGGAACGCTGCATCGATCTCCTGCACAAGCAGTACCGCAAATATGTCACCCTGCCGCCCAAGCGGGGCACCATCTATGATCGGGAGAAGCGCGAGCTCGCCGTCAGCCTTGACGTTGACTCGGTGTATGTCCGTCCGGCCGCGGTCAAGGATGCCAGGGCGATGGCAAAACAACTTGCCCCCATTCTCAAAAGCAGCTACCAGTTCATGCTCGGCAAAATAACCTCGGATCGCCCCTTTGTCTGGCTGATGCGGCGGATCTCTCCCGCCCAGTCGCAGGAGATTCAAAGCCTCCGCCTGGAAGGCATCGGATTCAGCGAGGAAAGCCGGCGGTTTTACCCCAACAAGGAACTCGCCAGCCACTGCCTGGGGTTCACCGGGGTTGATCCAAAAGGGCTCGAGGGAATCGAGCGCAGCTATGACAGCTACCTCAATGGAAAACCGGGTTCGATACTGGTGTACCGCGATGCCAAGGGCAGAAGCATTTACTCAACCAGCATTCTGCAGGAGGACGCCACCAAGGGGTACAACCTGCAGCTTACCATTGACCAGACCATCCAGCATGTTACCGAAAAGGCGCTGGACGAGGGCATCAAAAAATGCCGGGCCAAGGCAGGAACCGCGATTGTGATGGCGCCGCACACCGGGGAGATTCTGGCCATGGCGGTCCACCCCACCTATAATCCAAACTCCTTTGGGGAGTATCAGCCCTACCAGTGGAGAAACCGGGCGGTCACCGATGCATTCGAACCCGGATCAACCTTTAAAACATTTCTTGCGTCCTCGGCCCTGGAGGAAAAAACCACCCGGCCCCAGGATGTTTTTTTCTGTGAAAACGGCGCATACCCGTTCGGCGGCAGGGTCATCCACGATGTGCACAAGTACGGCCCGCTGACCATGGCCGAGGTGATCAAATATTCCAGCAACATCGGGGCCTGCAAAATCGCCCAGACCCTGGGAGACCAAAAGTTCTACAGCTACATCAAGAAGTTCGGCTTCGGCAACAAAACCGGCATCGATTTGCCGGGAGAAAACAGCGGCATGCTGGCGCCGCCGGAACAGTGGTCACGGGTCGCGCTCGCCACCATTGCCTTCGGCCAGGGCGTGTCCATCTCCCCCATTCAGCTGATAACCGCGCTGTCGGCTATTGCCAATGACGGGATGATGATGAAGCCGCACCTGGTTAAAACCATTTTCGATGACCAGGAGAAAATCATAAAGGAAATACGGCCTGAAAGCATGGGCCGGGTGATCAGCCCTGGAACCGCGCGGCAGGTCGCTGCCATCCTCAGGTCAGTGGTGGAAGACGGCGGCACCGGCACCCAGGCCTTTATCGACGGCTATGCCGTTGCCGGTAAAACCGGCACGGCGCAGAAGGTTGACCGGGAGACCAGGCGCTATTCCGACCACAAGATGACCAGCTCGTTCATGGGATTCTTTCCGGCGGAGAAGCCGCAGGTGGCCATACTGGTGGTGATCGACGAACCCGAAGGGGTGAGATACGGCGGCGTGGTTGCCGCCCCGGTATTCAAGGAGATTGCCCATACCCTCATATCCTACTTGCACATTGCCCCGGTTACCGGGCGGCTGGCCCTTGCCCAACATGCCGCACCCGCGGCGCCGGCGGGGCATCAGCCGTTGATCAATCCGGTCAGCTACCAGGAGGTTTCCCTGGGGGGCAGCATCATGGGAGATGTCATACCGGATTTTACCGGGATGAGCATGAAGGATGCACTTGCGCTTGCTGATAAATGTGCAATCAATGTTGAGCTTTCGGGCAGCGGCATGGCCATCGGCCAGTCACCTCCGCCCGGCGGCTCCATCAATACTGCCAGAAAATGCCTGATTCGCTTTCAGCCGCCGGTATCGTAAACCCATGCAACTCGCAGAACTGATCAATGCGCTCAGCAGCAGTGAGGTAAAGGGAACAACGCTTGTCGATATCAAGCAGCTCTCCCACGATTCCAAGCAGGTCGGGCAGGACGGACTGTTTGTTGCATTAAGGGGCGCCCACCGCGACGGCCATGCGTTCGTTGCCGAGGCAATCGCCTCCGGCGCCCGGGCATTGCTGGTGGAGGAAGAAACCGCTGCGGGAGGGGACGTCACGGTGATCAGGGTGCCGGACACGCGAATAGCGCTGGCAGAGGCAGCCGACTGCTTCTTCGGACATCCCTCCCGGCGCCTGACCGTCATCGGCATCACCGGCACCAACGGCAAGACCACCACCACCTTTCTCGTCGAATCCATCCTCAAGCAGGCGGGATACCGGCCCGGGGTGATCGGGACGATCGATTATCGCTTCGGCGACACCTGCCGGCCCGCCCCCAACACCACCCCCAACGCCCTGGTCCTGCAGGGCATCATCAGGGAAATGGTTGACGCCGGCGTCACCCACCTGATTATCGAGGTGTCTTCCCATGCCCTGGAACAGCGCCGGGTGGAGCATCTGGATTTCGATGTCGCCGTCTTCACCAACCTGTCGCCCGAGCACCTTGATTATCACGGAAGCATGGAACACTATGGCCGGTCCAAGCAGCTGCTCTTCAGCCACTACCTGCCGCGGAGCAGCAAAGGCAGGAAATACGCGCTGATCAACTACGACGATGATTTCGGCAAAACCCTCTGCACCGTCAGCAAGGCACAACTGCTGCGCTACGGCATCCGGGAAGGCATTGAAATCAGCGTGAAAGACATGGCGCTCGATCACAGCGGCACATTCCTGCAGGTGCAGACGCCGGCCGGGGACATCGAGATTCGCTCCCCCCTGATCGGATCATTCAACTGCGAAAACATCCTGGCGGCGCTGGGCGTTGCGATCACCCAAAACATTCCCCTGCCGGCGATCATTCAGGGCATTGCCCGTCTCACCCGCATTCCGGGCAGGCTGGAGCCGGTTCCCAACAGCCGGGGGCTGACCATTCTCATCGATTATGCCCATACCAGCGACGCGCTGGCACAGGTGCTCGGCACCCTGCGGGCGCTGGGACCGAAACGGCTGATTACCGTGTTCGGATGCGGAGGAGACCGGGACACCACCAAGCGCGGGCCCATGGGGGACGAGGCAACCCGGAGAAGCGACATCACCATCATCACCTCCGATAATCCCCGCACCGAAAGCCCCCAGGACATCATCGAGCAGATTGAGGCCGGCATTGATAAAAAGGCGGTCACCAAGCTCACGCGCCAGGCATTGAGCGAAAACGGTCACCGCCCGGGCTATCTCATCATTCCCGATCGCAGAGAAGCCATCGGAACGGCGGTCGGCCTGAGCAAACCGGGGGACATACTGCTCATAGCCGGCAAAGGCCACGAAGACTATCAGATCATCGGAACCAGGCGGTACCAGTTCAGCGACCGGGACGAGGTATCCAGCGCCCTGTCCCGATTATCGTGAAAGAGGGGCACATCCGGTACCATGGATCTTATCATTGAAAGCATAGCAGCGGCGGTTGCCGGCCGAGTGCTACAGGGCAGTCCGCAAAGGCGGGTGGACGGTGTTTCCACCGATTCCCGGTCGATTCGGCCGGGCGAACTGTTCATCGCGCTCAAAGGGGAACGCTTTGACGGCCATGCGTATATCAGCCAGGCGGTGCAGGCCCGGGCCGCGGGGGTGCTCGTCAGCAGGGGATGGAAGGGAACCACCCTGCCTGCCGACCTTCCGGTCATCGAGGCGCCCGACACGCTGACCGCCCTGGGCGATCTCGCCCGGGCGTGGGTGGAGCATGCCCCGGCAACCATCATTGCCATCACCGGGAGCAACGGTAAGACCACCACCCGGGAGATGACCGCCGCCATCCTGGAACGGTCCCACGCGGTCCTCAAGCCCCGCAGCAACTGGAACAACCTGATCGGCCTCCCGCTTACCCTGCTGGAATTGAAGCCCCATCACCGGATGGCGGTCCTGGAATTGGGCATGAACCGGCGGGGCGAAATCAGGCGGCTTGCCGAGATCGCCCATCCCCGCATCGGCGTCATCACCAATGTGGGACCCGTCCACCTGGAATATCTCAAGACCCTTGAGGAGGTGGCGCTGGCCAAGGGCGAACTGTTGGAAGCGCTCGACAGCGGATGCCATGCGGTGCTTAACGCGGACGACCCCCGGCTCGCGTCGCTGGCCGGGCACTGCCCCGCGCCGGTCACCACCTTCGGGATTGTGGCACCGGCCCAGGTTCGGGCGCTCGACATCGCATCACCCGCCGGCGGGAAAAACCGATTCACCCTGGCCATCGGGCAGGAAAGCGCCCCGGTGACGCTTGCCGTCCCGGGCAGGCATTCCATTTACAACGCGCTGGCGGCGGTCGCTGCCGCCAGCCTCTGCGGAGCCGGCATGGAGGACATCAAGGCGGGACTGGAGGGGTATACCCCGTTTCCCGGCAGAATGGAAATCATCCGCTTCGATGATGACATCACCGTCATCAATGATACCTATAACGCCAATCCCTCCTCCATGGAAATCGCCCTTACCACCCTAGCCCAGCACAAGGGAGCGGGCAGGGGCATTGCGGTTTTGGGGGACATGCTCGAGCTTGGCAATGCATCCGAGGCATATCACCGACAGCTGGGGGCGCTCATTAAAACCCTGCAGATCAATCCGGTCTTCCTCACCGGCGCCCACGCGCCGTCGGTGGCCGCCGGAGCCGGGGCTGCCGGGGTGTCCATTGCCATTGTTGACAGCCATGAGGAGATCGCCCGCCGGCTTGCGGCGCTGGTGCAGCCGCATGACTGGATCCTTTTCAAGGGATCGCGCGGCATGCGGATGGAGCGATGCATGGAACGATTCAGGGAGCTGAGAAACACACGCACCGGCATGCCGTCGGCAGCGGCAAGCGCGGGATGCAATCACTGATGCGGACGTCACCCGTCCCCGGTGCCGCCGCTCAACGGACCGCGCGGGGACAGGAGGCGGGCACACACCGGCGGAGGGAGGGTCGTATGGGCGAACATCGGACACCGACCATACTGGTGGTTGACGATGAAAAGATGGTGCGCGACATCACCCGGGCCTTTTTAGCCCTCAACGGATACGAGGTGCGCACCGCAGCCGACGGGGGTGAGGCCTTCGACATGCTGCGCAGCCACCACTATGACGTGGTCATCACCGATCTGCATATGCCCCTGATGGGGGGAGGGGAACTGCTGGAAAAAATTTCGCAGCTCAAAGCCGACCCGGTGACCATCGTGCTCACCGGACGCGCCGGCATCGCGGCCGACTGCCGCCCCGAGCCCGACGCTCGACTCTGCAAGCCGTTCAGCCACAACCAGCTCATCGAGGTGGTGCAGGAAGGCTTGAAACGCCGGGTTGCCCGGGCAAGCAGCTAAACCACAAGGAACGCAATTCATGCTCTATCATCTGCTTTACCCGTTGCATGAGACCTACAGCATCTTTAATGTATTTCGCTATATTACCTTCAGGACCATCTATGCCATCATTACCGCCCTGCTCATCACCCTCATTCTCGGCCCCTGGTTTATCAACAAGCTCCGCAGCTTCAACCTCGGACAGCAGATCAGGGAGGACGGTCCGCAGGCCCATTTGACCAAGCGCGGAACGCCCACCATGGGCGGGATACTGATCCTCTTTTCCCTGTCGGTGGGCGCGCTGCTGTGGGGTGATCTTGCCAACAAGTATCTCTGGACGGTGCTGCTTACCACCTGGTCGCTGGGGATCATCGGCCTGATCGACGACGTACAAAAAATCCGCAGCAAGAGCTCACGGGGCGTCTCCGCCCGCTTCAAGCTCTGGGGCCAGCTGCTGGTGGGAACGGTGCTGGGGATCTACTTCTACCTCACCCCCGCCTTCGACAACACCCTCACCATACCGTTTTTCAAAGAGGTGTCGGTCAACCTGGGCATTTTGTACATTCCGTTTGTGGTGTTGATCATCGTCGGCACCTCCAACGCGGTGAACCTCACCGACGGACTGGACGGGCTGGCCATCGGGCTGGTCCTGATGGTCTCGCTGACCTACCTCCTCTTCTCCTATTTTGCCGGACACAGCAAGATTGCCAGCTATCTGCAGATTCTCTACATCCCCGGCAGCGGGGAGCTGACCATTTTTTGCGGGGCCCTGCTGGGCGCGGCCACCGGCTTTCTCTGGTTCAACGCCTACCCCGCCCAGATGTTCATGGGCGATGTCGGTTCCCTGGCGCTGGGCGGCGCCCTGGGCACCATCGCCATCATCAGCAAGCATGAAATACTCCTGGCCATTGTGGGAGGCATCTTCGTGGCAGAGGCGCTTTCGGTCATATTTCAGGTTGCGTCATTCCGGCTGCGCAAAAAGCGCATATTCGCCATGGCCCCGCTGCACCACCATTACGAGTTGAAGGGGTGGGCGGAGCCCAAGATCATCGTGCGATTCTGGATCATCGCCGCCATCCTGGCGCTGGTGGCCATCAGTACGCTCAAACTGCGGTAGCATGATGCGGTCGGCGCCGCCCCGGCGGCGGGCGGCCGCGAGCGCAGCGAAGGAAAACCGTGGAACAACACAACCGATCACAGCAGGAGATCAGCGGCGCCAAGGCGCTGGTGGTGGGACTGGGCGCCACCGGCATCGCCACCGCCCGCTTTCTGCAGCAGCGGGGCGCCCGGGTCACCGTCAGCGAGGTTCGCGATGAGGCGGCGGTCCTGCCCGCGCTCAGCGCCCTCGGGGAGCGGGGCATCGCGGTTGAGACCGGCGGCCACCGGCTTCCTTCCTTCCTGGCTGCCGATCTGATTGTGGTCAGCCCGGGCGTCTCACTGGAGTCCCCGCCGCTGCGGGCGGCGGCGGAAAGGGGGGTGGAGATCATCAGCGAGATCGAGCTCGCATACCGCTTCATCAGTGTGCCGATCATTGCGGTCACCGGCACCAACGGAAAGACCACCACCGTCAAGCTCATGGCGGAAATGTTTCGCCGCGCCGGCATCGAGGCGTTCCTGGGCGGCAATGTCGGCACACCCCTGATTGAATATGTTGTGGACGGTCACCGCGCCGAATTCATCATCTCGGAAATCAGCAGCTTCCAGCTGGAGGGCATCAAAACCTTCAGGCCCTTCATCAGCGTGCTGCTCAATCTCCAGCAGGACCACCTCGACCGCTATGACTCGTACGGCGCATACATCGCCGCCAAGGCGCGGATTTTCACCAATCAGCGCGAAAGCGACTATGCCCTGCTCAATGCCGACGATCCTGATGTACAAAAGCTGTCCCCCGCCATCCCGGCGACCCCGCTTTTCTTCAGCGCAGCCCGCCCGGTGGCTGCGGGCATCTATCACCGCGACCGCCGCTTCCACTACCGGGTGGGAGAGGCGCAGGCGGCCTTTGCCGCCGACCGCCTCCGGCTGCGGGGCACCCATAACCTTCACAACATCATGGCCGCGGCCGCCGTCAGCACCCTCTGCGGATGCCCGCGGGATGCGGTCCAGCAGGCCATGGAACAGTTTGCCACCCTCCACCACCGGCTGGAGTTCGTGCTCGAGCACAAGGGCATCCGATTTTACAATGATTCGAAGGCAACCAATGTGGGCTCGGTGGTCAGCGCCCTGGAATCAATGAGCCCGCCGCTGATTCTCATCGCCGGCGGCAAGGACAAGGGCGGGGCGTATGATCCCCTCATCCCCCTGCTGCAGCAGAAGGTGAAGGCCCTGGTGCTCTTCGGCGAGGCCCGGCACAAAATGCGCGAGGCGCTCACATCCTCCACCGCCATCATCCTGGCGGACAGCCTTGAAGACGCCTTTCGGCGGTCGGTGGGTGAGGCGTCGCCCGGCGATACCATACTGCTTTCCCCCGCCTGTTCCAGCTTCGACATGTTTGCGAGCTATGAGCAACGGGGGGACGCCTTCAGCGCGCTGGTCCGCCGCTTCGCCGGCGCTCACGATCAGGGGGGGACATAATGGAATCGCGCAAGCTCTACGACCGGCTGCTGCTGGCGATTGTTTTCATCCTGGTGATGACCGGCATCGTCATGGTCTACAGTTCAAGCTCCATCTCCGCCGCCGACAAGTGCGGCACCGACACCTTTTACCTGAAAAAGCAGATTGTCTTTGCCGCCGTCGGCTTCCTGCTGCTGCTGGTCGCCCGGAACATGCGCTACCAGCTGCTGCAGCGGTTTGTCTACCTCATCCTGGGACTAAGCATTGCCTCGCTGGTCCTGCTGTTGATCCCGGGACTGGGCAAAACCATCGGCGGCGCCACCCGGTGGCTGCCGGTGGGACCGGTCTCCTTCCAGCCCTCGGAGCTCGCCAAGCTGAGCCTGGTGATTTTCCTTGCCTATTCCCTTGCCGCCAAGGAGGATAAAATGAAATCCTTCTCCGTCGGCTTTCTTCCCCACCTGCTGGTCACGCTGTGCATGGCCGCGATGGTTCTCGCGCAGCCGGATTTCGGAACCGCCATGATCATGATGATGCTCTTCTTTGTCATGGTCTTCGCGGGGGGGGGCAGCATCAAGCACCTTGGTGTTTTTGCCGGTCTCGCCGCGGTTGGCGGCTACCTGCTGATCATCTCCGCCGATTACCGGCTGGAGCGTCTCACCGCCTTTCTCGATCCCTGGAAAGACGCCTCGGACACCGGATTTCAGATCATCCAGTCGTTCCTGGCCCTCGGCTCCGGCGGGCTGTGGGGAACCGGCCTGGGCAACAGCACCCAGAAGCTTTTCTATCTGCCCGAGCCCCACACCGATTTTATTTTCTCCATCCTGGGACAGGAACTGGGCTTTGTCGGGACGGGCACGATCATCCTGCTCTTCGTCCTGCTGGTGTTTTGTGGAATAAAAATCTGCCTCAAGGCGCCGGATCGTTTTGGAACGTATCTGGCCCTGGGCATTACCGCCTTCATTGGACTGCACGCGGCCATCAATCTGGGCGTGGTGATGGGACTGCTGCCCACCAAGGGTTCCACCCTCCCCTTCATCAGCTACGGAGGCACCTCCCTGGTCATCAACCTGACCAGCATGGGGATCCTGCTGAACATCGGGTCGCAGCCGTCCATGAAAACCAGGTTATGAAGATACTCATCGCCGCAGGCGGCACAGGAGGTCACTTGTTTCCGGGCATTGCGCTGGCCGAGGCCTTCAGGGAAAAAGACGCCGGCAACCGCATACTCTTCGTCGGAACGGCGCGGGACCTGGACAAGCGGGCGCTGATTCCGCCGGGATGCGACTTCGCGGCCATCGACGCGGCCAGCATCAAGGGCAAAAACCCGCTGCGCGCGCTCATCGCCCTGCTCCATCTCGGCAAGGGAATCATGCAGTCGCTGAGCCTCATCAAGCGCTTCGCCCCGCAGCTGGTGTTCGGCATGGGAGGATATGTCTCGGCGCCGGTGCTGGCGGCGGCCTGGATCCGGGGAGTGAGGCGGGCCATCCATGAGCAAAACGTGCTTCCCGGCCTGACCAACCGCATGCTGGGCGCTGTTGCCGACCGTATTTTCATTTCGTTTGAGGAATCACAGCGGCATTTCCCGCGGGGCAAGACGGTGATCGCGGGCAATCCCCTGCGCCGGCAGCACCGCTTCGAAACAGGCGCGCCGCCCGCTTCCCGGCCGTTTACCCTGCTGGTCATCGGCGGCAGTCTCGGCTCGCACCAGATCAACGGCGCGATGACCGGGGCGCTTCCGGCATTGCGGCCGATCCGTGACCGGCTGCAGATCATCCATCAAACCGGCGCCGCCGACCTCGGGGCGGTCACCGAAACATACCGCCGGGAGGGTTTCACCGCCGAGGTGGTTCCTTTTATCGACGACATGGCCGGGGCCTACCGGCGGTCGCACCTGGTCGTCTCGCGCGCCGGGGCCACCACCCTGGCGGAACTGATGATGCACGGCAGGGCCTCGGTGCTCATTCCCTATCCCTGGGCCGCCGACAATCATCAGCAGCACAATGCCCTGTTCCTGGTCAACCGCGGCGCCGCGACCATAATCGACCCGAAACAGCTCACCGCCGCGATGCTGGCGGATGAGATCCTGCGGCTCTATCGCGCGCCGGACGAACTCGCGGCCATGGGGGCAAACGCGGGGGAGCTGTCACGGCCCGGCGCGGCCCGTGACATTGTCGAGCACTGTTACGCACTGCTTACCTAGGAGCATCATGTACCAGAGCATAAAACATATTTACTTTGTTGGCATCGGCGGGGCGGGCATGAGCGGCATCGCCGAGGTGCTGCTCAACCTCGGATACCAGGTGAGCGGCTCCGATCTCAGGCTCAGCGAGACCACCGAGCGGCTGCAGAAGCGCGGCGCGACCATTTTCCAGGGACACCATGCGGAGCACGTGACCGACGTTGACGTGGTGGTCACCTCCTCGGCGGTCAAGGCCGGCAACCCCGAGGTCATGGCGGCGCGCAACCGCACCATACCGGTCATCCCGCGGGCGGAGATGCTTGCCGAATTAATGCGGCTGAAATACGGCATTGCCGTGGCCGGCGCCCACGGCAAGACCACCACCACCTCGCTCATCGGCGTGGTGCTGGACCGCGGGGGCATCAGCCCCACCGTGGTCATCGGCGGAAAGCTGAACACCATCGACACCAACACCATCCTGGGCAGGGGTGATTTCATGGTGGTGGAGGCGGATGAAAGCGACGGCTCGTTTCTCAAGCTGTCACCCACCATAGCGGTGGTCACCAACATCGATCCCGAGCACCTCGATTATTATGGGACGGTCGATGAAATCAAGCGCGCCTTTATCACCTTCGTCAACAAGATTCCCTTTTACGGGTTGGTGATTCTCTGTCTCGACAATCCCCACGTGCAGGACCTGATCCCCCATCTGGAAAAGCGCTTCCTCACCTACGGGTTGACCCCCCAGGCCGACCTGCAGGCGACCGACATATCCGCCGGGGGATTCTCCATGAGCTTTACCGTTCTCTGCCGCAAGGAGGAGCTGGGCCGGGTGGAGCTTCCCCTTCCCGGCATGCACAATGTGCTCAACGCGCTGGCGGCGATTGCCGTGGCGCGCGAGATCAAGATTCCCTTTCCGGCCATACAGGAGGCGCTCAAGGCATTCGGCGGCGTGCAGCGTCGGTTCCAGCGCAAGGGCGCCTTCAAGGGCATTAACCTGATTGATGACTACGGCCATCATCCCACCGAAATCCAAGCGACCCTGAGCGCGGCGAAGGCCCTCGGGAAAGGCCGGGTGGTGGTGCTGTTTCAGCCCCATCGCTACACCCGCACCCGTGACCTCTACCGGGAATTTCTCACCGCCTTCAACCAGGCGGACCTGCTGCTGCTCACCGACATTTATCCGGCCGGAGAGGATCCCCTGCCGGGAGTGACCGCCGAGGGCCTCTACCAGGGCATCAAGGAACGGGGACACAAGCATGTCATCTACGTCCCCCGCAAGGAAGAGATGGTCAACCAGCTCATGCCCCTGCTGGAGCCGGGAGACATGATCATTACCCTCGGCGCCGGCGATATTACGCAGCTGGGCGATGAGCTCATGCGCAGGCTGAAAGCGCTCCCGTGAGCTTCGCTGCATGAACCGGAACGTCGCGAAGGAACTTGCCGCACTGACGAGGGGAACGGTGCTTCTTGAGGTCCCCTTACGCCGCCACACCTCCCTCAGGGTGGGGGGCTGCGCGGACATGCTGATCTATCCGGCGAACCAGCGGGAGCTGCTGGCAATCATCCGTTTCTGCGACGGCCGGAGCATTCCCCGGCTGGTGATGGGCGCGGGAACCAACCTGCTGGTCAGGGACGGGGGAATCAGGGGCGTGGTGATCAAGCTGACCCGAAGCTTCAGAAAGATAACCATGGTCCGGAGGGACGGTGATCAGCCGATGATCCGGGCGGAGGCGGGCGTCCCGCTGCGGCGGCTGCTGGCGGTGTGCCTGGAGCAGGAACTGGCCGGTATGGAATTCGTAAGCGGTATCCCCGGGTCACTGGGCGGCGCGTGGGCAATGAATGCCGGCGCCCAGGGAGCGGCGATGGGAGATGTCACCGAAGCCATCACCCTGCTCACCCCCGCGGGAGAGCAGGAAGAAAAAAAAAGTCCCGGGATTCCCTTTGCCTATCGCCATCTGCACATTCCGCCGGGCGCCATCATCCTCCAAGGGCTGCTGCAGGTGCGACCGGGAACACGCGGCGCAATTGCGCAGACCATGGAAGCCATCCGCCGGCGGCGGTGGCAAACCCAGCCCCTGGACCTGCCCAGCGCGGGATGCGTCTTTAAAAATCCCCCGGGTGACGCGGCAGGACGGCTGATTGACCAGGCGGGCCTCAAAGGCCGCCGGGAGGGCGGCGCCCAGATCTCGGAACGGCACGCCAACTTCATAGTGAACCGGGGCGGGGCAACCGCACGGGATATTCTGACGCTGATGGATGTGATGCAGAAAAGCGTCCTCGATGCAACCGGCGTCCATCTGGAGCCGGAAGTACAGGTGGTAGGAGAACATGGCTAGATCTGCAGTACCGGACATACGGCACGCCCGCATCGGCGTGCTCATGGGGGGCGTTTCCCGGGAACGGGAGATATCGCTGCGCACCGGCAGGGCCATAGGCGAGGCCCTGCGCAATAAAGGCTACCGGGTTACCGCCATCGATGTGGACGGCGGCATCGCCCGGACGCTGCGCCTGAAAAAGATTACCGCTGCCTTCATCGCCCTTCACGGCAGGGGCGGAGAGGACGGGACCATCCAGGGAATGCTGGAACTGATGGGGATACCCTACACCGGGTCGGGGGTGCTGGCGAGCGCCCTGGCGATGCACAAGGGGATGACCAAGCACATCCTGCGCTGCCACGGGATCCCCACCGCTGATTTCCAGGTCATCGACGCCGACCGCATCCGGGGCGCGCAGGCGCTGCGGGACATCCGCATCCCCCTGCCGCTGGTAATCAAGCCGGTTGCCGAAGGCTCGACCATCGGCACCGCCATTGTCAGAAACCGAAAAGCCCTCCTGGACGCATGCCGCACCGCCGCGCGCTATGACCGGCAGATTCTGGCGGAACGGTTCATTGCGGGCCGGGAGATTACCGCCGGGATCCTGAACGGCAGGGCGCTGCCGCTGGTTGAAATTGTGCCGAGGCAGGGGTTTTACGACTTTACCGCCAAGTACACCCCCGGGTGCACCGATTACATTCTTGAACCCCGGATGAAACCGCGCACCGCCCGGCTCATCCGGGACCTGGCGCTTAAAACGTATCAGGTCCTCGGCTGCGAGGGCGCGGCGCGGGTCGACCTGATGCTCACCAACCGGACCGAGGAGCCGTTTGTGCTCGAGATCAACACCATTCCCGGCATGACCGCGACCAGCCTTCTCCCCATGGCGGCGCGGCACGCCGGCATCAGCTTTGACAATCTGGTTGAGCGGATCATGCGCTCCGCCCGGCTTAAGGAACTGAACCCGGTGAGCGCGCGGCGCAAGGCCATTGCATAACCTGCGCCTCACCCAAACCCGCAAGGGCAACCCTTTGCATCGAAACGCTATGACACCGACCGTTCTCTCACCCGCCTCCACAAGACTGAAGAACCGCCGCTTCATGCTCCGCCGGCGCAAGGCGGCGGGGAAACGGGACCTGGCCCGCGCCGTTTTCACCTTCCTGCGATGCCTGCTCCTGGTGCTGGCGACCGCAACCGTCGTGCTCGGGGGAATGATCGCCTATCAGAAATTGCTCCAGTGCCCGCAGTTCACGGTGAAAAAGATCAGCGTCTCCGGCTGCGGCCGCTACCTTCCCGACCAGGTCATGTCCATGGCGGGCATCACCCACGAGACCAACCTCCTGGCCATCGACCTCGCCGGCATGTGCCACCGGCTGGAACAATCGCCCTGGATCGAGCGCGCCCAGGTCAAGCGCAGCTTTCCCGACCGGCTCTTTATCAGCATCCGCGAACGAAAGCCGGTTGCCCTGATCAACATGGACGGGCTCTACCTGGTGGATGAAAAGGGAACCATTTTCAAAAAGGCCGAGGGAGAGGAGCTGCTGGGGCAAGACCGCACGGTGCTGCCCATCCTGACCGGCATCCGCCGGGAGGACGCGGCGGGGCACACTCAGGCGGTCTCGCCGCTCATCAGCCAGGCGCTCACCTTCATGCGCAGCGCCGAGCGGGAGGGCATTCCCCGCTCCGGCATATCCGAAATTCATCTTGATCCGGTGCTCGGGCTCACCGTTTTCACCGCGCCCGACGCCGTGCAGATTGAAATGGGGTTCCAGCCCTTCGAAACCAAGTGCCGGCGCCTCTGCGCCATCATCGATGATCTCAAAAACCGGAATCTGGCGCCGCGGGTAATCGATCTTACCTACCGGCGCAAGGCATTTATCAAACTGAACCGCAGCAACCCCAACCGTAAGGCCATCAGGAGCGGAGGTGAACCACCATGGGAAAAAATGGAAATATAGTTGCCGGTCTGGACCTGGGAACCACCAAGACCTGCGCCATCGTCGGAGAAATGAATGGTGACGGACTCGACGTCATCGGGTTCGCCAGCGCCCCCTCCAAGGGATTGCGCAAGGGGATGGTCATCAACATCGACAGCACGGTTGAAGCCATTGCCCGGGTTGTGGAGGAGGCGGAGCTCATGGCCGGATGCAAGATCAGCGCGGCCTATACCGGCATCGCCGGCAGCCACATCAAGGGATTCAACAGCCACGGGATCATCGGCATAAAAGACAGCGAGGTGAGCCGGCACGACATCAACCGGGTGCTCGAGGCCGCCCGGGCCATCGCCATCCCGCAGGACCGGGAGGTGCTGCACATCCTTCCCCAGGAATACATTGTTGATGACCAGGAGGGAATCCATGATCCGCTGGGAATGTCCGGGGTCCGGCTGGAGGCAAAGGTGCACATGGTGACCGGCGCCGCGTCATCCGCTCAGAACATCATCAAGTGCGCCAACCGCACCGGCCTGGCGGTCAAGGAACTGGTGCTGCAGCCCCTCGCCTCATCGGCTTCGACCGTCTATGAAGACGAGAAGGAGCTGGGGGTGGTCCTGGTGGACATCGGGGGGGGCACCACTGATATCGCCATCATCAAGGGAGGAAGCATCCGCTATACCTCGGTGCTGGCGCTGGGGGGCGATCACATCACCTCCGACATCGCCGTGGGACTGCGGACCTCGCTCAAGCAGGCGGAGGACCTGAAGATTCAGTACGGCTCCGCCTGCAGCGCCGCCGACGCAAAAGATGAAACCATTGACATCGCCGTCATGGGCAACGGAGGCGCGCGGGCAATTTCACGGAAATTTTTATGCCGGATCATCCAGTCCCGGGTGGAGGAGATATTCACCTTCGTTCGCCGGGAAATCACGAAATCCGGATACCGCGAATTCATGACCCCGGGGGTGGTGCTCACCGGGGGCACGTCACTGCTGCAGGGCATCACCGAATGCGCCGAGCGGACATTGGATCTTTCGGTGCGGGTGGGATATCCCAACACCGTGGGAGGGCTGTCCGAGATTGTCAAAAGCCCCATCTACGCCACCGCCGTGGGACTCATCCTGTACGGAAGAACCCGCTCATCCGATTCCAGCCGCGGCAGGGGATGCCGGTCCATGTGCACCGGGCTGGTCCGCGCGGCCAAGCAGTGGCTGGCCGAAGTGGTGTGAGGCGGGCAAAGGTGACGCGTGAAAAAAAATGCAATGATTATTGACATGCCAGAATGAATACTATATAGTCGGTAAATAATACATATCTTCTACCATATATTGGTAAATATCCTTGATCATATTCCGGCTTACGGCAGTGCATGCAACCGCACCCGGGCAACCATTCCGTTTATGAAAGGAGCGCCACATGAGCTTATTTGAGATAGAAGACCATACACCGCAGATCGCCAAAATCAAGATCATCGGCGTCGGGGGCGGCGGGTGCAATGCCATTAACACCATGATATCCTCCAACCTGGAAGGGGTGGAGTTCATCGCCGCGAACACCGATCTTCAGGCCCTGGGCAATGCACTGGCAACCACCAAGATTCAGCTGGGCGCTGATCTGACCAAGGGGCTGGGGGCGGGGGCCAATCCCGACATCGGGCGCGATGCCACCCTGGAAGACGCGGAAAAAATACGCGAAGAGCTTGCGGGGGCGGACATGATTTTCATCACCGCCGGGCTGGGCGGCGGGACCGGCACCGGAGGGGCCCCGGTCATCGCATCCATCGCCAAGGAGCTGGGCGCGCTGACGGTGGCGGTGGTCACCAAACCGTTCTTCTTCGAGGGGAAGCGGCGGCAGATCGCGGCCGAGCGGGGCATGGAGGAGCTGAAGAAAACGGTTGACACGCTCATTGCCATTCCCAACCAGCGTTTGCTGAGCATCAGCGACCGCGACCTCTCGCTGCTGGCAAGCTTTAAAAAGGCCGATGAGGTGCTGCTCCACGCCTCCAAATCCATCTCCGACCTGATCACCATTCCCGGGCTGATCAACCTTGATTTCGCCGATGTGAAAACCATCATGTCCGAAATGGGCATGGCCTTCATGGGCATGGGCATTGCCGCGGGCGACAACAAGGCCATCGAGGCAACGCACAAGGCCATATCCAGCCCCCTGCTTGAAGACATTTCCATCAGCGGGGCGCGGGGTCTGCTGATCAACATCACCGGCGGCGAAAAGCTCTCCCTGCACGAGGTCAATGACGCCGCCACCATGATCCAGGAAGAGGCCGACGACGATGCCAACATCATTTTCGGCGCGGTGATCGATCCCAAGATGGCAGATGAGATACGCATTACCGTCATCGCCACCGGCTTCGGAACCGGCGATGAGAAAAAGCTGGAGGAGATGAAGCGGGCCATGGCAACGCCGATGCAGGAGTGCAACGACGCGCTGGATGAGGTGCCGGCATACCTGCGCGGCGCCTATGACGACGGCAAGCCCGAAATCACCAAGATCGGCACCATCATCAGCAATTTTGTGAATGATGAGTATGATATTCCCACCTTTCTGCGCAAGGGCGACGAGCTTGAACCGAGCGAGGCCTGATCGCACGACGCGCACGCGAGAGGGAAGCAATGAGCTCTGACCGGGTGTTGCCTCACTTATCATGACCAGGCCGACGGGCAGGGTTCCGCCCCGCATCCTCGCAGAGGCAGCCGACCGGCTCCTTTCTCACGAACAGGGCACCATCAGAAAATCCCGGGAACACAAAACGGCGGTAGCGCTGGTGTACCCCAACAGCTACTACGTCGGAATGTCCAATCTCGGCTTCCAGAGCATTTATCGCCTGATCAACAGCATCCCCCAAGCCATCTGTGAACGCGCGTTTCTCCCCGAGCCGGAGGAGCAGCAGGAGCTGCGCCGCGTGCGGCATCCGCTTTTCAGCCTTGAATCCTGCCGGCCCCTGCGCGACTTTGACATGGTCGCCTTCTCGCTTTCCTTCGAAAATGATTATCCCGCTCTTCTCGATGTGCTCGCACTGGCATCCATTCCCCTGACGCGGGACCGGCGCGACGATACCTGTCCCCTGATCATCGCCGGAGGCGTGTGCGCCTTCCTCAATCCGGAACCACTGGCCGATTTCATCGACCTGTTCATCATCGGGGAGGGGGAGGACGTGCTGCCCCGGCTCATTGCCGCGTATGGCACGCATCGGGACCGGGGAGCGGCGCGCGAGGAGATGCTTGCCGCGCTGGCGCAGATCGAGGGCATTTACGTTCCGTCCCTCTATGAGGTGGAGTACCATGCATCGGGCGCCATCGCTTCGTTTATGCCTCGGGGAAACGCGCCGCAGCGGGTGCGGAGGGCCGTCGTCTCCCCGCTCGACCGCTATCCGGCGCACTCCGCCATCATCACTCCCTTCACCGAATTCAGCGGCATGTTCCTGATGGAAGTCAGCCGCGGCTGTCCCTACGGCTGCAATTTTTGCTGCCTTGGCGCCGCCTACCGTCCGGTGCGGAAGCGGAGCCTTGCAAGCCTCACAGCCACCGCGGCCCTGGGCATCAAGGCCCATGCAAAGATCGGCCTGATCGGGGCCACCCTTTCCGACCATCCCGACATCACCTCACTGTGCCGGTTCATCCTGGAGCAGGGCGGCAGCTTTTCGGTGACCTCGCTGCGCATCGACCTGGTGAACGAGGAGTTTATCCAACTGCTGAAGGGGAGCGGCCATCAGACCATAACCCTCGCCCCGGAAACCGGCTCCGAGCGCCTGCGACGGGTCATCCGCAAAAACCTCTCCGACGAACAGATTTTTAAAACAGTGGAGATCATCGCCGCCCACCGCTTTCGCCACATCAAGCTGTACTTCCTCATCGGGCTGCCCGGCGAAACCGCGGTCGATATCGACGGCATCAGCGATCTCACCCGGAGGATTCAGCATCACCTGATCAAAGCAAACCCCCGTTCCCGCCAACCGGAAAGCATCACCTTGAGCATCAACGCATTCATTCCCAAGCCGGGAACGCCCTTTCAGTGGCATCCATTCGAGGAGGTCGCGACGCTGCAGGCAAAGCTCAAGCGGATTAAGAACAGCCTGAAAAAGGAAAAGAAGATCACCGTCACCTGGGACCTTCCCAAATGGAGCTATCTGCAGTGTCTGTTGAGCAGGGGAGACCGTCGGGTGGGCAAGATCCTGATGGCCGCCCATGAGCTGGGGGGAAGTTTCATCAAGGCCTACCGGCAGGTGGATGTGAATCCCGACTTTTACGTATACCGGGAGCGGTCGTTAGACGAAGTGCTGCCCTGGGATTTCATCGACCACGGCCTGCGCAAGGAAGCGCTCGCCGAAGCCTACAGGCGCTCGCTAGCCCAAACGTAGCTGCGGGACCTTTGCTGACAGCAGATGCCCTCAAAATCTATCCGTTTTATTTCACCGGATGCAATGGTGGTCAGAAAGGTCATTTCGTCAGGAGGGTAGCCGCACGCTTCAGCGTGCGCTATCTTTTCTGTGATTGGCGAGCGCATTACTTCTTGTGTGTTTTTCACCTACACCCTTTATGTTCACCAATTCGCCTACGATCCCTTTTTATGGACCGGCTGGACTTTGTGGACAGACAGCGTGACGACCGTTTTGCCGAGCGCACCCTGTAAAGGCGTTCGGTAAAGCCGCCCTCGTTATCGAACGCCTTTGCCTGGGCAGCAATCTGCCGGTCGAGCAGGCTGCAGGCAACTGCCAGCAGCACCAGCATAGCATTGGCTGTGAGCTCCTGATAATTGGCAGCGGTGGACACCTTCCCCTTTCCGCTTTTGCCATCCTGTCCGCCATGTCCACAGGTCATGTCATCAGGAGGGTAGCCGCACGCTTCAGCGTGCGTCATCTTTTCTGCGATTGATGAACTTCCTTAATCATTATTCATACTTTCACCTACGTCCCCTTATTTGCATCTGTAGAGTAGGGTTAAAAGAACACATTAAGCCTTTTATCATTCATGTGCTGCTATTTTAGCTGCCGGTATCCGCACCACCTTGCCGTCTCGCCATACAGCGATAGGAATTCCATTGCGTTTGTGTTCAGCAATCGCCTTGGCAACCGCCCGCTTTAAAGCCTTTTCAGCCCTGTATGCAATTAAAGAAGATTGTGGCTTATTTCTTTTTTTCATTATGGCTTCCTGTCATTGAAATTGTTTCAAATAGATCAGGATTGAGAATTTCAAGTCTTCCTGATTCTTCACACGCTATCATCTGTGGTTTTTCTCCTGAATTATCATAGACAGCCCATGCATCCACTAAAGGTCGATAGTACTTGAAAAAATGCTGCAGACTCTTATCGAAGCGACGGCGCACGACACATTCGGCCACATCATGCCCTCCGTTTTTTACGCGTGTAGCTATACGCTCCAGCGCCAGTTTAACGGTGGGAACCCATAAATAGAAGATGTGGATTTGGTACCCCTTTTTCTTGAAATTTTTAATCAGCTGTATGTATGTTTTTCCTGAAAGGGTGGTTTCAAATGCAAAATCAGAACCTCTTTGTGCCAGGAAGCGTATTTGCTCAAGCACAAGTCTGCCAGCTCGAATAGCTGCTTTCTCCGGAGCAAAGGGAGACAAACCACCGGCTATCATGTCAACATTCACAAATTCAAGACATCCGGCATCGCGGGGAAGGAACTCCTTTGCAAAGGTTGTCTTTCCTGCTCCGTTTGGACCGGCGATAATATGAAGTTGAGGTTTCTTTTTCTGCTTCATTATCTTGCTTTTTTTGAATACATCCTGACGTTTTTATGAACGAATTATGACAGAAACTGATTGTGTGTCAAGAAAGAAGAAAAGCATGTGGGCTGGTTGAGCAGGTGATTGCAGGCGATTCTTTTTTACCGTCGACCGTGTCCCAAAAACTGCGGTCTTTTTCTCCTTTTGATTTCTGACTCCTGACTTCTGTCTTTTGAGGGTCAACATCCTCCCCTCGGCCCTGCTCTCTGTCTCAAGCGACAGCGTCGCCGGAACCATCCGCGCCATTGCACATCTCTGTTATAAGACAATTAATTATGCACCTATTCACCCCTCTTTCTCTATGGTTATGCACCTCTTTACCCCCGCCTCCCTTTCCTATGGGTTTCCCTCGGCGGCTTCCGCATGCAGTTTTAAACCAAGCGCGCCAACAACCTTAAGTATTGTGTCAAACCCCGGCGTGCGTTCCCCTGAAAGGGCTTTGTAAAGGCTTTCCCGGGACAAACCTGCGTCACGTGCCACTTGTGTCATGCCCTTGGCCCGGGCAATATCTCCCAGGGCTTTTGCGATAAAGGTGGCGTCGCCACTCGCCTCTTCAAGGCAGGCTTCAAGATATGCAGCCATTTCTTCCGGTGTACGAAGGTGCTCAGCCACATCGTATTTGGTGGTTTTGGTTTTTGCCATGGTTGCCTCCTATAGATTGCGAGATAGACGCAAGGCGGTTTTGATATCCTTGGACTGACTTGAATTATCACCGCCAGCCAACAGGACGACCACCGTTTGCCCCTTCTTTCTGAAATACACCCGATATCCGGAGCCGTAATTGATTCGCAATTCCGAAACTCCCTCACCGACCGGCTTGACGTCTCCCGGGTTTCCGGTCGCCAACCTTTCAATCCGCACGAGTATACGAGCACGAGCGCGTATGTCTTTTAATCCATCGATCCATTTGGAAAAAGCTTCTGTCTCGCGAATTTCAATCATGGCCCAATTGTAGCCAATGGGCTACAATTGTCAAGGATTAATTTCCCTTGTATGATTTTCCTAATCATCTGCCAAGTCAGCTATGCACTTATTCACCTACGTCCCCTTTTTTTACACATGCAGGGCCTCTCACTGAATCTTGTAGGGATGATGGGTGGCCTGAAAGGCATGCCGGACACTGATAACGATAAGGTACAAGATTCGCTTCAATGGTGAGAAATCGCCGATGCTTTTAAAAAGTTCCCCCGGGAACTCAAGGAGGAGGTGCGTCCAACAGCAGCGGCTCTTTCTATCGTACCGTTATTTGAATGAAAAATATCCCGTCACTTTTTTCTTGACAGAATCATTATAGGATGTCCCTTTATCATATGGAAAGATAAATTTTTTAAGCATTATTCCCATTGCTTACTTCGCAACTTCATTGCGGCATCGTTTATGTCAGTAAATTCACCAATTGCATCTTTTAGGTTAATAAGACGTGGTCCTAGAATTCCTCCCGGTGAAGATTTCTTGTAATCAGTTTCTATTGGATTTCCGCAGAAAAAACGATGTCCCGTTTCGATTTCATACCCGCAGATTGTTTTTGCATCTTTAATGATGTTTTTAAGTTTATCATTATATTCATCTGTGTCACGACCTTGAACAAGACTCTTTTTCTTAAAATCCTGGCCGTCATACTCAATATCAAAGACACTGTCAATTGCCCAAATGCACTGCACCACCTTGTTTGCATAGATTCCTACAAAAGAATGTTCTGTATAGCTACGATCTGATTCGTGGAAATATATTCCGTATTTTTTATTAATGTCGATACTTTGACTGCACGGCAAAACGCGCATAAGATACTTTGCCTGATCAAATAGTTTGGCATCATTGCAGTATTCAATATAATCCTCTACAAGAGAAAACATTTCATGTTCATAATCCTTAAACAGACCTGTAACTGCTTTACAAATTCCTTCGTAGGTGATGTTTTTAAAAATTACATCTGGATATTTATCTGAAATCATTTGTCTAATATCTTTCTCTTTCTTGCCTATTTTTTGCTTCGTAAGGAGAAGCAGTATTTTTAAAGATTCGTCACGAAAATTATCTGCATGCCTTAAGAGTTGCTCTTCATCCACTGGGGCATCTACTTTCGATTCAAGCAATACCCGAAAGCTATTTTGCTTTATGGTGCCATCCGGGACTGATTGGTCAGCGCGTTTTTGCTGTTGAATTTCATTCCCGATTTCAATTGATTCGTCCGCAACTTTTTTTAGAAATTCAGATGCGTGAAACGTTGAATGTTTGTAAATTCTGTCCAATAGCTGAAGGGTATTATTAGTTACAGTATTTTCAATCGATGAATATCGCTGAAAGTAATGAATTTTCGACATGGGACATCCTTTCCTTTATTATGTTAAAATGTATTTTGAAGCTGATGAAAGGTCACTTTTTATCAAGCATATTATGAGCGCTTTATCAAGTCAATTAATTCTGTTTACACCCCGAATAGTACCTTTGCCTCTTTCTTCGATCTGGCTCTCGTTATTGCTTCCTGTATGTGATCTAGAGTAAGCAGGCCGTCGCGGCCTTTGGTGTAGGAGATGATAGTGGCCTGGCGGGCGGTGAAGTCAATCTCATGCAGGTGCATCTGGTTGCGCTCCACCAGGGTGATGATCTCAGAATCGGGAACGCCGCCCTTCTGCAGGTGCTTTTCCCAATGCCTTATCTGAAGCTCCTCGGGCGGGTGTTTGATTTCTATGTAATGGTCAAACTCAACCGGTATGCTGTGCTTCCCGAAGGGCTTGGTCACAAAGAAGAGTATCCCCTCGAAGGACCGCAGCCGGTTCCAGAAAAAATACTGTTTTTCATCAAACTGCTCCATCGGATTTGAAACGACGTATTTAAATAGCCCGCCGTAGTCCGTAATCAGGGTAATCGCCCGATGACCGATATGGGGCTTGAATGCATAGTCAACCATGCTTATTTCGCGCTGGGTAAGCGGGTCCCTGATCAATCCAATGCTGAAAAAGATGCGGTTGTAGGGTACGCTCCTGATTTTGTATCCGCAGAGATGGGCCAGCGCCTCAACGCATTCAACCCCCGTTTGGGTATCTGAAGAGCCGATCATAACCTTGAGGCCGGTGCCGCTGCCGGTAAGCGAACCGATGAGCGCGCCGAGCGCCTTCAGGTCTTTTTTTACATGCGCCTTCAGAGGCAGGTACTCAAGGATGGTCTGAGGTGTGTAGCATTTTTCAATTCCCTTCTGTGCGTACATGCTTTCCTGCTGATAGGCCGCTGCTTTATCAATATCCTCCATGCTAAGGGTGATTTTTTCGTGCTGCCCATTATTTGACTTGTTGCTGATGGCCATCAGGAGGGTGTTTTTTATGAGCCCGCCGGTGAAGATGTATTTCCCGGCCAGCGTCCTGCAATCGACCTCCGGGGCCAGTGCAACGGTATCGGGGATGAGCGCCTGCCATATCTTTTCCCGAAGCGCCTCATCAGGTATCTCATAGGGGACCTTCATGGTGATCCGACGCTCAAGCGAGGGGTCCAGGTTGACCACCTTGTTGGTGGCGAGGATGGTAATGCACTGTGCCTTTTCAACCTCCATGAGAAACTGTTTGGCCTCCGAGGGGTTTTTTAAAATCAGGTCATCGCATTCATCAAAAAAAGCGATGGCATCGGTCAGACGGGCCTCTCTGAACATGTAGCGCATCACCCCGGCAAAGGTGAATTCGTTTTTGGCCGCGTCCCCGGTGTTGAGCAGCAGGAGTTCCTTTCCCAAGCTGTGGGCCAGGGCATGGGCCATCATGGTTTTGCCGGTTCCCGAGGGGCCGTGAAATAAAAAGACCAGCCCGGTCCCATATCCGTAGAAGTCCTTGAGGTGGGCTTTACCCTTTTCTGCCGACTGCCGGGAGTAATTGCCGGCCAGGGTCACCACGTCCTGTTTCATCTTCTCCGGCAGTACAACCCGCTCCAGTTCGATGGTCGGCCGCTCCCTGCTCACACACTCCAGGCTTACGTTGTAGGTATTATTGTCGCCGATAATGTAGCGGACGGCCCGCTCGTGCAGGTACATGTCCAGGTCCAGGATATTGACCATGCTGTTATAAGTGTATTGTGGTAGTATCTCCTCCCGTATAAGGGTTCCATGGATGCCGAAATAATGCCGGTTCTTTAATTGCACCCGGTAGTCGCTGCTGATAAGGGAGAGCAGCTCTCCCATGCTCATCTCCCCGTTCTCACTTTTCTTTCCATTCAGCCGGTACTCGTTGAACATCTTTCTGAATTCCATGCAGGTGCTGTTCACGAACAGGAACATGACTATCAGCCGCTCGAATCGGTCAAGCCGGTATGTAGTGCAAAATCGCTCAAAGTTGAGCTCAATCCCCTTTCTAATTGAGTTACGGGCTCTGTTCCGGTTGTCCGTTTCAGCATCCTTTAAGAATTCCTGCAGGTTTTTCAAGGTCAGTTGGTCCTGCGGAATACCCAGCACACTTGTTTCCGGTTTATCCTCAGGCGGGCCGTTTCCCCTGGTAATATTTATGCTGCCGCGCTGAAGGCAGGCAATCAGCATCCGTAGCCGTGCTTCGCATTCCAGAGCCTGCAGGTGTTCGAGGTTGTCCGAAAAATAGTCCTCCTTTTCATCGAAGGTGTGTGGAGGTATGGGTATCACCTTGTGAACGGTGATAGATGACGGGTATTCAGAATCTGAGTGCATCGTTTCTCCCTGTTCCTGATTTTTAAGATCTGTTTATTGGCTGCAGCACATCGGCGATGCCGAAGCGGATGGCCTCATCCGAGGTAAGCCAGGTATCCACATCCCGCAGCAGGTTTATTTCAAGTTCTTCCCTGGTTTTGATGTTCGAGTAACATAAGTAGTGGTCCACGATGCGCTGGTGTTCCAGGTCCTGCTCCTTGCGGCCTGCCAGAAGCTGGCTGTGGTTGCCCCAGGTCATGGCTGAATAGCGGTGTGACAGGATGGAAGTCCGGGGGGTAATGACCCTCCGTCCCTTATGCCCGGTCATAAATACCAGCAGCGCCATGGAGGCAATCACCCCGATCCCGGTGGTGTAAATGGGCAGCCGTGACCACTCCATGATGTCGATGATGGCGAATCCGGCCGGGCAGGTGCCGCCGGGCGAGTTGATGATGAGCTGGATGTGGTCAACCTTTTCACTGATGTTGTATTCGATGATCTCCTTGCAGACAGTTTCAGAAACGCCGTTTTCAATCGGCCCTGAAAGGTAGATGATCCCGTAATCCTTCAACCCCTTTGCTTGATTCAGAACAGGTTTCTCCATAGGCTCTCCCTTTCACTCCTTTGATATTATTGGATTAATTATTATTGACCAAAGCTTGCCTATCCTGTTAAATAGAATCATACATCCTGACTGTGACATTTCCTGTCAGAGCCGATTAATTTTTCTGGAGGGGACCATGCAGCAGCTGGTAAAGCTCTTAAAAGCCATAGATCTCCTGTCAAAACCGGGGGGGACCACCAAGAAGGAGCTTGCAGAGACACTTGAGGTCTCGGAGCGGCAGGTCTACCGGATCATCATGAACATTGAAGAACTCGGGTTCCCGCTCTATGACGATGAAGATGCCGGGGAAAAGGAGAAGCGCTGGAAGCTTATTGATACCTTTGTTAATAAACTTCCCAACATAACCATTCCCGACCTGCAATTATCCATTGCCGAGATCATTGCACTGTATCTGATTAAAGGAGAAGAGAAGCTCTATCGGGGGACGGAGATAGAAAAAACCATCAATTCGGCGTTTCAGAAAATAGGTATGTTCCTGCCGGAAGGGGCGGCAGACCAGTTAAAGAAAATAAAAACCCTCTTTGTGCCGGCGGCTAAATTTGCCAAGGACTATTCCGGAAAAGAAGAGATCATCAATCAGCTTACGGAAGCCATTCTGCAAAGAAAGACCTGCCTGGTTACCTACCATTCATTTTCTGATGATACGGTAAAGGATTTCAGCATAAACCCGCTGCACTTTTATGAACGGGACGGAGGTTTGTACATCTTTGTGCAATCTGCCGCATACGGTGATGTTATTACCCTCGCGGTGGAGAGAATTATGAGCCTTGTCATAACCCAAGATTCATTTGAGTATCCGAAGTCCTTTGATCCCGAGGCAATGCTTGATTCAACCTTTGATTTTTTTACGAAGAGCCAGCGGATTTCAAAATCTGGTTCTCCTCTGACCAGGCTCGCTATATCAAGGAACGAAAATGGTCTAAAACTCAGAAGATTGAAGACCAGGAAGACGGGTCAATTATCCTCACCATGAGAACCGGCGGCATGTGGGCGGTGAAGCGGTGGTTGCTTTCCTATGGCGCGCAGGCCAAAGTCCTGGAGCCGGAAAGTTTGAAGCAGGAAATGATGGAGGAACTTAAATCAGCTTATGAGGGGTATGGGTGAGAAGAAGAGTCCGGGGACAGGGTGCAGGGCGGAGGGGATATAGTCAACGGTCCATGGGTGAAAGAAGCCCGACTGGGTCGATCTGATCAGTCAAGGTAAGTCCATTTTTTTAACACAATCATCGCCCGTCCCATTTCCTTTTTCCCCTGCACCATAATTTACCCGAAATTATTTGAGCTTAAAGCCAATTTGCTTAATGGGATTTTCTGGCGGAGCCATGAGATGCCGGATTGCTTCAAAGATGGTAGCTATCTCTTCATCATGCTGTACAATTTTTTGTTCGAGTTCATTTAATTTGTGAGCAAGTTCTTTATGTGTGGCAAGCATCTGTCGCAGCCTTGTAAAAACACTCATGATCTGAACATTTACCTGAATTGCCCTATCGCTCTTGAGCACGGATGAAAGCATTGCCACACCTTGTTCGGTGAAAGCATAAGGATTGATTGCAGAATGCTTGAGGGCTTTAAACCGGTCGCAATTTGCGACCAGTTCTTCCTTCTCCTCTTTGGTCAATTGAAACATAAAATCCCCTGGAAATCTTCTGCTATTTCTCTTCACCTGCTCATTGAGTCGTTTGGTTTTAACACCGTAGAGTTCAGCAAGATCTTTATCCAGCATTACCTTTTGCCCCCGAATAAAAAATATTTTTTGCTCGATTGTTTCCGGAGAAAGCATTGTTTGCTTGGCCATACACTCTTTCCCGTTGTTACTCTATGGTAATTCAATGCCCAGCATTTATCGTGCCGGAAGACGGGGGAGGTATACAGTTGGCAGTTTATGGGAAAGCGCTTTGTGGTCGACAGCAACTGTGGATGGAGAAGGAAGTTTATTGGAAAGAAGGAAGTGATGCAGAATACAGGAGAGGGACTTGGTCCGGTACCCGGCACCATGCCCCCTGCTCCTGCAGCTTTGAAAAACGAAGCGCACGAAAGACGGCACGAAGAACACGAGGGGGAAAAGGGTCACTCCACGATAATCGTACCCTTAAAATTTTTCCCCTGCAGCGGATCGGGACCCTTCAGTTTACCGAGCACCAGTTGATACGGGAACTCCCCCGGCTCGATGAAACAGAGGCTCACTACTGCCTTGGGCACAATTTTCTGCGAGGTGTATGATCCTTCTTCATTCACGAAAAAGCCCACGGCGGAACCACAGGCCATGGTGACCTGCTTGCCGGTAAACTCAAGCTCAAGCACCCGGCTGGTGTCGTTGAGCCATATCACCGTCGTGCCTTGCTTAACAGTCACGGTGGTTACCGCGTTGGCATCGGCCATCAGCCGCTTCAGGGTAATCACCTTGGCGCCCTGTAGCGGCATGTCCGCTGGGGCCTCTCCCGACTGCGCATATGCAAGTTCAGGAATGGCGAAGGCAAGGCACCAGCAGCAAACGGCAATCAGTAATGCAGCATTTGATCTGAATCGGTTCATCGGCTTACCTCCTCTCATGTGCATGAAACAAGCCCTATTCTATGGTTATGGTACCGCGGTATTCCTGTTCACCCGCGCGATAAAAGGTCTCTGAAGGTTTTACCACATAATCGTAGGAGCCTTTTTCGGTAAAACAGAGGCTGGCCGTGCCCCGGGAGATAATCTTCCCCGACTCGTAGGCGCCTCCCTTGCCTATATAAAAATTGACGGGCGATCCGCAGGCAACGGCCACCTTTTTATCGCGAAACAGTATCTCCGCCGGTATGCTCGAGCGGTTCAGCCACACCACGGTGGTACCGGGACCCGACTGCAGCTTCGCCGGCATAATTCCTTCAAACGCGCTGACGGTGACAACTACGGTGCGCAGCTCCAGGTCTTCCCTGTCCTCCCCGGCTCCCACGGCGATTCCCGACAAACCGGCGATCATCACCGGCACAAATGCCAGGCCGATCAAAAAACCTCTTTTCATCACTCTCGCCTTTCACCTGAATGGTTCAGGGGCAATCCCCGTTGCGGAATAATTTCTTCTCAAGGATATCAAGCAGTGAATGCGCGGCAGCAGGATCAGATGACCACCGATTTCTTCTTGAGGGTATTGCGGGACACCCTCAGAAGCTTTGCCGCTTTGCTCTTGTTGCCCTTCACCTTCTTGAGCACCGTTTTGACGTAGAGTGCCACCATCTCATCCAGGGAAAGAAAGCTGCCGTTTAAAAGCAGCGTGTCCAGCGAGGCCACCGGTTTGTTGCCCTTGAACTCCAGGTCCTCCATGGTCAGATGCTCGGACCGCGCGGCGATCACGCAATGCTCAATGACATTCTTCAGTTCGGACACATTGCCGGGCCACTCGCAGGATTCCAGGTGCTGCTTCACCG
>CAZWCD010000005.1:0-21826 GCA_964632275.1 uncultured Thermodesulfobacteriota bacterium
ATCCACGGGCTGGGCAAGCAGGTGAAAGCGCAGGCGAACAAGTATGCCGATAAAAGCCTGATGGCCATACTGACCAGGGCCAGGGAGCTTCAGGTCACCGTCTGTATTGAAAATCTGTTTCCGGAAACCCATGGTCCGACCGAGGCGCATGATTTTGAGAGTATCTTTTCGAAATACAACGATCTCAAGCTGACCCTTGACATCGCCCATGCCCATATAGGAACAAACCGGAACCGCTCAGCCGAATTTATTGAGCGATACCCGGGACGGCTGGCACACGTTCATATTAGCGATAACTATGGGAGGGAGGACAATCATCTGCCCATTGGAGCCGGCATGATCTATTTCGGCAGGATTTTTAAAGAGCTTAAAATGATCGGCTACGATGACACCATGACGCTTGAGGTGTTTTCCCGGGACCGGGATTATTTAAAAATAAGCCGGGAAAAGGTTTCCCGGATGTGGAGATCCGCATAGCGCACCCTCCATCACACCCGCTCGTACGGTTCGAACAGCTTCTTGTATTCATCGAGCGCGTACCGGTCGGTCATGCCGGCAATATAATCGCAGATCACCCGCTCGCAGTCACCATTGCGCACCCGTTCCTGGTACTTGCCCGGCAACAGGGAGGGGTTCGCACGGTAAGTCTCGAATAAAATGCCGACATAGCGCTCGGCCTTTATCCGCATGCGCTCCACCTTGTAGTGCCGGTAGACATGTTCATCTAGAAAACGCTTGAGTTCCGCCGACCGCTGCCCGACCCGGGGAGAATAACTGATCAGGAGCGCATCGGCTGACCGGACATCCTCTAAGGAATGCACCTGGCGTGCCCTGATCAACGATTCGGAATAGGTGACCACGTCATTGATAAGATGCCCGATCAGGGAGCTTATGGTCTGGTGCTTCATTTTGTTGCCGGACAACCCGGGATGTCTTCGTTGGACTGCTGCCATCATCTCACAACAGAGATCAACCGCCTGTAGCGCTTCAAAGGAAATATAGCCCGCCTCAACCGCATCATCGATATCATGGTTGTTATAGGCAATCTCATCAGCGAGGTTGATAATTTGCGCCTCGAGGGTGGGATAAGTACCGGGTAAATAGCCACCGTCGCCATCGGGGGCGGGGCGGTCACATGGTGAACTGTGCTTCACCAGGCCCTCGCGCGTTTCCCAGGTTAAATTCAACCCCTGAAAGCCCGGATATTTGTCCTCGAGCACTTCCACCACCCGCAGGCTCTGGAAGTTGTGCTCAAACCCCCCCTTCCCTTGCATCATCCGGTCAAGCGCCCGTTCACCGGAATGACCGAAGGGGGTGTGGCCGAGATCATGCGCCAGCGCTATGGATTCGGTCAGATCCTCGTTGAGCCGCAGGCGCCGTGCGATCCCCTTGGCGATTTGAGCCACTTCGAGGGAATGGGTGAGGCGCGTTCTATAATAATCTCCTTCATGGTTTACAAAAACCTGTGTCTTATACTCCAGGCGCCTGAAGGCGGATGAATGAATGATGCGATCACGATCCCGCTCAAAGGCGGGGCGATTATCCTTGAATTGCTCGGGATATTTTCTGCCGCGCGACTCAGCGCTTTTTGCGGCGTAGGATGCCAAGTCAGGACGTTCCATTGCATGCAGTAACAGGTGAAAGGTGGCGCGCGCAGAAATCAGCAACGCGGATGGGGAACAGTAAAACATCACCCGCTGCCAAAATCAAGCATTTTATCGAGTGAATCGGTGGTGTTGTCCGCGACCGGTCGGCGCGGTAACCGGGACAGGCGGAAGCGACGTGAATCATCGGTCCAAAAAGAAAGCCGGCGGGTGATTACGGCAGGGTGTAGGTGCTGTCGTGCGAGCGATAGCTGAAGGGGATGCCGGCACTGGTTTCCGCATCCTCCGGTTGCAGAAGCCCTGATGCAACCAGCGCGCCCAGGGTGTCAGGATACCTGCCCTGCTCCCAGTAATAGACCTGCAGCGCGTTTTTTATTTTAAACTTCTTGCCCGGCTCGATCACTGCGGCTGCCGCACGGATCAGCCCCCCGGGTGAAAGCTGGCGGAATGCCAGGGTGAAATCCGGCGCGGCGATGCGGTAAAGCCCCACGATGATCATTGCCAGCACCGCATACCAGCCGGCGGCAAAAAGTCGATGTCCCAGGAATTGCTGCCAGGAGCGCGCCGTTCCGGCAACCCGGTTCTCCCGTTCCACCTGCTCAATCAATTCCTGGTCAAGCAAGGTACGAAGCGCCTGTACGGTTGCAAACTTGCCCATCATCGATCGATTCACAAGGTCGGCCGCGGTCATGCGGCCATCCACGAGATTGTAGATGATGCGCTGATCCTGCGGCAGCGTTGCCTCCGGATCAGGCCCGTCGGCATTTGCAGACGGGGCGGTTCGCTTAAAGACCGCGTCAAGCGATGTGATACTCTGGAGCAGCAGCGGCCATTCATCCAGCATGCGCAAGACATCCAGGATGATGTGTTCAAATCCCAGCGGGGTAAACAACCGCTCATTGAAATTAATCGATGACGGCCGGAACACGTAGCGTCCCACTTTCCACTGAAACAGATCGGTAAAGGTGTCATAAATCTGGTTGTGAATGATTCGGTCCAGCATATCCCGGTGGATGATATTCAGCTCCACCAGGACCTCACCGATATGCTGCCGATTTTTGCTTTGCACCGCAAGCGCCCGCTGCAATTGCCCTTCAGTCACATAGCCGGACTGCACGAGCCGTTCGCCCAGCAGCTCGTTATCCACCTTTGCCACCGGATGTGCGCTCACAATCATGCCGTTCCAGAAAAGCACCTCGATGCTTTCCCCGTCCCGCTCCACCAGCAGGACGCCGGTTTTTTGCTGCTGGCTGATCAACTGCAGTATGTCGGCCACGCCAAAATCGATAATCTTGCCCTCTAATGCCACAGCCCGTTCCTTTCGCGGCCCGATAACCGCTATTCTTTAATCTGCAGCTCCCGCCGGGTAACCCTGATCAATGAAAGAAACTGAAACAGCTTCATCGATGAAAAGTTGAAATGACCGAGGGTATAGAGATAGAGGATGATCAGGGGGATGGCCACGAGCAGTGTGTTCAGGTATGCCGGTCCGCTGATCAACTGCCAGGGATTGACGATAAGCGCGTTCCAGAGGAGTAGTTTCGATGTCAGAAGGAAAAACACGAAGAGAATTGCCGTACCGCGCACCGGGTGATCAACAAGTAGATGTCCGGTGCCGGGCAGCAGTACCGACAGCAGCTTGCCGGCAAAAAGCCGTCGTCCCTGGTGGCGTTCGATGGACGCCACCTGCTCATCCTTCCGGGAAACGCTGGTCAGTACATCATCGGATGTTTTAAATATGGCGGTGCATTGCTTGCAAAGGCGGTGCTCAATCGCCGGCCGTTTGCATTTCCGGCACACCACACAACCGCAATAGTCGCAGGTGAGAGAAAGCCGGTAGTCATTGCGATCTATGCACAGCATGGCGACAAACAATAAAAACAGCACGGCGATGCCATAGCGATAGCGGTAGGATATGCCGCGAAAATAATAGTGCCACAGCTGCGCGCCCAACCGCTCCTGCGCATCCGACGCTGAAAAGGTCCTTTGCCAGTACCATGAAACCGGGGAGAGCTGATCAACCACCATCCGGTTGCTATGTCCCGAATAGCCGCGCAGGAATCGATCAACCCGCTCCGCATCAAGCTGCTTTGCCCGGTTGAAGTTCTTGTTGCTTTCGACGAAGAGATACTCGAGCAGCTGCACCCGGCTGAGATTATAATGACCCTCGACGCTCTCCGGACAGAGTTCAATGGACCGGGTGTAGTGGGCAATTGCCTGGTCATACTTCTTTTCAGCCAGGTCGGTGTTGCCCAGATTGCACCAGACGCGGCAGTCGGAGGGGTCACGCTCCAGCAGCCGGTTGTATAATTGCCGTGCCTCCCGGAAGCGCCCCTCCCGCTTGTGCAGCAGGGCGAGGGCAAACAGGGCGTCAGCATCCCCGGGGGAATCGCCGGCGCGCTTGGCCAGAATCGATTCAGTCTCTTCTCCCCAGTTTTCATGTTTAACCTGATAGGCCTGGAAAAATGATTCGGATGCGGTGGTGGTGATGAGCTGGGCAATGACCTGGATCATCAACGGCGCCATGAGGGAGAATAAGGCAAAGATGAGAATGATCTGCTGCTCCCGGCGGCTGTGATACAGGAAGAGCACCAGAAGCCAGCACAATGCGGTAATGATGATGCTGCACCCCAGGAACAGGGGAAGGCCCAGGAGCAGCAGGGCGCCGCACCGTGCACAATGACGCGGCAAAAAGGCGGGCAGCACATGGCCTACATCGTGGACAAAGAGCTTGCAATACTTATATACTGAAACCAGCGCAAAGACGACAAGCGTGAAGAAAAACGAAAACAGCACCAAGAGCAGCATTTTGGCAAGCGGAACGGCAGCGGCATAATAATTGGTGATGGTTGCATGGAGGTAGCCGCACAGTCCCTCAACCAGCGCATCCACCCGCAACCGGTTTTCGGTCCAGCGCACCAGCGCCATGTGGGTATAAGCCGGCGGGTAATCAGGGGCGATCTGTAGGGCGTACTCGGCATAGTCGTGCGCGGCCGCATGGTTCCCCTCCTGAAGCAGACGCGCGCTCGCCCGGATTAAAAAGCATGCAACAACCGATAGGTTAGCCGCACCGCGGTCCAGCTTGAGTTGATACAGACCTTCCAAATCCGCCCGGCTGAGCGGCGCCGGCCGGGCCACAATGTCATCCACCGGGGTTGCGGCACGTCCGCCCGGAGCGGCGGCTAACAGAACCAGCGCCGTCAACAGCAAAGCGGCAGATCGAATGATTGGAGATAGGCGCAAGCGCACAGGTTTCCCATAAAAGGATGTGTTGGCCGCATGACACTAGCAGGAGCGAAGCGGCGCAGTGGCGATGCTGACGGTCAGCTCAATCTTCACTTCCTGGTTGTTATTCCGTACCCGCAGACGCAGCGGAATGGTAATCGCCGCGGGAGAAGTCTTAAGCGGTTGCCCACAGGAGACGATCTCCACCGGCTGACCGGACGGATCGACGTCAGGCGTCTTGCCGTCAGGCTCCGGTTCAGTCTCGATCGGCCTCAGTTCCAGTGCCGGGGGCGGCAGCAGGTCCGCCGCGCTCTCAGCTGCGGCGCCGGCGGCTCCTGCGTTTTCCGGCACCAGGCTGATGCGGCAAATGGGACATTGCTTGACGTTCGGCTTGAATTTCAATGAGCAACGCGGGCATATTTTTTTCACGTTCTGGTTATTCGTGTCAGCGGGAGCGGAAGGTGTGCCTGCCCCGGTCAGAAGCCCGCCCCCGTCCTCACCCCCCGGGCGCTCATGCTTGAAGTGCATTCCCGTCACCGCCGCAGCCTGCCCGTTTGCAGGAGCGCGGACCTGGGACGGCACCGGTATGGTGCGGAGCATGCCTCGATCGGAGGTCGGCGCCTCAACCGCCTGCGACTCCCCTGCGGTTTCGAGCGGCTGATCGTTCCCGGCGTCAGCGGTGACCGGAAGCGGGTCCGACAGGCTTAGCTGGGGCAATTCGGCTGCAGGGGGTTCCGCTGCTTTTTCGGCCGGGACTCGGCTGAGCGGCTGATCGGCCTTTGTTTTATTTTGCATCTGTTTCAGAACCAGCTTGCAGCACATGGTCAGGGTTTCCATGACCCCCTTGCCGCTCAGCGCACAGGCTTCGAAATAGGGAGCCCGCATGGTATTAAGCTGCTCATTCATTTCAACCAGGGGCATCAGACCGGGCAGGTCGCGCTTATTATATTGAATGACCAGGGGGATTGAATCGAGGGTTTTGTTGTAATACTTCAAGTTGTCCCTCAGGTCGTTAAGGCTTTCCACATTTTCCTTCATCTTGCCATTCTGTGAATCGGCAACAAAGATGACGCCGTCAACGCCGGTTAAAACCGCTTTTCGGGTAAGGGTGTAGAATACCTGCCCCGGGACGGTATAAATGTGAAATCTGGTTTTAAAGCCTTTGATGTTGTCAAGCTGTATCGGGAGAAAATCAAAGAAAAGGGTCCGGTCATCCTTGGTGGCAAGGGAGATCAGTTCGCCCCGCTGTTGGGGATTCAAATTCAAATGCACTGATTTCAGGTTGGTCGTTTTCCCGCACAGGGCAGGACCGTAGTACACCACCTTGATGTCAATCTCTTTCTTCTGGGGATTAAATACTACCATAGGATACCCTGCCTTTGTGCTGATTCAATGATGCATGTGGATGACGGCGCAGCCGTTTATAGGTTCAGTCGGTGACGCGGCGCACTCATGACGCCTCCGCCATTTCACGTTTCACTTCCCGGAATTCACTGTCAGCGTCATAAATGCGTCTGAACAGCTTTTGTGCCTTTCGTATTTTTCCCTTCATTTTATAGATGACCGCCATTTCATACTCCAGGGCTATTTTCTTTGCATCGCTGAGATCCCGGTGTTTCAATCCCTGCTTGACATGTTTGAGCGCCTCCTTGAACAATCCGCGCTCCCGCGCGCAGGCCGCCAGCAGCAGATGGCAATCAATGCATCGCTGCGGATTTTCCATGGCCCGGGTCAGTTCCTCAACCGCGTCATCATAGCGCCCGATGGTATGATAGGCCGTTCCAAGATTGTAGTGGTAGAGACTGTCATCCTGACCGCTTGCCGCCGATCCTTCCTGCCGAATTTCTCTGAATATTTCCTCAAATCCGGCCATGGCCTCCCGCGGTTCGCCCGCTCCCGGCTCGCTTCTCTCCATCCGCGGATCCACAACCGGACCGTCGCTCTCCCAATCGCTCTCGAGTGCCGCACTAAGGTCAAAAAATGCGCCCGCCGGCTGTTCCGCAGGCGGGGCGGCGGCATGTCCGCCTCCGGTAATGGCACCCGACAATTCCCAGTCCATTCCGTGGGACGGGTCATCAACCGATTCCGGCGCAATCCGCTTTTCCGCGTAAAACTGGGCTATTTTCTTTTTTACGTAGATGCTCTGGGGGTCAATGGCAAACATCATGTCCAGGGTTTCCGTAACCTTCTCCCGCAATCCCCGATCGCAATAGTGCCGGGCCAGCTTCTCGCAGGTGGCCACGGCATCGCCAATAACGCCCTCCCGCCGGTAGAGGTCGGAAAGATCATGATAGGTGTCTATCTGTTCCGGATCAATGCTGATCACCTGCTTATAAATGGCCGCAGCTATCTGGGACAGGCCGTTTGCTTCATACAACTGCGCAGCGTGCAGATATTGCTCAATCGCCTTGGCGCGCTGCCCCATTTTTATCAGGACATCGGCGATGCGAAGGTGCACCCTGATGTCCTCGGGATGCTCTTCGGCACAGGCATAGAGGGCATTGAGCTCACGCACCAATTTTTTCTCCGGCGCCGCCTTACAAAAAAGATTTGACCATTTCATCGAGGCTCCTCTCTCAGGCAAATGATGTGCGCGAATGGGTCAGGCATTGTGTCCGGCATTTTCGACGGTGCGCCGTTTATGCTCCAGGACCCTTTGCCCGGCGGCGATGGCATCCAAGAGCTCCCGCTTTTTGACGTCGGCGGCGTCCCTGCCCTCATCAACCAGCTGTGCGGCCTTGTGCCGGAGGCTGAGGATGGTTTCATTCAGCGCATCCTTGATCTCGTCTTCCAAGCGGTGAAACTTGATGATTGCCCGCTCCGCCTTTTCCCTCATTTCACGCCGGGTGTACTCTCCCGGCTGCGGCGCAAAGAGCAGGGCAATTCCCGCCCCGACAATGCTTCCGGCAAGAAATGAAATGAGAGACGCCGTCACATAATGTTCATCCTCGCGCTGGTTCATCCTACTCCTCCTTTCCGAGCGATGGGGAATCGTAATCGCCGCATGACATCCGGCAGTTATCGCTTTTTTCTATCACTGAAAAAGAAATTGATCCCACGGGTCAGCCCCCGGAGCAGGGCAGTCAGGTCCACCAGCGGCCCGGCCACAGCATCGTGCAAAATATATCCCGTGTTCGTCCAGGTTTCCACCAGTCCGGTCAGGTTTTTTGTGAGATGATTTGCGGTCTGATCCATTCGCTCGAACTGCAATCGAACGGCGGTACTAACGCCGGTCATGTCCTCGCTGAGCCGCGAGATCATCGTAAGCGCCGGGCTGACCCCCTTTTCCACATGGGCTATGAGATTCTCGGTGGCCTTGCTCAGTTTTCGTATTTCCACCAGCACAAACGCCATCGCCCCAATAAGCAGCACCAGTGAAATGGTAATGATGATCAGGCAAATGAGTGCGACTGTATTGTTCATAGCCAAACTCCCCGTCTCATGTTAAAAGTATCGGATAAAAATAAAATTTCTTTAGCAGGATGTGTATTTTTTCACGCGACGCCGGTCACGCGGCCGCCGCAAGACGAGAAACCAGCATCGCCATGAGGAGATGCTGCGTCACCTGGCAGGCTCGGCGCTTGACGGTTCGCGATACAGTGGTTTTCCTTCCATTCTGACAGAAACATAATTATTTGTAAACTTCAATTATATGACCGCATATGCCATAACCACCCATAAAACAGGTTTTAAATCGCAACCCGCGTCAGGAGAAGAACTGCATCGCCTCTAAAAATAATGTTTACTCAATAAGCCTGTCATGAAACCGTGCACCGGTTCACACCGGTTCTTCTTTTTGCTTGAAAAATAACCATGCGTGTGCCATGATGAGCGCATCGCAGCTGAAGGTGCACTGTTTCCTTCATGGAGCAATCGAACGATCATGAAGTTTTGTCCTCAATGTTCCTTAAAGATCAAGGGTACCATATCCGAATGTCCCATTTGCAAGGTTGAGCTGTTATCCTGTGCGGAGGAGGAAGAGATGGATTCACGTCGTCCGGGCGAGGAGCCGCAGCCCACTAATCCGAACACGGCGACTGACGCCGCACAGCCGGCCGGAGAACGTGCAGCCGCACCGCCTCAACCCGCCGCACGGCGCAGCCCATCCGAGGCAACCCGTGGGAATGCGGCTGATCCCAATGCCGCAGCCGCAATCAATGCCAAGCTGGCACAGCTTGAAGAACACCTGAAAGGCATCGGCAAAACCCTGACCCTGCACATGGGGAAAGAGGATGTGGTGACCCGCTCGCTGGTTGAGCTGGAATCAAAAATCAGAAAAATTGAGCGATCACTGCAGGAGACCATTCCCGCCGCTGCACCGGCGGTACCGGGTCCCCCGATGGAACGCGGGCCGAATGCCCGTCCGACAGCGGGAGCAGCGGTTGACGAAACGCCGCAGCGAGGTCAATTGAGCACGCGCGCAGCGACCCATGGATTGGGGCGGGAGCCGTCGGATCAGTTGAAGCCGGCACAGGATTTTTCATATACCCGGCATGCCGACCCGGATGAGCCTTCCAGCTTCTTTTCCGAATCCCCCGATGTTTTTGAGGAGCCCCCTGAAATCGATCAACCGCTGCACGACAATGATCGATTCACTCGTGCCGGCGGCGAAGGCAGAAGGCCTTTGCGTATTATCATACCGGTGCTGTGCCTGCTGGCTCTTTTCCTCTTTCTGGTTTATTATTACAACAACCTGCAAAAACCGGGGGATAACAAACTTACCATTACCGAGCAGATCAGCGTTTCATCCATACCGGTCGAAACAGTGACCAGCCAACCGGCGCCCGCGGGAGAGCCCCCCAAGACCGAACCCGCGCCTGCTCGTGCTGACAGCGCGCCTTCCGCGCCTGCAGCACCCCCCGCCCCGGTCACGGATGATGCGGCGGTTTTGAGCAGCGTTCCGTCCAGCATTCCTGCGACCATGCCGTCGCCGACTCAACCCGCCGCCAAGGGCTTTGCGGTATCGGTAGGCGCTTTTAAGGAAAAATCCAATGCGATTGACTTGACCTCCCGGCTCACCGGCAAGGGCTATCCGGCCCAGATGGCGCTATCGAAGCCGAAAAAGCTGTTCCGGGTTACCGTTGGCTCATTCGAGAACCGTAGGGAAGCGGCCGCCATGGCTGCTCAAATTCAAAAAAAGGAGCGATTAAATACCGCAATTATCGATCTCGGCAAACCCTGACCCGCCTCACCTCCATCGAAGGATTCCCCCGGTTACCTGCTCGGTTTCATAAATACAAGATATGGTGGCTAACGTATAGACCATACATTTTATGGTATTTTTTTCTTTACAAGCCGTGACGATTTTGCTAGAAAGGATAAAAGGGCGTGAATGGAGCGTTTCATGCTTAAGCAATGCAGGTGAGGCATACCGGCAGGAACCATGAGAATAAAATCAGCAGAAATTACAGGATTCAAGTCGTTTTCGGACAGGGTATCGCTGAGCTTTATGCCCGGCATCACCGCGCTGGTCGGCCCCAACGGTTGCGGTAAAAGCAACATTGTGGATGCATTCCGCTGGGCGATGGGCGAACAGAGCGCCAAGCAACTGCGCGGGCAGATCATGGAAGACATTATTTTCAACGGCAGTGAAACAAAAAAGCCCATGAGCATGGCCGAAGTATCAATCAGCTTCTCCAATGAAAACGGCCAGACCCCCCATCGTTTCAGCGCCTATACCGAAATCACCGTCACCCGGAGGCTGTTTCGGTCGGGGGAGAGCGAGTACTATATCAACAAGGTGCCCTGCCGGCTGAAAGATATAATCGAGCTTTTTCTGGACACCGGTGCGGGGCCAAAAGCCTATTCGATCATCGAACAGGGGAAGGTCGAGCATGTCATCAATGCCAAGCCCCTCGAACGGCGCCTGCTGATTGATGAGGCGGCGGGCATCAGCAAGTACAAGAGCCGCAAGAAGGAAGCCCTGGCCAAGATGGAATCGACGCGGGACAATCTCCTGCGGATTGATGACATCCTGGTTGAGGTCACGCGGCAACTCAATGCGGTCAAGCGCCAGACCGCCAAATTAAAGCGATACCAGGCGTTGAAGAGTGAGATGCGGACCATTGAGCTGTCGTTGTCCCATGCGCACTACCGGTCCCTCAGGGATCAGCACCAGTCCCTGCAGTCGCTCTGCGCTGAGGGCAGGCAGCAGGAAATCAGTGAAAGCACCGAGGTAAGCTCTCTCGATGCCGCCTTTGAGCAGGAGAACCTTGCCCTGCATCAGGCGGAACGGCAGTTTCAATCCGCCCAGGCGGAACTCTACCAGGTTACGGCGGCATGCCAGAAGGAAGAGAGCACCGCCGCCTATCTTGCCAAGGAAATGGACGACGTTTACCAGCAGCAGCAGCAGCAGCTTGCAACCATCGAATCGCTGAGCCGGCGCGTTGCCGAACACCAGGCGGAGGAAAACGCGCTTCAGGCCAGACATGCGGAATACGCCCATGCCATTGCCGAACGCACCATCGCGCTCACCGACCGTGAAAACCGCCTCGCGGCATTGAAAGAGGCGCACGTTCTGTCGCGCGCCCAGATCGATGATGAAAAAAACCGGCTGATTGACCTGCTGACCGGTCTTGCCAGCCGAACCAATCACCTCACCCAGCTGGAGAAGAATCATCTGAGCCTGCTGAGAAAGATTGATTACACCCGGGAGGAAGCGGCGCGCCTCTCGCGTGAACTGCTGTCGACGGAGGAGACCCTGGCGCAGCTGCTTGACGATCAGCAGCGGCAGGTGCGCCTGGAGGAGGAACACCGCCGCGAGCTGTCGCAGCTGGAAAGCCGGATTGCCTCATGCACCGCTGAGCTGGACCAGATTGAGGCGCGCTTTGAAGAAGCCCGGGAGCAGTACGAAAAGCTCAACTCACGGCTCACCTCGCTGCAGGAGTTGCATGACAAGTTCGAAGAGTGTGAAAACGGCGTTCGCTCGATCATGCTCCGCAGCACCGGCGAACGCGATGCTGGCAACGGCATCCGCGGTCTGCTGGCGGACTTTATCCAAACCGATCCGCAGTATGAGACGGCGGTTGAGGCGGTCCTGGGAGAAAAACTGCAGTATATTGTTGTTGAAAGCCATCGCAACGGCATCGAGGCGCTGGACTACATTAAATCGCAGGCGCTGGGAAAAGCAAGCATTGTCCCCCTGGCATTGCGTCTGCATGGGTCCTCCCCCACTGTTGTCCCCACCCCTGAAGGCGGCCGGGCCGTGCCCCTGGGCATGCTGGTCTCCACCACCGATGAATACCGCAGCATCATCGACCATCTCCTGTCGGATGTGATACTGGTGGACTGTCTGGCAACGGCGCTCTCCGTCTGGCATGCCAGCGGCAACGGCCATACCCTGGTAACCCTTGACGGCGAGGTGGTTGACCCGGCCGGCATCATCACCGGCGGACGCCACAATGGCATGCCGGCAGCGCTGCTCGGCAAGCGCAGGGAAATTCTGGAATTGCGTTCTTCGCTCGCCGACCTGCTGCCGCGATGCGAGCAGCTGCGCACCGAAAGAGAGCGCCTGGGCCGGCTGCGCGCCGAGACCAGGGAGCGCCATGAGCAGCTTAAGGAAGGCACGCATCGCGAGGCGCTGCAGCACATCGCGCTCAAGCGTGATATCGCCCAGCTGCAGAAGACGGCGGCTGATATCCGGCAACGGGTTGAGATGCTGAACGTTGAACGCCAGGAATGCGAGACGGCGCTTGCCGCCGCATCCGAGGAATCGGATCAGGTCCAGCAGGAAAAGCAGCGCATGAACCTGCAAAAGAGTGAAACCGAGCTGCTGCTCCAGCAACTGCAGCAGCGCGAGCATGAAGCCACCCGGGACATTGATGCATTGAACGCTGACATCACCGCGCTAAAAATTGCCGTTGCGGCGGACACCGAGAAATGCGAAAACGCCCTCCATGCCATACAGAACACCCGGAGCAGCCTCTCCCGCCTCATTGAGGAACAGGGCCAGGCGCAGGGGCACCGTGAGGCGCTGCAGACCAGGCGCTCCACGCTGGCCGATGAGCTGCAGCAGGCCCAGGCGGCGCTTGCGGTGCAGCGCGCGTCGCAGCATGAGTGCGAGCAGGCTCTCGATCGGGCCCGCCAGGACATTGTCGGCCGGGAGGAATCGCTTCGCGCCGCTGAACAGCTGCTGCGTGAGCGCAGGCGCTCGCTGGAAGATCGGCGGGCATCCCTGCAGGACCTCACCGTCCGCATTGCGGAAAGCGCCCTCACCATTAACCATCTCCTCGCCGACATCGAGGAAAAGTACCGCGTCCGCCTTGATCAGTCGCCTCCGGCGTCCGATGAGGCGGCTGATGGCGCCCCCGTCCCGTCGGACGAGGCGCTGCGTGAGCTTAAGGAAAAGCTGGAGCGTTTGGGAGATGTCAATCTTGCCGCGGACCAGGAAGAGGAGGAGCTGGCCGGCCGCTTCCAGTTCCTGACCGAACAGCGCGAGGATCTGACCCGGTCGCTTGACTCGCTCCAGCAGGCAATCAAAAAAATCAACCGCACCACCCGCGAGCGTTTCCACGAAGCATTCGATCTGATCAATGAGCAGTTTAAAAAGGTATTTGGCGAGCTGTTCCAGGGGGGCAGGGCGGAGCTGAAGCTGACCGATGAGGAAAACCTTCTGGAAACCGGCATCGACATCGTCGCCCAGCCCCCGGGCAAGAAGCTGCAGGATCTGGATTTGCTCTCCGGCGGAGAAAAATCGCTTACCGCCTTTGCGTTGCTCATCGCGATTTTCCTGGTCAAGCCGAGTCCATTTTGCATTCTCGATGAAGCCGATTCGGCGCTTGACGACACCAACGCCAACCGCTTCAACCGGTACCTGCAAAACATGAGCCTCGACTCCCAGTTCATCATCATCACCCATAACAAGCTCACCATGCAGGTAGCGCATACCCTCTACGGCATTACCATGCAGGAGCCGGGAACCTCCAAGGTTGTCTCCGTGCAGCTCCATTAACCGCCGCTTAAGCGCGTGCGTCGATATTGACATTTCCCCCATACTAACATATAACCATAGGCATTATCGGATGCGGTGGAGCGCCGCTTTTGGCATGATGACCTGCTCAGCGCTTTGAGTTCCGGCTCAGCCGTACCCGGATACGGATTTCCCCATGAAAGTGCCGTTCTTCAGAACAAAAGATGAGACCGACGCGCCGGCCGCCGCAGACACCCGCGGCGCTGCCAAAGGCGGTTTTCTGGCAAGCCTCAGGCAGGGCATTGCCAAAACCAGGAGCCGCTTGACCCTGCGCATAGACGATCTGCTCCTGGGCAGAAAGGAGATCAGCGGCAGCCTGCTCGACGAACTGGAGGAGGTGCTGATCACCGCGGATATCGGCGTCACCACGGCGAACAAACTCATCGGCGCGCTCCAGGCAACCGTCAGCCGGGGCGACGCGAACCGGCCGGAGCTGATCAGGAACCAGCTCAAGGAGGCCATGTATGCCATGCTCCGCGCGGCCGAAGCGCCCTGCCCCGCCGTCTCCCACAAGCCGCTGATCGTCATGGTTGCCGGCGTCAACGGGACCGGCAAAACCACCACCATCGCCAAATTGGCGCAGTATTACGCGTCCCGCGGCAAGGGGGTCTTGATGGCGGCGGCGGACACCTTCCGCGCCGCCGCCATCGAACAGCTCGCCGTCTGGGGGGGCAGGATCGGCTGCGAGCTCATCAGCCAGAAGCCGGGCGCGGATCCCTCCGCGGTTGCCCATGATGCCGTCACCGCGGCGCTGAAGCGCAACAGCGATGTGCTCATCATCGACACCGCCGGACGCATGCATACCAAGGCAAATTTAATGGAGGAATTGAAGAAGATGCAGCGGGTGGTGGCGCGGGCATGTCCCGGAGCGCCTCACGAGGTGCTGCTGACAATAGACGCCACCTCGGGGATGAACGCGCTGTCTCAGGCGCGCCTGTTCCGGGAGGCATTGAACATCACCGGCATCGTTTTGACCAAGCTTGACGGAACCGCGAAGGGGGGTATCATTGTTTCCATCGCCGATGAGCTTGCCATACCCTTACGGTTCATCGGCATTGGCGAGGGTCTGGACGACTTGCGGGAATTCAGGGCGCGCGAGTTCATCGATGCGCTCTTTAGCGAGGCATGAACAGGTGACAGGGCGGATCCGGCACAGGGTGCGGCGCTGCCTGGTTGCGCTGATACTAGCGGGCTCGGCGCTTACTGCAGCCGCTTCTTCATCCCAGGAGGAAGCAATGAGCACATCCCAATCACACAGCGGGCCCATCAGGCCTCCGGCCGTGGCGGGCCAGTTCTATCCGGACGATGTCGATGCGCTGACCGGTCAAATCAGCACATTTCTCAAGGCGGTCCCGGCACGCTCGCTGCCGGGGACGGTGCAGGCGATCATTGTGCCGCACGCCGGATACGTCTACTCCGGACCGGTGGCCGCCCATGCCTACAAGCTGCTCCAGGGCATGACCTATGACAGCGTCATCGTCATTGCGCCCAGTCATCGCCATTCATTCCGCGGCGCGGCCGTCTATCCTGCGGGCGCCTACCAGATTCCCCTCGGGCGCATTCCGGTTGACGGCGACCTGGCCCAAAAGCTCATGCAGCAAAGCGAATTAATCAGATCCCTCCCCGAGGCCCACGCGCGCGAGCACGCTCTGGAAGTGCAGCTTCCCTTCTTAAGAACCGTGCTGGGTGATTTCACCCTGCTTCCCCTGATCATGGGTTCATGCGATTACGCCGCCTGTGAGCGGATTGCGGCAGCGCTGGCCGCTGCGGTCGCCGGCAAACGCGTGCTGATCGTGGCAAGCTCGGATCTCTCCCACTACCATCCCGACCGGGAAGCGCGTCAGCTTGATCAGCAGGTCATCGACCATGTCACCCGGCTTGACGCGAATGGGCTGTATCAGGCAATCAACGCGGAGACCTGCGAGGCGTGCGGCGCCATACCGATGATCATCACCATGCTCTGTGCCCAAAAGCTCGGGGCCACCCGGGCCGAGCAGCTCTGCTACGCCACCTCCGGCGACGTCAGCGGCGGCGATAAAAGCGCTGTGGTTGGATATCTGGCGGCCGCGCTTATTGTGCCCCCGGGCTCTTCAGCAGTACGCCCCGCGGCAGGCGTCGACCTCGGGTTGACGGTTCATGAGAAAAAGGCACTGCACACCATTGCCGCGGCGGCCATTGAAGCCGGATGCACCCATCAGGAGATGCCCGCGCTCCCTCCCCTTTCGGATACACTGCGGGAGAAGCGGGGCGCTTTCGTCACGCTGCACAAGGGGCACAACCTGCGGGGATGCATCGGATACATCCGGGCGCAGAAGCCGCTCTACCAGACCATTCAGGAAATGGCCCAGGCCGCCGCCTTTCAGGACACCCGCTTCAAGCCGGTTACCCGCGATGAGCTCAAGGACATCACCATTGAAATTTCGGTGCTGACCCCTTTGCAAAAAATCAGCCGCGTCGAGGAGATAGCGGTAGGCACCCACGGCATTTACATAGTCAAGGATTTTCATTCAGGACTGCTGCTCCCCCAGGTGGCGACGGAAAACAAGTGGGACCGGGAAAGCTTTCTCCGCCACACCTGCACCAAGGCCGGCCTGCCGGAAGATGCCTGGCGGGAAAGCGACGCTGAAATTTATATTTTCTCGGCAGACATATTTTAGCCGCGCGGGTGCTTTGCTCCCCTGCTTTCCGCACGGGTGGCGCGGCATAGGCCGCCCGTCCAACGGCATTCGGATACCGACTGCATGAAGCTTCCCCGACCACTGCTTTTGACCGGTGCATTACTCCTGCTCCTGGGATGTGAGAACCCGCTCAACAGTCCCTACCGCCGCGCGGATAGCGGCCGGCAGTGCTATTATGCGACATTTTACGAACAGCCAAAAACCCTTGACCCGGCCCGGTCGTACAGCGCAGATGAGTACCGGATTATTTGTCAGATTTACGAGCCGCCGCTCCAGTACAACTACCTGAACCGGCCGTATGCCCTTGAGCCGCTCACGGCGCTAGAAATGCCCCGGCCACGCCCCTGCGCCGCGTCCGTCCCCTCCCCGGCGGGGTCACCCGCTGACGCGCACGGCATCGGATACGACATTCGCATTAAGCAGGGAATCTCCTACCAGCCGCACCCCTGTTTCGCGCAGGATAGGTCGGGTCATTTTACCTATCATCACCTGACTTCCGGCGATGTGGCAGCAGTGCATGACATATCCGATTTTGCGCAGCGGGGGACCCGGGAACTGAAGGCCGCCGACTACATCTATCAGCTCTATCGCCTTGCCGATCCCCGAAACAACTCCCCGATCGCCCCGATCATGGCAAAATATATTCTCGGGTTTGATGAGCTCGCGCGGGCATTGAAAACGGCGCTCGAACAAGAACGGGCAAATCGCCGGGCGATGGCCGGCGCCGCTTACAATCAGCAGGCTGATGAACAGGAGCGCCCCATCCGGCTGGAGTATTCCGGGTTTCCCTTTCCCGGCGCCGTGCTGAAGGACGACTACACCTTTCAGCTGGTTCTCACCATGAGCTATCCCCAGATACTGTACTGGCTGGCCATGCCCTTCTTCTGCCCCATCCCCTGGGAGGCCGATCGCTTTTATAGTCAGGGACCGCTGATACAGAAAAATATCACCCTCCAGTCCTATCCCGTCGGCACCGGCGCATTCCGATTGAAGCAATACGATCCCAATCTTGAGATTGTCTTGATCAAAAACGAAACGTATCATGAGGAGCGCTATCCGGCGTCGGGAGAAGCCGGGGATCAGGCGTCGGGATATCTTGAGGATGCCGGCAGGCCGCTTCCCTTGCTTGACATGATCGTTTTCAAACTGGAGCGCGAGTCCATCCCCCGGTGGAACAAGTTTCTCCAGGGCTACTACGATTCATCGGGCATCTCTTCAGATAGCTTTGACCAGGCCGTGACCTTCTCACCCGAGGGGCTCATGGATCTGACCGATCAGTTTAAAGCGAGAAACATCCGGCTTCTTACATCCATTGCGCCAACCACCTTTTATTTTGCCTTCAATATGGACGATCCCCTGGTCGGGGGCTATGCGCCGCAACAGCAGAAACTGCGGCAGGCCATATCCATCGCCATTGACATGGAGGAGCAGATCGAGCTGTTTGCCAACGGCAGGGGCGTGCCCGCCCACGGCCCCATCCCCCCGGGCATATTCGGCTATGAAGACGGTACGCGTGAATCGAACCCCTATGTCTACCGGCGTGCTGAGGCGGGCGGCCGCCCGGCGCGCAAATCCATCGCCGAAGCACAGGCCCTGCTCGCCGAAGCAGGCTACCCCGCCGGCAAGGATCCATCTACCGGGAAGCCCCTGGTGATCGGCTTTGACAACGCCTGGACCGGGCCGGAATCCCAGGCGCAGCTGAAATGGCTTCAGAAGCAATTCCAGAAGCTGGGTTTGCTGCTTGAAATCAGAACCTCCGACTACAATCGTTTTCAGGAGAAAATCCTCGGCGGCAACTTCCAGTTTTTTTCCTGGGGTTGGCATGCCGATTATCCCGATCCGGAAAATTTTCTCTTTCTGCTGTACGGGCCCAACGGCAAGCAGCGCTTCGGCGGGGAGAATGCCGCCAATTATGACAACCCCGATTTTAACCGTCTTTTTAAGGAAATGGAAACGATGGAAAACTCTGCCGCTCGACGGGACATCATTCGGCAAATGCTTGAACTGGCCCGTCGCGACGCACCGTGGGTCTGGGGATATCATCCCCAGGAATTGACGCTGTACCACCAGTGGGTTTTCAATGCCAAGCCCCATGCCGTCGCCCAGAACAGTTTCAAGTACCTGCGCATCGAGCCACAGTCACGGGAGGCCTTGCGACGCCAATGGAACCGGCCGGCGCTCTGGCCGGTTGCCGCGTGCCTCATCCTCCTGGTCCCCCTGCTGGCGCCCGCGCTGATAAAAAAAGCTCGAAGCAACCGGCGGCTCTCGGGGGGAACGCCCGACGCTTCGACCGGGAGCGTGCCATGACCGCGTACATCATCCGTCGCTGTTTGTATGCCGTCCCCATTATTGCCGGGGTGAACCTGATCATTTTTTTTCTGTTCTTTTATGTCAATTCCCCCGATGACATGGCCCGCAAGATACTGGGTGAAAAAAACATCAGCCGGGAGGCGATTGAACAGTGGAAAAATCTGCACAACTATCATCTGCCGCTGCTATATAACAAAGCGGAAACGGGTCCTGGTCGCATCACCCAGACCATATTCTACCAGAAATCGGTCGGCCTGCTCTGGTTTGATTTCGGAACCAGCGATCGCAACAACATCAACATCGGCTATCAGATCAGCCGCAGGATCAAGCCCAGCCTGATGATCGCACTGCCCACCTTCATCCTGGGCATTCTCACCGAGGTCACCCTGGCGATGCTGCTCGCCTACTTCCGCCGGACCTACATTGATTATCTGGGGGTCATACTCTGCGTCGTCATGATGTCCGTTTCCTCCCTTTTTTACATCATCGGCGGCCAGTACCTCTTCGGGAAGCTATTGCGGCTTTTCCCCATTTCCGGCTACGACACCGGCCTGCTGGCGCTGAAATTTACCGCCCTGCCGGTGCTGATTGGGATTATTGCCGAACTGGGCGGGGCCATCCGGTTTAACCGGACCATATTTCTCGAGGAAATCAACAAGGACTACATTCGAACCGCCCGATCCAAGGGGCTTCCCGAGGAAGCGGTCCTCTTCAAGCACTGCCTGAAGAACGGCATGATCCCCATCCTCACCACCGTGGTGATGAGCATCCCCTTCCTGTTCATGGGAAGTCTGCTGATGGAATCGTTTTTTGCCATACCCGGTCTCGGCTCCTTTACCATTGATGCCATTCAGGCCCAGGATTTTGCCATTGTCCGCTCCATGGTATATCTCGGGTCAATCCTATACATATGCGGGTTGATTCTTACCGACATCAGCTACACCCTGGTTGATCCGCGCATCCGGTTCGAGTAGTCGGAGATGATACGCATTCTGCCCACTGACGCATTCGTTTTCCTGCTGGTCGCCGCCGGCGTGCTGTTTCTTGCCTACGCGCGGCGGCGGGAGTACTGGCGCACCGCCTGGCGGCAGGTGCGGCGCAACCGCGTTGCCTGCCTGTCGCTGATGGTGCTTGCCGGCTACGCCTCAATTGCGTTGCTGGACACCATTCATTATGTGGACCGCACCAGCGGCGCCACCCTGAGCGTTCTCGATTGGATTGCCGCTCCGCTCCGTCTGCAGGTGGAAAAAACCTATTCCGCTCCCTTTGCCCGATACCAGTTTTCCCGTGAGTTCGCTGAAACCGCCGATGGGACGATGACCCTCACCCACCCGCGCCTTCGGTACGGGGGCGCCCACCTGTCTGACGGCCAGTCCGCTCTTCCCGACCTTTGCCGCCGCCTGCTCTCTGCACTGGTGCAAGGGACCACTTTCGGATGCCTGATCTGTTTTATCGGCCTGTGCGTCGGCTCGCTGGTCTCCCGGTTGCGGCCCCGCCCCGGTGGCCGCCCCCCGTTCACCATCCCTTCGCGCAAAAGCCTGCTCATTGCGCTGCTGGTCATCAGCGCAGCATCCACGGCGATTGCCCTGCTTGTCAACCTCGCCCCGCAGTATCACCTGCTGGGCACCGACAAGGTCGGCTCGGACGTATTCTACCGCTCGCTGAAAAGCATCCGTACCGGTCTGGTTATCGGCAGCGTGACCACGCTGATTGTCATCCCCTTTGCCATTCTCTTCGGCGTCATTGCCGGTTATTACGGAGGGATTGCCGATGATCTTATACAATATATATATTCGATCTTTGCCTCGATTCCCAGCGTGCTTTTAATCGTGAGCTTCATGCTGCTGATTGAAGTGGGCGAAACGGTGGGCGATATGGCCTGGAAGGCGGATCGCCGGCTGCTGTCGCTGTGCGTGATCATGGGCCTCACCACCTGGACCGGACTCTGCCGCCTCATCCGCGGGGAGACGCTCAAGCTGCGCGAGCTGGACTATGTCCAGGCGGCCCTCTCATTCGGCGTGTCCCGCCCGCGCATCCTGATACGCCACATCATCCCCAATCTCATGCATATCGTGCTCATTTCCTTTGTGCTGCGCTTTTCCGGGCTGGTCCTGGCTGAAGCGGTGCTTGCCTATATCGGCATCGGCGTAGACCCGAGCATGGAAAGCTGGGGAAACATGATCAATACCGCCCGCCTGGAGCTGGCCCGGGAGCCGGTGGTGTGGTGGAACCTGTTTTCCGCCCTGGTCTTCATGTTCGGTCTGGTGCTTCCGGCAAACCTCTTCGGGGACGCCCTGCGCGACGCCCTCGATCCCCGGCTTAAATCGTAAAGCCGCCTGAGCGAGTGCAATGAGCAGCGAACTACTCACCGTCAGCAATTTACGCACCTATTTTCATACCCCGGACGGAACGGCCATGGCGGTTGACGGCATCTCCTTTTCCATACGACGGGGAGAGGCATTTGCCCTGGTCGGCGAATCGGGCTGCGGCAAATCCGTCACCGCGCTCTCAATCATGCGCCTGCTGCAGCAGCCGTCTGCCTTTCATGCGGGTGGGGGCATTCTCTTCAAGGGCTCCGATCTGATGGCGCTTTCCGAGGGAGACATGCGCCGGATTCGCGGCAACAAAATATCCATGATTTTTCAGGAGCCGATGACCAGCCTCAATCCGGTCTTCACCATCGGCAACCAGATCATTGAGGTGATCCGTCTGCACCAGGGTCTGGACAAGGCCGCCGCCCGGGAAAAGGCCATTGCCATGCTCAGTCGGGTGGGCATCGCCGACCCGACCCTGCGCTACAATGCATATCCGCATCAGCTTTCGGGGGGAATGCAGCAGCGGGTGATGATCGCCATTGCCCTCGCCTGCCACCCGGAACTGCTCATCGCCGACGAACCGACCACCGCCCTTGACGTGACCATTCAGGATCAGATTCTCGACCTGCTGCGGGTATTGCGCGGCGATCTGGGCATGGCCCTCCTGCTCATCACCCATGATCTGGGAATCGTTTATGAAAACGCCGACCGGGTCGCCGTCATGTA
>CAZWCD010000005.1:21926-29734 GCA_964632275.1 uncultured Thermodesulfobacteriota bacterium
TTGCTCCCGGTCACCTGGTTGCCTGTCACCTGCATGACCGGGAGAAGCCGGCCGCCGCGCTCGATGACGGCGCACCCTTGGCCGGAGCACCCGGCGGTATCAGCGTCAGGCAGACGACGATTAAAGAACTGCTGACGGTACAGGACCTCCGTGTTCACTTTCCGGTTAAAAAAGGCCTGTTGCAGCGGACGGCAGGCTCTGTGAAGGCGGTTGACGGCGTCGACCTGACGGTCACTGAAGGCATGACCATGGCGCTGGTCGGCGAATCCGGGTGCGGAAAAAGCACCCTGGGAAAGGCGGTTCTCCGGCTGCTCCAATCCACCGGCGGAACGGTGCGCTTTGACGGCGTGAATCTTGCCGGCCTATCACCGGCGGCGCTCCGCCGGTTCAGAAAAAACTTTCAAATAATCTTTCAGGATCCGTTTTCCTCGCTGAATCCCCGCATGATGGTCAAGGACATCATGCTGGAGCCGATGCTGCCCCACGGCGTTGGGAGCAGCGCCTCCGAACGCATGGCCATGGTCAACACGCTGATGGAGTCAGTCGGACTTGAAGGCGAGATGCTCTACCGCTATCCCCATGAGTTTTCCGGCGGACAGCGCCAGCGCATCGCCATAGCCCGGGTGCTCGCATTGACGCCCCGGTTGCTGGTCTGTGATGAAGCAACCAGCGCGCTGGACGTTTCCATCCAGGCACAAATCCTCAATCTGTTATCTGATCTCAAAAGGAGGTATGCCCTCACCTATCTTTTCATAACCCACAATTTATCGGTCGTCGAGTATTTGGCCGATATGGTGGCGGTGATGTACCTGGGCCGCATCGTCGAGCGCGGCAGCACCGCCGAGGTGTTTGACCGCGCCAGGCACCCGTATACCCGGGCGCTGCTGGCGGCGGCGCCTGCAATCGGCGCCGCGCAGCGGGGAGAAAAAATTCACCTTCCCGGGGATGTCCCCTCCCCGCTTGCGCCGCCCCGTGGCTGTCATTTCCATCCCCGCTGTCCCAGCCGGATGGATCGTTGCGATCGCGCCTATCCCCCGCTGTCTCATTTTTCAGAAACCCATTCCTGCTGCTGCCACCTCTATTCCGGTTAGTCATGAAGGGAAACCCCGGCCGCTGGGGGACCGGGGTTCTTATCACCATCTTCGTGTTGCCTGGCGGCATGCGATCAGTCAAAATAATAACCGCATTGTCCGCCGATGTCACGCAGATCCCTTTGATCGAGGGGAAAGGTTTTACAATGGCGGAATCGTCCCTTATGATAAATGGCGCAGCGGTTTTCCTGATTGAGAAACGGACAGCGAAACACCAGGGAACAGCATTTGCCGCATTGCATGCAGCTGCCCTTGCGCACCTGCAATTGCCTGCGCACATATGATCGCATGACGTAATTGAAAAATACTCTTCTCACTTCACCCTTCAGATTTCGCAATCGCATGATCCTGTCCTTTGGCTTTCTCTCTGCTGCATGTACCTGGGTGCTGATCGGCTGCCTGAAGTTACCCGGCGTTTTTCACGAGGCGGCCGGTTCTATTTTCTGCTTATCCCGGAGCCGCTTTACCAGGTCGCTGTACGACGATTGCCGGATGATATCGTAAAATTGTGCCCGGTAATTTTTCACTGAGCTAACGCCTTCAATAATCAGGTCATACACCATCCACCGGTTGCCCTTTTTCATGAGGCGGGCGCCGAGGACGATGCTCTTTTCAGCCTTGTTCACAATGCGGGAATCAACCTGGGCCTGGTTTTCACCACCCAGAATCTCCTTGTCAAAGATAACACTTTGCCCGGAATAGTTATCAAGAATTTTGGTAAGATAGGAATTGAGCAGCAGGTTTTTGAGCAGCCCGGTAAATTCCGCCTTTTCCGCATCCGAGCGATCCTTCCAATACATCCCCAGAGAACGCTGCGCGATCTCGTCCCAGTCAAAGCGGTCATGTGAAACCTCCTTGAGCTTTTCCACCAATGCCTCCCTGCTCAGGGTCTCCCGCAGCGCCTTGTCATCCAGGACGGCGGTTATCTTGTCGACCGTGCTCTTGAGCTCATCAAGCGGCGCGCCCGCCTGCGCCCGGGCAGGAAACGCGATGACCCATGCCAACAGTGACAGGGTGACCATCATGCATCGCATTGCGGTAGTGATGAAGCTTGTGGGGCCATGGACTGGTTTCATACGCATAGACTCCTTTCCGTTGCTGCCGTCGTGCAATGCCGGCTAGACCTTGCCGAAGATAAATTTTGATATGAGCGCCTCCAGATCAATGGGGGGCTCGGTGTCACGAATGACGCCGCCTTCCCCGATCAATGCATCCGCCCCCCCCGGGGTGATATCGACAAACTTTTCGCCGAGCAGACCCTTGGTCTTGATGGAAGCAATGGTGTCCGCCTGCAGCCGTACCGTATCATTGATGTCCATTTCCACCCGGGCTTGGTAGTCGTCATTCAGGCTCAGGCTTCTAATGCGCCCGATCTCAACCCCGGCTATCTCCACCACCGCCCCAACCTTCAGTCCGCCGGCGCTTGAAAAAATCGCGGCGATCTGGTATCCGCCCCCTCCGACCCATTCCATCTTGCCCAGTTTAACCGACATGAAACCGAGGGCAAGAATGCCGATGAGGAGAAATAACCCGACGGTGAGCTCCAGATCAAGTTTTTTCATGCGATAACTCCCTGTGTACGGTTAGCCGGCGGTTGCGCCATCCATCCCGCCCGATAAAAAGTGTCTGAGCACCGGATCAGTGCTAGCCTGGATTTCCTCGGGTGTCCCGACAGCCACGATGGTTCCTTCGATCAGCAGCGCAACCCGCTGGACGATGCTGAATATTTTGGGAATTTCATGGGTCACGATGACGCCGGTAAAACCCAGAGTGGCATGGGTGGATTTGATGTACTGGAACACGCTGTTCACGATAAGGGGATCAAGGCCGGTGGTCGGCTCATCAAAGAGCATGATCTCCGGACTGGTGATGAGCGCGCGGGCGAGCGCTGCGCGCTTTTTCATGCCTCCGCTCAATTCCGCCGGAAACTTGTCACCCTCATCGCGCATGCCCACATGACCGAGCATTGTAACCACCTTTTCCCGTATGGCCTTCTCATGCAGCCGGGTCTTTTCGCGCAGCGGGAAGGAAACATTTTCATAGACGGTCATGGAATCAAACAGCGCTCCGCCTTGGAACAAAAATCCCAGGCGGGCCCGGTAGCGCTCCAGCTCCTTGCCGCGCAGGGCGGGAACGGCCATGCCGTCAACCGCTATGGTTCCCCGGTCCGGCCGCATCAGCCCGGCGATATGCTTGAGCAGGACGCTTTTCCCGGCGCCGCTCCCCCCGATGACCGCCAGGATGTCGCCTTTGTGCACTTGCAGGCTCACCCCCCGCAGCACCTCCCGGGCATTGAATGATTTATGAATATTTTTAATGGTAATCATGCCGTTTAAAAGAAGAACGAAGCCATGAAATAATCCCACACCAAGATCAACACGGATGAAACCACCACCGCCTCGGTTGTTGCCTTGCTGACGCCCTCCGCGCCATAACCGGCGTGATAGCCCTTGTAGCAGGAGATCCAGTTCACGATCATGCCAAAGCAGACTGATTTATACAATCCCACGGAAATGTCCTTCATGGTTACCATGTTCCTGATCTCGCCGAAGTAGCTGCCCTCGCTCAAGCCCAGCATTTTTACACCCACCAGATACCCGCCGTAGATGCCGATCAGGTCGAAAAAAACGGACATGAGGGGAAAGGCAATCATGCCGGCAATCAGGTTGGGCACAACCAGGTATCTGACCGGATTGAGGGCCATCATTTCAATGGCGTCAATCTGCTCGCTTATGCGCATGATGCCGATTTCAGCGGCGATGGCCGAGCCGGCGCGCGCGTTTATCATCAGCGCGGAAAGCACCGGACCGAGCTCCCGTATCAGGCTCAGGGCTACGATCGGCCCCAGCAGCGAAGCGGCGGCAAATTTATTCAGCGAGTAGTAGCCCTGAATCGCCAGCACCATGCCGGTAAAAACGCCGGTCAATAAAACAATGAAGGTGGAGTTGACGCCGGTAAAGCGCAGCTGCTTGATAATGCGCAACGGCTTAAAAGGCGGAACAAACATGAGCGCCAGGGCGTACACTAAAAAAATCCCCGACCGGCCGAGGCCGCGCAACGCGTCCAGCACACATGAACCCACTTGTCTGACGGGCACAAGCACAACGTCTATCATACAGTGACGGCAACTATCATAAGGTGGCAGATTTAAACAAAAATCATAAGCAAATTGCCGAAGAGTATAGCGAAATTGGCAATGCAGGTCAAGCAAATGTACACTATTATTATATCCCGGCTCGTCCCGGAAATCGGGGGCGCTTACCTGCTGAAAAAAGGCAGATAGTGCTTGACTATTGAAATCGATTCATTTACATTATGCCGCACTGGGGGATCGTCCAGCGGCAGGACATAAGACTCTGGATCTTACTACGGGGGTTCGAATCCTCCTCCCCCAGCCAATGCAGGAGATGCGGGGTATTGGAGTATTGCTTTACTGGAGGGATGATTCTTAAACAGCGCTCCAGTACTCCATCAATCCAGTACTCCTCTTGTTTCTGGTCCCATCGTCTAGCGGCCTAGGACATCGGCCTCTCACGTCGAAAACACGGGTTCGATTCCCGTTGGGACCACCAGATTATATAAGGGGTTGCATTGAATGCACCCCTTTGTTATTCGTATGGTATTATCGTGGAGCACGGGAAGGAAAGGAGATTCTATGATGAAACGGGCCATAGCAGTTTGCATGATTGTGGCATTTGTTGCAACATGTGCCGGTTCCGGTTATGCTGCCGGACAGTCACAGCGCTCTACCAAACCTTCCGCCTCGGCAATTGCCGCCGATCTTATCGTGCTTCGGCCGGTCGGCCTGATCGGCACCATTCTTGGCGCATGCGGGTTCATTATTGCGTTGCCGGTTACCGTCCCGACAAAAAAAGTTGATGCCATCGGTCAGGACCTGGTTATTGCCCCGTTTCACTACACCTTCGAGCGGCCGCTGGGCAAGTTTTAGCCGCACGGCAGGGTGAAGGTGTGTCCCGCAATCACTTACCGCCGTATGACCGGTAGTACACCAGTTTTCGTCCGATGCAGACCAGATCCTCGTTGTTCAGGCCGTTCCATTGCATGAGCTTCTCAATCGGCACCCCGAGTTTTTCCGCTATGGCGGAAAGCGTATCTCCCCGGCGCACTACATATATCGTCCTCATGCCGTCGGCGGCAGCAGCAAGGCACTGCTCCAGTCTCTTTGCAAATCCTTCCTCACCTTCCGCCGGTATCAACAGTGCATGTGGTCCCGGAGGCAGATAATACCCCTTGAGCTCCGGATTCAACTCCTTTATCTTTCTGAAGGTGGTTCCGGCTGCCTCGGCAAGCGCCCGTATGTGGACCGATACGGGCAGGTTTATCTCGACCGACCCGGCGGTACATGGTACATAATACTCATCATCACCCAGCACAAAACCATAGGCTTCCGGATTGGATAGAATTATCTTTATGGCCATGATGCGGAAGAGATATTCCTCGGTTTCCCGGGGCAGCGACAGGTCAACATAGGCGTCGGCGTTTTGCTCCTCGATTTCGCGCGCCACCCGTTCTTCGCCGCAATTATAGGCGGCCATGGCCAGCATCCAGCTGCCAAACTGTTCATGCAATATCGTGAGATAATCGAGAGCCGCGTTGGTTGCCTTTGCAAGGCAGTAGCGCTGGTCCCGCCATTCCTGGCGGTCAAGCCCGAACCGGGTGCCGGTATCCTTCATAAACTGCCAGGTGCCGGCCGCACCTTTTGGCGAAAGGGCATATGTATTGAGGTCGCTTTCAGCAACCGCCAGATACTTGAGATCATCAGGCAAGCTTCGCTGCTGCAGTTCCTTTTCAATCAGGGGAAAATATGCCCTGCTCCGCTTGATCCATAGAATGACCTGCGCCTCTCGGTTGAGCGAGAGCAGGAATTGTTTGTCCAGGCGCTCCCACACATCCCTGCGTTCAAGCGGCACCGCTTCACCGCACAATGCAAGTTGCTTGGGCGTTTTGAAGCGGAGCAGCGGCTGCGTAACAACCGTTTGATCTGATACCGCCGCTGGTTGCGGCTCCGCCGCCGCACCGGTGTTACCACCTGAGAGAAGCCCGCAGATCAGCATGAATACTGCAATGACATTATTTTTCATAAACACCCCATCGTCCATGGTCACCTACTTGCAGCGCTCTAAACCTCTTCACACACTTCATCATCGCCTGTTCTTATACCATAACAACACGACTCGGGTAAAGTTTCTCTTGTTTCTTTGCGGTGAGTATAGTAGATAAAAAAACCGTGTTGGTATCTATGGAATCCAGACACCGGAGGTATCCATGAATTGTGCTGACGTCATGCAAAAACTGCGCGCCATCTTTGAAACGTATTTTAAGGAGATGCACCGGGAAGAGTCGGTGTTTGCCGAGAGCGGGAGGGAGCGGCTGCGGATGGAGATCTACCGGTCAAAGGATGCCCGCTGTCCGATTAAAAAAGCCGCCTTCATGATACTCGATTACGGACTGGTCTGGAATAAGGATGACAAAACGGCGCTGGATGAAGACGAGCTGGTTGCCGGCTCCATCATCGCCGGCGATGATCTGCCGCTGCCGGTGCTTGCCCTCGAAGCGTCAATGCACTACGATAAATACGATCACATGAACATTGACCTGTTTCCCGTTTCAAGGGACCAACGCTACCGGGAGATCTTCTGCAAGCCGGTTCAGGACATCTGCCTCACCTATAAAAGCCTGCCCGGCGTCGCGCCCGGCGTCATCACCCCGAACCTTCCCGAGGGATCAACCTCGGGGGGAATGATGTCCGGCAATTTTGATATCAGCTTGCGCAAGGACACCTTTCCCTGGTGGTTTGAGTATGTGACCTTGTACCGGAACTTTCTGAATACGCGTGACAGCTATCCCATCCTGAAGGAGCCTGCCATCATTGCTGAAGGCAGGAAGATACGCGACCAGTTTCTGGCAAACTTCAGAATGTCGACGCCGAAAATCCTCTCCGACATTCCCCACCTGAACACAGAAGAAGGGGGAAAGCGGCTGGGTGAACTGATTTTTTAAAAAATGTCATTTCGGACGAACGCGGGAAATCTTCCGGGATTTCTCAGTCGCGGTTGCTCCTTCGAAATGGCAATGTTACATCTGCAATGGTTATTAGGATGCCCGGCCAGAGCTTGTGTCAAACAGGGTCAGCAGCACAAAGAGCAGTGATGCCGCGGTCATAGGATAAAAGAGATACTGAATGGAGAGCAGTTCCATCACCCAACCGGTCACCAGTGGACCTATAATGCACCCCGCCCCGTAGGCGAAGCTGAATGACGCATTGGCCGTTCCTATTTTTTCAGGCGGAATAATATCGCCGATAAGGGCAAGGGCAACCGGATACAGCGCCCCCGCCACTACCCCCACGCCGAACGCCAGCGCGCACACCACCCAGTAGTTTTGAAATATGTTGAACGCGATTGTCACCCCCGCCAGCAGCAAGCCGCAGGCCTTTAATACCGGCCTTTTACCCCAGAGGTCCGCCATTTTCCCCGCAGGAAATGGTGATACTGCCCCTCCAACCGCAAAAAAAGTAAATACCATTCCCATCGACCCGCCGCGAATCCCAAGATCATCCAAATAGAGCGACAAAAACGAGCCGATGGCTACTTCCACCACCGCATAGCAGGCAGCGGCGGTGAGGGGAAGCTTGAGTGATGACACAAGACGCCCGAACCCCCATTCGGTCTTTTTCACCGGAACGATGGTCTCCTG
>CAZWCD010000005.1:29834-43125 GCA_964632275.1 uncultured Thermodesulfobacteriota bacterium
GGCATTGCCAGTATGGCCAGCCCGAAAATGGCAAGCCCGGCCATGATCATCTTTTTTGATCCGGCCTTTTCAATCCACCGGCCCAAAAAGGAGGTGGTGATGGTAAAGACAAGAAAATAGGTGGTAGCTATCTGCCCGATGGTGGCTGATGATGCTCCCTTATCCTGCAGCAGCAGGGGTATGAGCGGGGAGACAAAGCTCATGCCGAAGGCAAGAAGAAATACCGTCAATAATATTGGTAGGAGACCTTTGTCCATGATGTCTGCGTGATAATCCTTTTTCCATGGTAGTATCGCTGGTCACGTTAGGCTGATCATGATTGCAGCGCAGGAATGTTCTACACGATCAGGCGATGCTGCCGGCGGCTTCCCGGACCGGGCGAACCCGGTAATACCGGAAATATCCCAAAAAGGCAATGACCAGATAGGCAATGGTTTTCGGAATCATCAGCATGCCGATGAGCGGCACCCGCTGCTGCAAAAATATCACCGGCGCATAACAGGCAAATGAAACAATGACCATGATCGCCATCCAGACAAAGGTCTTGTCACCTTCCCGCAGCCCGTCCCGCATGAGCAGGTATGCCGATCCCAGCTGCATGAGCATCAGCGGCACGTTTCGAATGATTGCCCAATCATGGGGCTGCTGAAGGCTGTTCCAGTTATTGGCGGGAAAGGCCATGATGATCATTCGCACTGCCGCAAGTCCAAAGATGCTCATCCCGAGAACGCCGTATGGTTTCTTAAATCGTTCATGCCAGATCATGATGAGAATGACGTAAAAAAAGGTGAAGGTAATCGCGGTAGCAAGCGATCCCATGGGCGCCAGCATTATGTGACGTCCGAACAATGTCATTGCTGCGTTGAGGCCGCCCATGGCATAGGCCACCACCCTGAAACCGACATGGCCGATATCTCCCAGGCCAAGCCAGAAAAAGGCCCACATGATCAGTCCGGCAACCCGATGCTCCTTTGCATCCACCAGTTCTCGCCGGTTAATCATGGCAATCACCAGCCACCATACAATGATGAGATAGGCAATGTTAAATATGGTCTCCGTCCATACGCGCGACGCTTCAGGCATGGCACTCTCCCCTTGTAATGTTTATGCAACTATAGTATTGCTACAGTCACCCGCTTTCATATCAGATTTCAATTGCTTTATCAATAGATTCGAAAGAGGAATCGATAGATGGATATGGAACATGCCGCCCTGCTCATTATTGACATGCAAAATGATTTCATTCATCCGGATGGTTTTGTGCGAAAATCATCGCGGGGCATCGGCCTTGATAACCATTCGCTTGAACTGTTGACAACTCCGATACCCTGCATCAAGCAGCTTGCACAGACATTCCGGGCCAGCGGAAGAGATGTCATCAATATATACACAGCCTGGCAGCCTGACTATTCAGATGTTGCGCTACCGCTTCGCAAATTGGGAGCGAAGGCGAAAGAGCATGGCGCTTTGGTTGTTGGAAGCTGGGGCGCCCGGATTATTGATGAATTGACGCCTGAAAAGGGCGATCTCATGCTGATGAAGAAGGCATACGGCGCGTTTTTTCAGACCGGCCTGGACCGTTTGCTGCGGAACCGGTGCATCACCACCTTGCTATTGACCGGTGTGGCAACCAATTACTGCGTTGAAACCACCGCCCGTGAAGCGGTGGCCTATGGATATGACATTGTCGTGATCAGCGATGGCTGCGCCACCTTTGATCCAGCCGGACATGAGGCAACGTTAAAGGTTATCAGGATGGGTTTTGGCGAGGTAATGAGCGCTGATGAGGTGATGAAGCTGCTGTGATTGAACATTCATGGTCCACGTAACAAGCACTTGTCAATTACACCAGCACAATCTACAAAGATAATAATGCAATGTCATTCTGCGGCTTGACCGCAGAATCCATAATTCTTTCAGCTAATCAACATGGGGACCACTATATGGATCTGCATGAGGTAATCAAGTCACGCAGAAGCATCAGGGCCTTTGAACAAAAAGTACCGCCCCGGAAATTGATAGAAGAGTGCCTTGCAGCGGCCACCTGGGCTCCGAGCGCCACCAACCGTCAGCCCTGGGAATTTGTCGTCTTGACCGGTGAGGCACTCAGTGACGTGAACCGCATTATAAGTGATAATTTTGCCCTGCGGATGAATGCGGGAGATGCCTTCGGCAATCCTCCCGAGCCATTGAGAAGTCGCCAGCAGGAGATCATGGAAACCCTGATGCGGGTTGCATCGGAAGACGGGCTCGACCCCGGTGAGGTGTTTGAAATGAGCCTGCGATTTTTCGATGCGCCGGTTGCCGTTTACTTTGTAACCTACAAGTCTGATGATGAGCAGTATCGGCTGAGCACCGCCGCGGCCATCGAAAATTTTCTTCTGGCGGCTCATGAGCGGGGGCTTGGCACCTGCTGGCTTACGGTCACGGTCATCTGTCAGGAAGACATCAAACAGCATCTGGCAATTGGAGAGGACAAGGAGCTGCTTGCGGGGGTTGCCCTGGGATATCCTCGAACGGAGTGCCGTCTCAATACATTTGAACGAAGCCGGGAACCGGTTGAATCCATCACCAGGTGGATAGGTTTCTAAGATTTATTCGAAATTAATCTTGTGGAGGGACGCGCTCTGTCGCGTCCGAATATTCATTTTACGCGGCCATGACAGGGCATGGCCCTCCACTATTATTATTTTGCACACGTAGCATGGACAGGCATGTTTCATTTGATAATTAATACCGTATGCAGGGCGCGAAGTTTCCCAGCGAGAGAGCTTCCAGCGGCACGCCAAGTTGCAGCGCCACCTCGAATGAAATGTCCTTGAGAAGATAAAATTCCATAATGCGCGCGCGCGCCTGGTTCATGACAGCTGCCTGCCGTTGCGTATATTTCTCATTGCGCCTCTTCTCCACTATCTCGAAGTAAGACGCTATCCAGCACAGCGCACAGTCCCTGACCAGGTCATAGTCCTTTTCCTTTAGATCAAGGCGTATGCCGATGGCTGCATTCACCGGTTTGTCCGAACCCTCCCGGCTGTACATGTTCTCGAGCTTTGATCGAAGCCCCTCATAGTCCTTGTTGTCATCCTCAGCAAGTGCCCGAATTCTGTTCTGCAGCATACGTAAATCCGATTTGAGTGCCGCAACCGTCGCCACATCCAGAAACCCGGCAAAGATATCTTCCCGTCCGACCCGGTTTTCAATATTGATAAGCAAAATGGGAATTTTGGGATTTGCGGGATACACCATGACCTGAAAGACTTTAAATTGTGTATCGATGCCTGTTACCGGATGCTTGGTGGCAAGGGCAATCCTGGTGGTCGATGCCTTTTCAATTATCTTCCCGCGCATGACGGAAACATCCCAGCTGCCAAAGGGTACCCTCCATGTTTTGCGCTCGATCGTGCGATTATGGTTGATCTCTTGAACCCGGCCATGCACCAGTTCACATATTTCATAATGCAGCGTTCTCATTTCCATATACGGCTCCGTATTCGTCGTTTGAGAAGATGTTTGTCTAAGGAATGACAAGAATCCCTTTAATTCTTGTCATTTCGAAGGAGTCGCGGCAGCGGCTGAGAAATCTTCTATACTGTATCATATAAGATTTCTCACATTCGTTCGAAATGACACTATTTTCATATCATGCAGTGTGATATGTATTCACCAATCAAGTCGGCAAATGACAAGAAAAGGAATATTGAAAAGTTTTTTATCTATCTACAATATTATGTACGGGTTACATTCAGCTCCTTGAAAAAGTTCTCGAGTGTATGTGTTCCGTATTTCGGCGCTACGGTATCCGTCTGCATGGCCGCAAATAAAAATTGTAGTGCGGTGAATTTTCTCCTGCTTACAAAAGGCTTCAATAGCTTTAGGAGCAGGGTAAAGGGCCAGCCGGGGATTGTGGTAATGCGTGGCGGCTTTCCGAGAACAGAAAAGGCCAGCGCTGATGATTGACGATACGTATATATATCTGGGCCGCCCACTGAAAGATCCTTGTCGTTTTTGTTTATCGCTTCAACGCAATACTGCGCCAGGTCAGCTCCGTGAATGGGGTTTCCCCGGTAATTCCCGTGGCCGATGAGATACACCCTGCCCTTCCTGGCAAGCTCAAATATTTCCTTCATGTCCGCAAAAAAGCCGGTAGGCCGGATAATGCAATAGGCAAGTCCTGAGTCAATCAAGGCCTTTTCAAATTTTCTCTTGATGCGGGTAATGTCAAGATGTTGAAGCTCCGGCGTTATGATAAACGAGACGAAGATGAACTTTTTAACGCCTGCGGTTACTGAACAATCAAGAACATTTTTGTTTCCCCCATAGTCGACGTCTTCCATGGGAATCGTTTCATCAGTGCGGGAACTGGCCACCCCCAGGGCAGAGATAACGATATCGATGCCATCACATACACCCGTAAGCGATTCAGGTTTTGTCACTTCCCCGACAAAAAGGTCATCGATGCAGTCCCTGATCGCATGGAGCTTTTGCGGGTTTCGGGCCAGGGCGCGCACCCAATACCCCCGCCGTTTACATTCCTGCACCAGATAGCTTCCCAGATAGCCGGTCGAACCGATGATAAGAACCTTTTGCATAATAGCACCTGCGATATCTATCGATGAGATTTCTTTCGTATGACCATTGCAGCTTTAATGTAAATGGCATGCGAGGTCAAGCATTTTTAATTGCGCGCCTGCGGCTCAAGGGATGCTGATTGGGATTGACATTGTTACGCCCTATTTGATTAAATAGCAGCTAGCAGTGAAACAAATGGAGCTATCCATGAAATACCAGGGGTACACCGGCAGGTATCTTCAGATAAATTTAACAACCCGAGAAATAGTGATCCGGCCACTCTCCGAAAAGCTGGCGGAAAATTATATAGGCGGAGTCGGTCTTGCAGCCGCCTTTATTTCAGAGAGGCTTCCCGCAGCAATTGACCCCCTTGCCGCGGAAAATCCGTTCATCTTTATGGCCGGCCCGCTTACCGGCACCATCATTCCCTGGAGCGGAAGGCATTGCGTTGCCGCCTTATCTCCTCTTACCGGTATTTGGGGCGAATCGTACGCCGGCGGCACCTGGGGCAGAGAACTAAAAAGAGCGGGCTATGATGGCCTGGTCATAACCGGCCGGTCAGATACATTGGTGTTTATCAAGATAGCGGACAGTCGCGTTTCAATTGAAGATGCTACCCTGCTTCGGGGCAAAGACACCTACGAAACAGAGACCCTTGTCAGGAAATTGTGTGGATGCGATGCAAGCGTAGCAGCGATCGGCTGTGCCGGTGAGAATCTCGTCCGCTTTGCCTCGGTGATGCATGACGGCAAAGCAGCGCGGGCAGCCGGGCGCTGCGGCCTGGGTGCGGTCATGGGCTCTAAAAATCTCAAGGCGATTGCGGTCAAGGGAAGCAACGAGATTCCACTGTTCGATCGCGAGCGTCTATCAACATCAATCATGGCTGCGATGCCCGCGCTGGTCAACAGTGACGACCACCGCTTTAAAAAGGCCCATGGCGTCTTTTCCATGTTTCTTTCCGACCGGCGGTATGGTGTGAACAACTGGAGGGATGGTGATCTCCCGGGCTTCAGGGAATCATTTCTCCGAGAGCTGGAAAAACATGTGCGGAAGGGAAAACCGTATCTCTGCGCCGGGTGCAGGACTGGATGCGTTGAGTCTCATGTGCAGGATGGCGAGCGGCAAAACGTCTGGGAATCGGTAGCTCCTCTCGGTTCCCAGTGCGGTATTATCGATATGGACTGCATCCAGCAGGCATACTCTATTTGTAATCGTCAGGGCATCGACTCAATTTCCGCTGGCGGTGTTGTCTCATTTGCCATGGAATGTTTCGAGGCTGGTGTTTTAACCAGAAAGGATACGGACGGTCTTGACCTGAGCTTTGGCAGCGCCGCGGCGATGCTAACCCTGCTGCAGAAGATTTGTTCACGCGAGGGAATAGGTGCCGTTCTTGCCGAGGGAACGCGATTGGCGGCACGCAAGCTCGGTGCGCAGGCAGGGCAGTACGCCATTGAAGTCAAAGGTCTTGAGATACCAGCCCATGATCCGCGGGCGCATAATTTCCTGGCGCTGGCCTATGCTACCGACAATCGGGGCGCCATTCATACGGGAGCGGCAGACCCAAAAGTAGAGGGGTTTGATTTGACCGGTATGGCGGATATTAGATTCAACGTGGAAGGAACCGCTGAAATGGTGGCACGAGGTCAGGATTACGGAGCAGTTTTAAATTCCCTGGTGCTCTGTGCCTTCTCACATGCAGGCTATGCGCAGTACAATTCCGCCATGGGCTTCCCCGGTATAACCGCGCGAGATGTGCTTTCCTGGTTCAAACTGGCAACCGGCATGGAGGTACCGTTTGAATCTCTCATGGAGGCCGGTGCACGGATTGTCAACCTGAAAAGGCTGATCAATCAACGGATTGGAATGATGGCAGGAGAGGATAGGCTTCCCGGTCGCATCCTCACCATCAGCCGAACATCAGGAACCGTGTCCGATCCATTACCGCCAATTGAAAAATTATTGTCTGATTATTACCAGGTGCGGGGGTGGAATAAAGACGGGACGGTAAATGAGTCACAGATAATTCCTGTGACGTGACATTAGGATTTGTCGGGGCAACCGGCTGGTCGTTCGTAGAATGGTGGATGGCTGCTAAAATTCCAGGGTTTTAACCGCGCGGGGAAATGGTATCACATCCCTGATATTCTGCATGCCGGTGACAAATTGCACCAGCCGTTCAAAACCAAGGCCAAAGCCGGCATGGGGAACGCTGCCATAACGCCGAAGTTCAAGATACCACCAGTACTCCCTGGGATTAAGTCCACACTGCTCAATCTTGGACCGTAAGGTATCATAATCGTCCTCCCGCTGACTTCCCCCGATGATCTCGCCCAGTCGCGGTACCAGCACATCCATTGACCGCACCGTCTTGTCGTCCTGATTCAGCTTCATGTAAAAGGCCTTTATGTCCCGTGGATGATTGATCAGAATCACCGGCTGCCCATATATCTTTTCCGTCAGAAATTTTTCGTGTTCGCTTTGCAGGTCAGCGCCCCAGGCCACGGGAAATTCAAAGGCAACCTTGGCGCCCGATAGCTGTTCAATTGCTTCATCGTAGGTTACCCTTCTGAAAGAGCTCTTTACAATTGCTGAAAGATTATCAATAACTCCCTTGCTGATCCTTTGATCAAAGAAGTCCATGTCGTCAGGACAATTTTTCAGAAGATAGCTCAACAAGTATTTGATAAATTCCTCGGCCACCTCCATATTCAATGAAAGGTCGCAGAAGGCCATCTCCGGCTCTATCATCCAGAACTCTGCCAGGTGGCGCGAGGTATTTGAGTTCTCCGCCCTGAAGGTGGGACCAAACGTGTAAATATTTTTCAGGGCGCAGGCATAGGTTTCACCCTCAAGCTGGCCGCTTACAGTAAGAGATGCTTTCTTTCCGAAAAAATCGTTGCTGTAATCCACTTTGCCTTCAACGAGGGGCGGATTCTCCAAGGGAAGGGTTGTAACCTGAAACATCTCCCCTGCCCCTTCGCAATCGCTGCCGGTTATGATCGGCGTATGAATATAGATAAAGCTTCGTTCCTGGAAGAAGGTGTGGATTGCGTAACTCAATGCACTCCTTACGCGTGCGACCGCGCCAAATGAGTTGGTGCGAGGCCGCAGGTGGGCAATATCCCGCAGGAACTCAAATGAATGCCTCTTTTTCTGAAGCACAAAATCAGGCGGGGCAGCGCCAACAATGGTAATTGACGAAGCCTTCAATTCAACCTTCTGCCCTTCCGCCGGCGATGCAACAAGATTGCCCTTCACGGAAACGCTGCATCCGGTGGCAATATCCCGCATGATCGCTTCATAGTCAGGGAAACTTTCTTCAACTATAATTTGTAGATTCCTTATCGTTGATCCATCATTGAGTTCCAGGAACGCAAGACCTTTTGATGCCCGCTTGGTGCGTACCCACCCCTCAATGGTAAGCTCCTGCCCCTGCCCTTCCATCTGCAGAATGTTTTTAACGCGTGTAGTATTCATGACTGACCCTTATTCATATAACTCTATGTTCATAAATCGTTTCAATGATTTGAAATCTGGCAGGAGGGCATTCAGAGGCATATTCGCGGCATAAAGCCGCTCCTACCGCTATTATTTTTAAAACAGAAATTGTTTAAATCTTATTATATTGCCTATTGTTGTCAATGTCAAAAGCAATAAAAAAACATTGACTTAGCACAATGTATCATGATATAAACATACAACAAAAAACAGTGAATTACAATTATCAGCAGACGATTCACTTTGCATAAGGAGATGAAAATGGTTACAAGAATTGTACCAGTTTTTCTTTCCTTTTTTATTTTGCTCTCATTCTGCTCATTAACCAATGCAGCGGTTACTCTTACTGTTGAAAACAGCGTGGGATACCCGGGTTCTAATGAAAGCCGCGTTGATGTGAGCCTTGATAATCCGGATGATATAATCCGTGCATTAACGATAGAGATTTGTGATGTAGATAATTACTTCGCATGTACGGGCTGTGCTTTATCAGAAACAGATGCTAATCTATGTTTTAGATGCGCAGCTAATGAGCAATTGAACGGTTGCTGCAGGGTTGTATTGTACAACCTTAATTCTTTATATACTCGCGATCTCATCCAACCCGGAACTAATCCTACGTTAGCAGTCAACCACACCATTTTAGATAACGCACCTTTACAAAGTTGCAGAAATCTCAATTTGGTAAACGTTCAGGTGTCAAATGAATTCAATGATGATGTGGACGCAATACCGGTATCAGGAAATATTTGCTTCCAGAGGTGCTCCACTGATGGAAACTGTCTTGACAACGCCTGGTGTAATGGGCATGAGACGTGCAATACAACAACCGGCATCTGTGAGGATGGAACTAACGCATGCCAATCTCCAATAAACAATTTTTGTGAGGAGTTTACTGACCAATGTGTACCGGAACCATCGACAGCTATTACTATCTTTACAGGAAGTAGTGCAGGCCTTCCCGGTACACAAAGCACTATTGATCTTAGCCTTCTTACTCCGGAGCATTCTGTAAAGGAAATTGAACTGAATCTATGTGATGAAGGTAATTATTTAACATGTGCCGATTTCACACCTGATTGCCAGGATCTAGCTTATTTTGAATTCTCTTTAATGGAACTTGCAAATGGATGCTGTCAACTAATGATATCTGGTCGATCCCCTGATGGTATTATTTTAGTCCCCGATATAAGGCCTGTCAGACTTGGTACTATTACCTATAATATTTCGCCAAGTGCTTCTTTAGGAGAATCGCAGTCTTTCCATCTGGAAAATGCAAGAGTTTTAGATCGGGATGGTAATGAATTAGATATTACATCATATACTGGATCGTTTTGTTTCTCGGCCGATCCCGATAATGATGGTGTATCAGATTGTGATGATAACTGCCCATCCGTTTCAAATCCTGACCAGGCCGACAGCGATGGAGATGGCGTGGGCAATGCCTGTGACTATAAGAGCAATCAGATTCCCACCTTAAGCGAGTGGGGCATGATTATCTTCATGACGATACTTTTGGGAACCGGTGTTCTCTGCATTATGAGAAGAAAAATGGCGTGAATGGATTTTCAGTAAGATGGATTCCCCGATCAAGTCAGGGAATGACCAGCAATGAATAACGTAAAGCACCCCTATGCGGAAGAAAAGCAGGGCTGAACGCCGGATGGAAACACATAAGCATCAAGACGCAATACCGTTAGCAGAGAAAATTAAACCTTTCCTTTCATTCAAACACCCTGTCACCAGATTCTGCCTCATTTTTGCCGCTCTCCTTACAATCTTCTCACTTTTGATGTTTCTAAAATCAGTAGAAAAGCACTTTATACATCCATTCACCGCTCTTATTGCTTCCCAGGCAGCCTGGGTTCTCAAATCTTTGGGTATGAATGTCGTTGCAGGGGGAATTACCATTACGGGTGAGGGCTTCAGTGTGGAGATTTTGGGTAATTGTAATGCAGTATTTGAAATGGGGTTATTCCTTTGCGCAGTTCTTGCCATTCCCGCAAGAGCAACCGAGAAGGCATATGCAGGAATGCTTGGTATCATCTTTATCTATTGTCTGAATCTCGTTCGTGTGGTATCCCTCTTTCTCATTGGTGTTTATGCTCCTCAGCATTTCGAAGAGTCGCACGTCTATGTCTCGCAAACCATTTTTATTATTCTCGTCTCTTTTTTCTGGCTCATCTGGATCGGAAAATGGGTCAAGAGAAGCACATAGTACCATTCTGCAGTTCCTGGTGCGGTTTTTTCTCTGTTATGTTGCCTGCACAATCTTTTGGCTTCTGATACACACATACTATGAATCATTTCTTTGGTTTGTTACCATTAAAGCAAGCCCTTTGCTCGGCCAGCCGGCTTTTTCCAATCCTCAGATAATAGGCAATTCCTATTATTATCGATTGCTGAATGCCACCTTTGTCTACGATTCCATTTCGGCAATTACGCTTACTTTTCTGATCACCCTCCCCTTGCTTCTTGCGACTTCCGGTTTTTCACTGATTAGGAGAACTCAAATAGTTTTATTCGGGATTGGTTTACTTTTTGCCTTCCATGTAATTTCGCTACTCATTGCACTCCATGCCAACTTATACAATCAATATCCAATGCTAGTGCAAAAAGGCGTGAACATAGATCAAAGTCTTGCTTATAATCCGGCAAAGGACCTAATCCTTTCCAGAGTTCATCGATTTTTTAATGTAATTTTCAAATTTGCTGTGGCCGTAGGTATCTGGATTGGCTTGGTTAGCTACTTTAAGAAATCAGTTTCACAGCACTGGGTAAGGAGATTGTTGTAAGATGGGAAAATGATGGGATGTGTTTCCTCAATCCGCTTGTCATCCCCGCGAAAGCGGCGGATCCATGTCTTATATAAATGTAGGGGCGACCGGCCGGTCGCCCCTACAAGTCAGACTTTATTTTTGCGTTAAACCTTCAACTATCACAAGAACCTTTCCTGATGGAATACTTTTGTCTTAGCGGATGGAAATCTTACCACTCCTTGATACATAATCCGCCACTTCACCGGCGCCCATGCAGGTGATCTCAAACGGATAGTCACCCGGCGGCATATCCTTGGGCGGTGTAACGGTCAGGGCAAAGCTTTTAGTCTCATGGGGCTCCAGTTCAAAGATACTATCTCCGGGATTCAGCCAGCGGCTGGGTGCACAGAGTCCGCCGACGCGAATTTTTTCTCTTTCAAAACCCTGGTTCTGAACTGTAACCGTAAACTGCGCTGATTCACCTGACTTGACTTTTTGGGAGAAAGGCTCAACCCAAAGGGCATGCATGTCCCGCGTAACATCAATGCCCTGCGCCACCGGGCCGATCATGCTCATGATCCCGCCGACGATCAGATTGGGACCGCACACTTTATCCCGGGATGTCGGTGTCCAGTCTTTCGCAAACGATGCATACACACCGGCATTTTCCGGATCGAAACACTTGTCTTCAATGGTTTTGATCGCCTCAGCGCATCTTTGCTGGAAGCGTGATGCCCCGGTCAGGCGATAGGCCACATTGAGAGCCAGGAGGCAATTGATCTGGGTATCGATGTGCTTGGTACTATCGTGAGGGTTAAGATTTTCGCTTACGCTGTCATAAAAGCCTCCCTCATCTTTGTCCCAGGCATGATTGACCAGGATATCTCCTATTTCAACGACCTTTTTCCCGAACTGGTACGCATACTCGCTCACCGGTTCAACGCTTGGCGCCGGGCCCCGGTATGAATAGACAGCAGCATATGGCCTCCCGGTGAAGGCATGGCTGCCCCGTCGCGGACCCCAGATTGAAGGGCCAAGGTTGTGATAATGAAAATAGAGGGTAAGTGCCAGGGAAGCCATTTCAGCTATGTCCTTGTCCTTCGAAGCAGGCTTCCAGTCCCGGGTGAATGAGGTATAAAAGCCGCCATGCAGCTTATCTGCCGCCTTATCAAGAATAAGATCTCCCAGTTCTTTGGCCCGCTGTTTATGGTACGCGGACTTTGCGCCAAACGGGGAATCCATCCCATCTTTCCAGGAACCGTTCAGGTGCTGAAGCATGCTGCACTGTGTTGCCAAATCCTTAAGATCAGTTGCCGCATCCCAGGTTTCAGTGTAGAGAGAGAAAAAGCCGCCATGCTGCTTGTCCCACGCATGGTCAAGGGCCACATCCAGAAAATTGAGCGCTTTCAGGAGATACGCGTCCTTATAACTAACTTCATAGAGGTGCATCAATACGCCGAATATTTCAGACGTTTTGTCCAGGTTCTTTTCCCGGCGGGTTATGTTCCAGTTTTTGTCCGCCGCAAAAAAATAGCCCCCGTTGCGCGTATCCTCAAAACGATTAATGACCTCATCCACCGCTTTGCCGGCATCAATGATGGCATCATGCTCGTGGCTTATCATTGCACCGATGACAGAAATCCTGGCAGCGGAAAATTGATCCACGGACATCTTTTGAGCATCGACGACGCGTGACCAGTCCTCTGACACCGCATGAAAAAGACCGCCCTTTTCCTTGTCCTCAAAATATGGCTGAAACATAGTTTAATCCTTTGCCTGCAATAGGTCTTTTCGCGGCTTAAGCCGCTCCTACCGGTTTTAGTAAATCTGCCATTGCCAGGAGTACCGCCTCTGCGGAACGAACGAAGCAATCCCCTTTTTATTGTTTCTTGAGCGCACTCACCAGCTTTTTACCCGCCGCCTCTGCCAGCTTCATCACCTCCGGCATGTCGGCAACATCGTTCATGCCGATGGCAACCGCTATTTTGTCAACGATGTTCATGCGGTGGGATTCCCCCATGCACAGGGCGAGGACTTCCATTGTTTTCTCATGTCCGACACCCGCAACCGTGGTAACCAAGACTGCCGGTTTCCCCGCCAGCGGCCGCTGTCCCATAAAGGGCATGTCTGGATCATACTGCGGACCGATGCCGCGATAATAGAGCGCCAGGCTTCGGTCAATCAGGCATTTGACCACACCGGAAACATTCATGTAGTAGGTGGGAGAACCAAGCACTAAGGCATCCGCATCAAGCATTTTCTGGTACAGCGCCTGCATGTCATCAGCAATGGGGCATTTCCCCTCATTCATCATGCATTCCGAGCATCCGGTGCACGGCTTTACTTCAAGTTTTCCCAAATCCACAACGTCGTAGTCGAAGCCGGCTGTTTCCGCAACCTTTCTCACCAGCTTGTTGGTATTGCTCTCTTCCCGCATGCCTCCGCATATGGCCAGGATCTTCATA
>CAZWCD010000006.1:0-5058 GCA_964632275.1 uncultured Thermodesulfobacteriota bacterium
TGCGGAATACTCTATACAAATGTAGTAGATTCTGACTCCACGCGCTTTAACAATACCCCGGTTGGTACAAAACAATTTAGCCTGAGTAATTACCGGATTCAGGTGCCCCTGTTTCTTCCTTTCAGCAGAACCACCCGTGCATCAGCTCAGTGGGACACCGATAAGATTAACGAGCTGGCGAAAAAGGAGGGCATAACCAAAATCTATTATACAGACTTTAAGACCATGGAAATATTGAATGGCACCTTCCGGCGTCAGACAATAATTGTATATGGTGACTAATTTTAAAAGCAAAGACATGTATGATGCAGGCAATATTATAAATTCATAGTATCCGCAACGTATTTGTCCACATTGAACTTGGACCGGCATCCGTTGTAGCTCATGTAGCGGATCTTGCCGAAAACCGGTCTCTCGCTCCATGCCCGGTCGTGAACCCCGCCAATGGACCAGGCAATGCCGGCGTAGCCGTTCGGGTCCCTGCCATCCAATTCATACCGGTCATTGAGATAGAGGGCGAATTGCAGCGCCTCCTCCGGCGAGCGCGTCCACTCCAGGAGCTTCTTACCCCAGTACATCCTCAGGTAGCCGTGCATCTTGCCCCGCCTGACCATCTCATGTTGGGCGGCATTCCAGAGCGGGTCATGTGTCTCGCCTTGCTCCAGCACATCACGTGAATAGATGAATTCCCGCCGGTCCCGGCGATGCGCATTGAGGCCTTTTTTTGCCCAATCGGGAAAGGCATCAAAGGTATCGTAGGAAGGATTATAATGGCAGAAATTATCCGCAAGCTCCCGGCGGACAATCAATTCTTCAAGCATTGCATCTTTGATGGCGGCAGGCACCGACGCGCCGGCTATGGCAAGCGCCGCGCGCTGTGCGGAAAGCTGGCCGAAGTGAAGGTAAGGTGACAAATTGGATTGACCGGGCAGAGTAGGGTCATTGCGATCGTTTACATAATGCTTCAGCCCGCCGGCGACAAAACGGGCAAGGAATTGGCGTGCCGCCTGCTCGCCCGGTTCCAGCCAGGTGATTTCCGGAACAGAGGTGTCTATGCGCAGGCTGGAGGCAAGCCGGTCCCATGAAATGTTGCTTGCCGGCCCGCGCCAGTCAACAGGATGTGATTTCAGTTTGGGAATTTCATCAAGATAGAAGGGAAGGAGCTTTTTGATCTTTGGCCGGAGCGTATACGCGCCGTATTCCTGCTTGGAAGAGGCCACCCAGCAGGGAACGATATTATGGTCATCCACCTCATGCAAGGGTATGTCGATCGTCTCGGCTAGCTTCATCTTCCACCCCTGCTTGAGGCGCAGCGGATCAAAGTCGGTCACTAACGAGCTGACCCGAAATTTCCTAACAAACTGTGAAATAACTCTTTCCGGCGCCCCTGGAAGAAGATGGAAGGCAATATTTTTGGCATGCAAATCCTCTGCGACCTGGCGCAGTCCCTTGAGCATAAACCCGTACTGCCTGATGGAGGCGCCGAGAAAGTCCGGGACCAGGCAAAAAATCACTGCCAGGGGTGCGCCCTGCCGAACCGCCATGTGCTGCGCATACAGCAATGCCCAGTTGTCCTGGACGCGCTGGTCGCGGCTCATCCAATAGATCACCGGCCCCTGCTTTTCACTGCCTGATTTCAGCAATCGTACCCTGGTCGAGTTCATATCAGGTGCCGGCCCGGTTAGACATGATTTCTGATCTGCAGCTCCAACGGATGGGGATTCAAATAAACCTGCCCCTTAAGGTACGGCTGATCATACTTGCGGACGTAATGATTGATGAGGGTAACGGGGACGATAAGCGGCACATATTCCCTGGCATAACTTGCAATGACTTCCAGAAGCTCCTTTTTCTCGTCGGCGGTCAGATCCTTTTTGAAATATCCCATCATATGCTGCAGGACATTTACATGCTTTTTGCGCGTGGCCATGAGCTTAAGCGCTTCAAGCAGGAGCGATTCGTATTGGGCATACAGGTCGCGCAGGGGGAGCTCCCTGGCGCGCGCCACCACTTTCCCCATGAGTTGATAGTGCCTGATGCTGTGGGACATGATGAGCAGTTTGTGGGCGGTATGAAATGCCACCAGCGAACCACGGTTCCTTTCACCATCGCGCAGGTCCCGCCAGCGTTTCAGGGCAAAGATGCGCTCCACAAAATTATCACGCAGATGGATGTCGCAGAGGCGGCCGTCCTCTTCAACCGGGAGCAGGGGGAAATGCTCCATAAACGCGCGTGCAAACATCCCCACACCCTTCTTTACCGGCATTCCCGACTCATCCACGTATACCTTGACCCGCTCCATGCCGCTGCTCGGTGAATTTTTCTTGAATATAAAACCGCAGAGATTTTCATCTTCCAGCTCGGCCACACGCTTATGCGCCCAGGAAAGCATGCGATCGGTATGGTCTATCCCGGTGCGCGTGGTTACCAAACGGGGCGTGTCGGGGTTACCCACCAGGCGGACCGGCTCGCGCGGTATGCTCATTCCGCACTCAACTTCGGGACAGACCGGAACGTAGCTGACATACTGATCCAGCGTATTCATGAGGAAAGAATCACGGCTGCTGCTTCCGTCGTAGCGCACCGCGTTGCCAAAAAGACAGGAGCTGATGCCGATCTTTATCTTATCATCCATAGGAAAGTACCTCGATTGATACATTAAGGGCTCAGATGAACGGTTGTGCCGGTTCTTGCCGCCCGGGCAAGGGCATCAAGTACCCGCATGTTGGAAACGCTGTCGGCGGACGCATAGGCAAGGGCCTGCGTTCCCCTCACCGCATTTGAAAAATGTTCAACCATGAGCTGATAGGCGTCCGCCCCGGCGCAATAATGCTCAATACCCGCTTCATCCTCTCTGCCGCGGACGGTGAAACACGCTTCCTTTTTCCATGGGATGAAGGCATCGTGGGGCAATTCAATCACACCGTCACTTCCCACAATCGAAAATGTCTGCTGTAGGGCGGTTACGAAGCTGGCCTCCAGCGTCGCAAGTATGCCGTCCGGGAAACGCATTGATCCCACCGTGTGGACGTCAACGCCGCTGCCGTAAAATACCGACTGCGACTGAACCTCTATCGGATCCTGCCCCAGGAGCCAGCGGGCCAGGCTCACTCCGTAACACCCCACGTCCAGCAGCGCGCCGCCCCCCTTGTCGGGATTCAGCCGGAACGCGGCATCGCCGCTGAGTCCGAGCTGGTCCAGATGAAAACAAAAAGCGATTCTCAGGAGGGATGGCGATCCGATGACTCCGTCTCCGATCATTTTTTTTATCAAAAGAGAACGAGGATGAAAGCGGTAGGACCAGGATTCCATGAGCAGCAATTTCGCACGGTGAGCCGCCTCAACCATGGCGGCAGCTTCCGCTGCGGAGCATGCCAGCGGTTTTTCGCAGAGCACGTGCTTGCCCGCCTGCAGCGCTCTGAGGGTAACTGAGTGATGGAGATGATTGGGGAGGGGGTTGTAGATTACCTCCAGGCGGGGGTCGGCAAGCAGTTCGTCAAAACTGCCATAGAGGAATTGAATGTTATGCTGCTCGCACAGCTCTTCTGCGGCATGCGGGTAACGGGTTGCCAGCGCATATGCTGTGCTGTTGCTTGATGTATGAATAGCAGGGAGTATGCAGGATCGCGCAATGGCGGCAGTTCCCAGAATGCCCCAGCGAATCCGCTCAGTCATTGACAACCTCTACCGGACGGCCTGTCTGCATGGACTGTTGTGCCGCCTCAAGCATGGCCACCACCTTCATGGAATCGCTGAGCGGCGCAACCAGCGGCTCGCCGGTCAGGAGGTGATCGGCAAGGTTGCGGTAAAAGAGAAAATGTTCGCGACGGGGCATGGCCAGGCTCTGGCAGACAATGTTCCCTGATTGATGATAACGGTGTGCGGTCAGCTCGGGCGGCATTTCGGTGGCCGGTATCGGCTGTTCCTGGAAATAGAGCACCGGATCGATATCGTACTGGGAGACATCCCGCCAGGCGCTGACAATTGCCCCTTGCGTGCCCAGGAGATACCATTTGGGCTTGCGCACCGCGGCAATATCCGAATGCATGAATTCAGCCTCCTGCCCGCCGGCAAAGAGCAGGTGTATGCGCTCCTGGTCGGCATTGGTCACATCATGCCAGACGCGCTTGTGTGACGTACCGGTCACGGATTTGATGCGGTCCGGAATCAATGAAACGATCCAGTCCAGATAGTGGCCACCCCAGTCATAGGAGGTGCCGCCGGAAACCGGCTGGTGTGAATGCCAGTACCCGCAGGGGTGGGCAAATCCGCCCACGAAGGTTTCCATGTAAAACAGGTCGCCGATCAAGCCTTCGGCAACTGCCTGCCTGACCGCGCGATAATCAACATCAAAGCGGCGGTTTTGGTGGCAGCTGAGATGAACGCCATGTTTGAGAGAGGATGCAAGCATGGCGTCGGTTTCGGTGCGGCTGAGCGCGAGCGGCTTTTCGCAGATCACGTGCCGGCCCAGGGACATCATCTGCACTGCCAGGGCGGCGTGGGTGTTCGGCGCGGTCGCCACAATCACCAGATCCACATCCGGGTCACCGGCCATGTCGACGGCTGATTCATACAGCTTGATGTCCGGAAAATCGGTCTTCGCCCGGGCGCGGCGCTCCGGGCTGAGATCGCATGCGGCGGCGAGGCGCATACTGTCGGTGGTGTTGATGCCGATGCCGTGCAGCTGGCCGACCGACTGGGCATAGCCGAGAATGCCCACGCCGATGGATCGTGCCGCAGCGAACTGCGTCCGGATGCCCCTGGCGAGAAAGAGAAGCAGGCGATAAGCAATCTGCTGAAAGCAAGGATGGTCGAAGCACTGCAGGGTGGTGCAGGCTACAAGTCCCCGGTCGATTGTTCTGGCGGTTAGCACCGGCATGCGCTGATAGTGCCAGTCGGTATACATAACCACCATGCAGTCATCGGCGGCAGGAAGGAGCGACTGGTATGGCCCCGGGGAATAAAACGATGCAGGCATGCGCCCGGCCATGGGATGATCGGCCTCGGCAAAGGTAACCCGCAGCTCGGCTGCAGGCTCAAGGGGAGAAAGCCGAACAC
>CAZWCD010000006.1:5158-35727 GCA_964632275.1 uncultured Thermodesulfobacteriota bacterium
GAGGATGGAAAGCGGAGCGTGGCTGATCATACCTTCCTTTTGAAAAAAAAGTGGTGAAATAGAGTGATTTATAGTATAGAAAAAAGATCGAAGCGGTGTCAAATTAAAATTTCTTCCCGGGTATGCGCATGACTAAAAAGATTGCGATTGTGGGGGCGGGGGTAGGGGGTCTGGCAACGGCAGCGAGGCTTTCCTATCTCGGTCATGAGGTGGAGGTTTTTGAAAAGCTCCCGGAATGCGGCGGAAGGGCTCATGTCATTGAAGACCGGGGCTTTCTATTTGATACCGGCCCTTCCTTTGTGCTCATGCCGGATTTTTTCGAAGAGCTGTTTCACTCATGCGGTAAGAAGCTTGGCGATTTTCTCACGCTGCAGGCGCTGGATACGCACTACAAAATCTTTTACGACGACGGTTCAACCTTTACCGTGTTCAGGGATGCCGATCGTACGCGTGCAGAGTTGGAGCGGATAGAGCCGGGCAGCACCGCAGCCTATGATGCCTTTATCAGGGATACCGAGGCGGTGTATCGTGATGTCAAGCCGCTGCTCTATAAGTGCTTTACCAAAAAGAGCGTTGCCAATCCCCGCTATTGGAGGCTGCTGCTGAGCCTCAAACCGCAGCAGTCGTACTGGGAGAAGGTGAGGAAATTTTTCAGGTCGGACAAACTGTGCTATGCCTTTACCTTTGAGGCGATGTTTATCGGGGTTTCGCCGTTTGATTCGCCGGGATTTTACAGCATTATAACCTATGCGGATCACGTGCAGAAGATTTTCCACCCCATGGGAGGAATGTACCAGATACCGCTTGCCATTGAAAAGCTGGCGCGGGAATTCGGCGCGCGGTTTACCTACGCAACCGAGGTTAAGGGCATCAGGCCCGGCAAAGGCTCGCTGCAAATCAGCACTGCCGGGGGAAGCACCGCCGCGGATGCCGCGGTGGTCAACGCCGATTATGCGTACGCCCAGGCGAGCCTGCTCCGGCGTCCGCTTCCCGAGTACAGCTACTCCTGCTCGGTCTATCTGATTTATCTCGGCCTGAGACAGAAGCTTACCGGGCTTGAACATCACAACCTGTTTCTGGCAGGTGATGTCCGCCGGAACCTGCAGCAGATATTCGATCATGAACCGGCAGGCGACGATCTCTCCTTTTACATTCACATCCCGACGGTCACCGATCCATCGCTGGCGCCCGCCGGCAAGGATCTGGTCTATATTCTGGTGCCGGTGGCCAATCTGCAGCATGATCAGGAATCCTTCAACGGCGCCGAGGCGAAGATACGAAACGCGGTCTTTTCCCGGGTGCTGAAGGATACCGGCATTGACCTGCCGGCATTGGCCGAGGTTGAGCACCGGTTTTATCCCCGGGACTTCATCACCCGCTACAACGTCCAGTACGGCGCGACCTTTGGCCTGAGCCATACGCTCCTGCAAAGCGCATTTTTCAGGCCCCCCAACGTTGACGCCGCCGCGAAAAATCTTTTCTATGTCGGGGCCAGCACCCAGCCCGGCGGCGGGCTGCCGCCGGTGATAGCAAGCTCAAAAATAGTCGCTGATTTAATCCATTCAAGACCATAGCAGGCGATACCCTCATCTGATTATGTCCCGCTACATGCTCGTTCTGATTCTATCCGGCTTCGTACCTCTGGCGGCCAGCTTTTATCCGCCGCTAAAATTCTACAAGCATACGCCGGCGCTTTTGCTGAGCATCGTCCTGATTGTGGGGATTTTCGGCCTGTGGGATGTCTATGCGACCTATCGGGGGCATTGGTTCTTTGATCCAGCGTCGGTGTGGAAGCTGCGAATTATCAATCTCCCGCTTGAAGAGGTTCTGTTTTTCGTGGTCATTCCCTTCTGCTCCATATTTACCTGGGAAGTGCTGAACTATTTCTGGGGCAAGCGCAGATGAAAGAGTATACCCTGCTGGCGGTCATATCGGTAATCCTGACCCTGCTGTTGTGCAGGAGGAGCCCCTCCCGCCTGCTGGAGCAAAAAGAATTTTACCTGTTCATGCTGGTCATTCTCTTCTTCAAATTCCTGGTCAACGGATATCTCACCGCCAGCCTGATTGTCGTGTACAACCCGCGGTTCTTTCTTAATGTACGGGTCGGAAGCATACCGCTTGAGGATTTCCTGTTCGGTTTCAGCATGGTCACCTTGACCATCCTGTTCTGGGAGCATTTTAAGAGAAGCGGTTCATCGTCTGCCGGCTGACAGCTGCCGCACCATGAAACGATATGGCAAGAGATGTATATGAATCCAGAAGCGTATCTTGAAGCGAAGGGACAACTGATCGATGCCTGTCTCGACCGGCTGCTGCCGGCCAAGGCGGCATATCCGCAATCCCTTCATGAGGCCATGCGATATTGCCTCTTTGCCGGGGGGAAGCGAATCAGGCCGGCGCTGGCATTTGCCGCAGCCGAGGCGGTGGGGGGAGATCCTGATGCTCTCGTGGAGGAAGCGTGCGCGCTGGAATTGATCCATACCTTTACCCTTATCCACGATGACCTCCCGGCCATGGACAATGATGATTTCAGGCGGGGGATGCCGTCAACCCACAAGGTGTTCGGCGAGGCCATGGCCATTCTGGCCGGTGATGCCCTTCAGACCGAGGCGTTTACAATACTCGCCAACGGCTACGGCAGGGGCGTTCATACGGCTGAACGCATCGTTGAGGTGATTAAAATTTTGGCCGAGGCATCCGGTTCACGGGGAGTCGTCGGAGGCCAGGTGGTCGATCTGGAATCGGAGGGCAAGATGATTGACCAGGCCCAGCTGGAATATATTCACAGCCATAAGACCGGCAGCCTGATTGCGGCGTCGGTGCTCATGGGAGGCATACTCGGCGGCGGATCACCGGAGGAGATAGATAATTTAAGGAGGTATGGCGAGTCAATCGGGCATGCATTTCAGATTGCCGACGACATCCTCGATGTTGAAGGGTCACAAGAGAAGCTGGGCAAAAGCACCGGCAGCGATGAGAAAAAAGGGAAGGCGACCTACCCGAGCATTATCGGACTGGATGCGGCAAGGAAAAAAATGATGGAGTACCATCAGCACGCGCTTGCGGCCCTGCAAGCGTTTGATCAACGGGCCGACCATTTGAGAACCATTGCACGCTACGTTATCCAGCGCCAGCGCTAGACGAGCATGCACGATGTTCTGCGGTCCGGAGCGGATCCGGCCGCGAACCAATGAAGCGCCCCTGACGCCGTGCTATTCATGGCGCGTCATCGTCTCAGCCAGCAGATCCGACAGACATTCCTCCAAATGGGGAAACCGGAATGGAAACCCATTGTCGAGCAGCTTCTGCGGCACCACCCGTTGCCCCTTGAGAAACACATCGGAAAATTCCCCCAGCAGAGCTTGTATCAATAAACCGGGTATGGCAGGGATAAGCGGCTTCCTGTGCCAGGTTGCATTCAGCAGCCGGGTCAGCTGCGCATTGGTGACCGGATTCGGTGCGGTCATGTTGATTGCGCCCTCAATCTCATGGTGATCCATGAGAAAGAGAAACGCCCGGGCAAGATCATGGGCATGGATCCAGGAGAACCATTGGCGGCCGCTTCCCCACCTGCCGCCGCACCGGTATTTGAACAACGGGAGCATCGTCTTGAGCGCGCCGCCGCTGTTGCCCAGGACAATGCCGAAACGGCAGAGCACCACCCGCACGTTGTATGGCCGTGCCTGTAACGCCTCCGCTTCCCAGGCGACGGCAAGCCGGGCAAGGAAACTGCTGCCCGGTTCGCTTGCCTCGTTCAGCTTTTCATCCATCCGATAGCCGTAATAGCCAACCCCCGAGGCGCTGAACAAATGTCTCTCCGCAGGAGAACAAACTTTCAAGGCTTCAACGATAGCTGCGGTGGTGCGGATCCTGCTCTCATAAATCGCTTCTTTAACCCTCCGATTCCAGCGGCGAAAAATGCTGCTCCCGGCCAGGTTGATGATCACCTGGTGCCCGGCAATCAGGTCGGGCCAGAAATGATGATCCGAGGCATCCCCTGCAATCACCGTAACCGGGCGGGGCAGCGCCGTTTGTTTTGTTCTGGGGGAGACGATCACGCTGATCGCATGTCCCCGTTGCAGCAGGGGGGGAATGAGCATGCTGGCGATAAATCCGCTTCCCCCGGCAATAAGAATGTTCATTCGTTCCCTCCGGGCATTACCGCTGAAGACTACCATACCTTGCCGACGCACTGCAAACATCTTCGGTCGCCTTGACAATCCCGCCCCGATATTCTACTACTTACATAAAACCATGGAAGGGATAGGAGGTTGCGATGGCGATACGGATACGACTGCTCGTGCTTGGTGCGCTGCTGCTCTTCTGCGATCACGCCGTCATGGCGGCGGAGGCCGGGAAACAGAAAACCGGTGATTGCGCGAATGCTCAACCGCGTGCCCTGATGAAGGGTGAGCCGGCGAAGGCGACCTTTGCCGGCGGCTGCTTCTGGTGCGTTGAATCGGCATTTGAAGGACTCCCCGGGGTGATGGACGTCATGTCCGGCTATACCGGCGGATTCAAGGAAAACCCCTCGTACGATGAGGTGTCGGCTGGGGTTACCGGACATCTGGAGGCGGTGCAGATCAGCTTCGACCCGTCCGTCATAACCTACCCGGAACTGCTCGACGTGTTCTGGATGCAGATTGATCCCACCGATGGCGGCGGGCAGTTTGTCGATCGCGGCGCGCAGTACAAGACGGCGATTTTCTACCACAGCGACGAGCAGAAACAACAGGCTGAACAATCAAAAGCCGACCTCGCCGCTTCCGGTCGCTATACGAAACCGCTGGCGACGGACATTCTCAAGGCTTCGGCGTTTTACCGGGCGGAGGAGTACCATCAGGACTATTACCACAAGGAAGCCCTTCACTACCAGCAGTACCGGTCCAATTCCGGCCGGGATGCATACATTGAAAAAACCTGGGGTAAAGAGATGAAAGAGAAGAAGTCAAAGGGAGATGCAGGCACGTATGGCAGGCCGCCGGACGCGGCAATCAGGGAGAAGCTCTCGCCGCTGCAATACCAGGTGACGCAACGCAAGGGAACCGAGCCCGCGTTTGACAACGAATTCTGGGACAATCAGCGTGAGGGAATTTATGTTGACGTCGTATCCGGGGAACCGCTTTTCAGCTCCCGGGACAAGTTCGATTCGGGCACCGGCTGGCCGAGCTTTACCCGCCCACTTGAACCGGACAACGTGACTGAGCACCGGGACAGCAGCCTTTTCATGGAGCGTACCGAGGTGAGGAGCAGGCACGGCGATTCCCATCTGGGACATGTGTTTACCGATGGACCCGTCCCCACCGGACTGCGCTACTGCATGAACTCAGCGTCGCTGCGCTTTATTCCCAAGGAGGATCTGGAAAAGGAGGGATACGGCCTGTATCTGAAGTTGTTTGAACCAAAGGCAAAGTGAGGATTCGAGCAGTTCTGCCGAATAGCAGTGCAGGGGCGTAGCGTAATACGCCCCTGCACTGCAGCACATGGTTCACTAGGTTGTGCTTTGTAGAAATCCGTCGCTCGACCATCAATTCATCAGCGGGAGCAGGGTACCTCAGTCTGGTTGGTCATCTTGAAATCTGAAAAATTGTATCCGTTGGGTGTAAGCCGAGCGGCGATGCCGTTCAACGTCTCCTGCGGGAGGGAGGGCGTGCGGCTTAATATCCAGCCGTACGTGCGTTCAGGATGACCGATTACCACGTAACGGTAGTCCGGGTCGAGTTCCATAATCCAGTAATCCCCTTTAAAAGGGAAATAGCCGAACACGGAAAAAAAGCCGACCTTTAATTTTGCCGGGCAACTTTTGTCAACAATCCAGGCGCGGCCGATTGCCTCTTTTACTGTTCCCTCCTTGGTGCAGCACCGGTTGACCACCGTAATCTCGCCTTGTTCAGTCAGGGAGTACTCAGCAGTGGATCCCGAGTCACATGATTTTTGAAACCAGACAGGAATAGAGGCAATTTCATACCATTTGCCAATATAGCGATTCACGTCGACCGTATCGACTACCTTGACTTCAGCCGGGATGCTGTCCGGTGCACCAAAAACCGCTGCAGCAGACAGTACCTGCAGACAAAAAAGCAGTGAAAGTATCAACACACTGCTTTTCATGTGATTACGAACGAGACTGAGAACACGCATTTTGGTTACCTCCTTTATGGTTTGCTATGAATGTGCCGCCGGTGTCTTTAGTGAGACAACTGGATACGGTGCCGCAGCGCCATTATCTGCTATTGAGGCGTAATAATCAAATTAAAAATTCGCCGCGTGCATGCGGAAGGAAGGGTTTTTGGCTTTTAATTTGACATGCCACCCGTGTTTTCATATAGTTGCAGCGCGTATCTTGTCCAGTCAGCATAACCGTGAAGGTTGCACATGGGATCCGGGAAGGGAATGATCGCTTTGATGGGGTCGGGGGAAATGACCTCCACCATGGTGGAGGTGCATAAGGAGCTGCTCAACCGATGCGGCAGCGCCCCCCGGGCGGTGTTCATCGACACGCCGGCCGGTTTCCAGTTGAATGCCGATCAGCTCTCGGAGAAGGCGGTTGATTATTTTAAGACACGCATCAACTATCCGCTGTCGGTTGTTTCCTTCAAGTCCGCCGATGCCATATCAGCCTATGACGCCGAGACGGCGTTCCGTTCCCTGCGCGAATCGGATTATTTCCTCATCGGGCCGGGAAGCCCGACTTACGCGGTCCGGCAGTGGCAGGGCACGCCGGTGCCGGACATCATCGCCTCGCGCGTGGCCGGGGGCGGATGCCTGGTGGCCGCCAGCGCCGCCGCCCTGACGGTGGGGCAGTTTACCCTGCCGGTGTACGAAATTTACAAGGTGGGAGCGCCGCTGCACTGGGTCGAAGGGATCAACATTCTCGGTTCCTTCGGCTTCAACCTGGTGGTGGTGCCGCACTGGAACAATGCCGAGGGAGGCAACCACGACACCCGCTTCTGCTATATGGGAGAACCCCGCTTCAATGAGCTGGTGTCCCAGCTTCCCACTGGCAGCGCGGTGCTCGGACTGGATGAGCATACGGCATGCCTGATTGATTTGCAGCGCGATCAATTCACGGTGCGCGGTCTTGGTCGTGCCTGCCTGCGCATGGCCGGCACCCAGCGATATTTCGAAAAGGGCCCGGTCTATCCCCTCGGTCTCCTGAAGGGAACTGTGCCTGAAGCGGCGCTGCCACCGCCCGCAGCCGGACCGGCAGTGCCTGCGGCGGCCCCGTCGCTTCCGGAGGATTCATTCTGGAGCACGGTCAATCAGCTGCACGCAGCCTTCCATGACGGCATCAACCATCGAATGCCGGATGCGGCCATTAATGCCCTGCTGGAGCTGGACGGGATCATCTGGAAGGCCCAGGCAGAACGGGAAAGCCAGGAGTTTATTTCACAGGCGCGGGATCTGTTGCGGGATATGATGGTGCTGCTGGGGGACACGCTGCATGCATCGGCAAACCAATTCCCCCCATTCCTTATGCCGCTGATCGACGACCTGCTTGCCCTCAGAAACAGATGCCGCAGCCACAACCAATGGGAGGAAGCCGACCTGATACGCGCCAGTTTGATGAATGCAGGCATCATCGTAGACGACACCCGGCACGGATCGCGCTGGCGTTTTCAGCCCGAGTGAACTGCTGCTCGCATCCATTGCGGGGGAAGGCGCCGGCTGCCCGCTGCGCCGCGGGATGCGGCTTTTATCTGCTTGACAAATAGCTCAAAATAGAACAATTTATACCCATCACCGTACCTTTAGAGGGCGTATGAGGAAATTCGATGCAGCCCCGCTCCTGGCGGGAGTGTTTTTTTTATCCGTTCTGATGGCCGGATGTTTCGGCAAGGATGCCGCACCGGGAAAGCTCTACTTTGAGCCGCCGGCGCGGCTGATAGAGGATTACACCGGCATGGTCGAGGTGCAGGAGCTGAACTGGGCATGGTCGCAGCCGGGATTCGCCCTGGGCAATTATCGAAGCTTTAGCATAAAGCCGGTGATCAACCTTAGCGGGGTGGAAGACAGCGCCATAGCGGCGCGTGTGGATGAGGCATTGTCCGCCTGGTTTACCGAAAACGGCTTCAGCCTTGCTGATGACGCTCAGATTGCATGCGAGGGCGCGATTGTCGCTTTAAAGCTGGACCGGACCTTCACCGAAAAAAAATACGTTTTTCGTGAAAAGGCGGCAGACCTTTTCCTGGAGATGGAAGTGGTCATGAAGGAAATGCCCTCCCAAACCACCCTGTGTAAACTCAGACACGGTGTGGTAGCATCGCAACCCGACCAGCTGGCCGGCCCGCTCGTATCAGGACTGCTGAGCTATTTTGAAGCGCACAAGTAATCATTCGTTTATTCCTGCTCCATGATCTGGCGTGCCTGTTATTATTGTATTCGATTTTTTCTCCACTGCATGGCTGTCCCGCTGTTCCGCTTTACCTCCGAGGGCGCCGGGAACATTCCGTCGGTGGGTCCGATTATACTGGCCTCCAACCATGCGAGCAACCTGGATCCGCTTTTTATCGGCGTCGCCGCCCCGCGGTTCATTCATTATTTGGCCAAGAAGGAGCTCTTCTCCAACCCGCTCGTCGGATTCGTGCTCCGCAGGATCTGCGGCGCTCTTCCGGTTGACCGGGATCAGATGGACCGCAGCATCCTGCGTGAGGTGTTTGCCCTGCTTGAGCGACGGGAGATGCTGCTGGTCTTTCCCGAAGGCACGCGCACCCATGACGGCGCGCTGGGTGAAGCAAAACTGGGCGTGGGGATGATCGCCCACCATGCCCGGGCCATGGTCATACCGGTGTACATTAAGGGCACCTATGAGATTTTGCCGCGGCACGCCAAGCGCCTCCGCAGGGCGGCGTGCCGGGTAACGTTTGGCACCGCGGTGGACCTGGCGGACCTGTATGGCCAGGCCAGGACTAAGGATGTCTACCGGCTCATCGGCGGCAGAATCATGGAAAGCATCGGGAAGCTGGCTGATGCGCCGGCCCATCAGCGGTAGGTCATGCCGCGGCTGACCTTATTCCTCCCTGCATGAACCGATGGGGTGAGCCTGGTAAGGCGGATGCGTTGCTCATGAGCTGCTTGATTAAAATTTGCGGCATCACCAGCGCGGCTGATGCGCGGATGTTGTCGGATGCCGGGATTGATTACCTGGGCGTCCTGGTTAATGTCCGGCAATCACCGCGTTCGGTCGGGGTCGAAACGGCCGCGGCGATTGTCGCTGCGGCGACCGTGCCGGTCATGACGCTCACTTATGACCGCGATATTGACCATGTGCTGCGGATGCTGCAGACGGTGCGGCCGGCCGGGGTGCAACTGGCCGGCGCAGAGCCTGAGCCCTACATGGCAGCGCTCAGGGAGAAAGTCAACATTCCATTGTGGAAGACCGTGCACCTGTCGGCGGCCGAGACCGGCGAAGGGGTCGCCGCGGACATGGTGCGGCTGATTAACCGGCTCGCCGACATCGGCATCGACCGGGTCATCCTGGACACGTCGATCAAACAGGGGGGGCGCGAGATGCGGGGCGGCACCGGGGTGCGCTGCGACTGGCCGACGGCGGCGCTGATACGGCAGCGGGTGAACATGCCGCTCTTTCTCGCCGGCGGCATCAACCCGGACAACGTGGGGGAGGCCCTGCGCCAGGTTCACCCCGACGGCATAGATCTGAGCAGCGGCGTTGAGCATGCCCCGGGGCACAAGGATCCGGCGCTGGTGCGCCGCCTGGTTGCAGCGGCGGGCGCATCGGTCGCGTCATAATTATCATATGAATCAGGAGTTGCGATAGTGATTGGTTCGCTGGTAAAGAAGATAATCGGCAGTAAAAATGAACGGGTGCTGCGCGGCTTTCAACCGATGGTGCACACCATCAATGAGCAGGAAGCAGGCATGCGCGCCCTGCCTGATGATGACCTGCGGGGGAAGACCGTCCAGTTCCGGGAGCGGCTGGGACGGGGCGAAACCCTGGACGAGCTGCTCCCGGAGGCCTTTGCCGCGGTCCGGGAGGCGTCGCGCCGAACCCTGAACATGCGCCACTTTGACTGCCAGCTCATCGGGGGCATGGTGCTGCACCGGGGCATGATCGCTGAAATGGCCACCGGCGAGGGCAAGACCCTGGTGGCCACCCTGCCGGCGTACCTCAATGCCCTGACCGGCAAGGGGGTGCACATCATCACCGTCAATGACTACCTGGCGAAGCGGGACCGCGAATGGATGGGCGCCATCTTTGAATTTCTCGGCCTGACCGTCGACGTCATTTATCACGACATCGAGCCCATGGCCCGCAAGCAGGCCTACCTGGCGGACATCACCTATGGAACCAACACCGAGTTCGGTTTTGATTATCTGCGGGACAACATGGCCACCCGCCAGGAGTACCAGGTGCAGCGGCCGCACCACTACGCCATCGTCGACGAGGTGGACAGCATTCTCATCGATGAGGCCAGGACGCCGCTGATCATTTCCGGCCCGGTGGAGCACTCCACCCATCAGTTCAAGGAACTGCGGGCGCCGGTGGACCGGCTGGTGCGGGCCCAGACCAATTTGGTCAACACCATCCTCTCCCAGGCCGAGCGCCTGCTGGAGGAGGAGAAGGACTATGAAGGGGCGTACAAGCTGCTCCAGGCAAAGCGGGGATCGCCCAAGAACAAGCGGTTGCTCAAAATTGCCAAGGAGGGAAAATATAAAAAGCTGATGGAGCGGGTGGAGCTGGACTACATGCGGGACAAGCGCATGGGAGAACTCGATGAGGACCTCTACTTCAGCATCGATGAGAAGTCCCATGTGGTGGACTTGACCGACAAGGGCCGGGAGGCGCTCGCTCCCAACGATCCCAACCTGTTTATCCTGCCCGACCTGAGCGTCATCGACGAGGACCCGGACCTTCCGGAAGAGGATCGGCTGAGCAAGCGCAGGCTGATTGAAAAGGAATTTTACGAGAAGGGTGAAAAGATCCAGAACATTACCCAGCTGCTCAAGGCCTATTCCCTGTTTGAAAAGGACGTGGATTACGTGGTGAGCGACGGGCAGGTGCTGATCGTCGATGAGTTTACCGGCCGGCTGCTGCCGGGACGCCGCTACAGCGACGGCCTGCACCAGGCCCTGGAGGCCAAGGAGGACGTCACCATTGAAGGCGAGACCCAGACCCTTGCCACCATCACCATTCAGAATTACTTCCGCCTCTACCAGAAACTCGCCGGCATGACCGGCACCGCCGAGACCGAAGCGCCGGAGTTCATGAAAATCTACAAGCTGGACGTGGTGGTCATCCCCACCAACGAGCCGGTACGCCGGGTCAATTATCCCGACGTCATCTACCGCACCAAGAAGGAGAAATACCGGGCGATTATCGACGAAATCAGGACCATGCATGAAAAGGGGAGGCCGGTGCTGGTGGGCACGGTTTCCGTGGAAGTGTCCGAACTGCTCAGCCGGATGCTGCCCCGGACCATCAAGCATGCCGTCCTCAATGCAAAGCGTCACAAGGAGGAGGCCGAAATCGTCGCCAATGCCGGACTTGCCGGGGCGGTCACCATTGCCACCAACATGGCCGGACGGGGCACCGACATCAAGCTCGGGCCCGGGGTGATCCGCTGCAAGAGGCAATGCTGCCTGACCTGCGAGGTCGAGAAAGGGCAGGGCTGTTCGGTCTGCCCGGATCCGGAGAAGCGGGGGAATAAGATGACCGGCTGCAAGGACGACATGCCCTGTGGACTGCACATCATCGGCACCGAGCGCCATGAATCGCGGCGAATCGACCGCCAGTTGCGGGGGCGCTGCGCCCGCCAGGGCGATCCCGGCTCGTCGCGTTTTTTTCTCTCCCTGGAAGACGACCTGCTCAGGATATTCGGGTCGGAGAGAATTGCCTCGATCATGGAGCGCATGGAAATGGAGGAGGGGGAGCGGATCGAACACCGCCTCATCACCTCGGCCATCGAACGGGCGCAGGCGCGGGTGGAAGCGCACAACTTTGACATACGCAAGCACCTGCTGGAATACGATGACGTGATGAACAAGCAGCGGGAGGTCATCTATCAGCAGCGCAGCAAGGTGCTCAGCCAGGACAATCTCAAGGAAGACATTGATGCCTCCATCGAAGAACTGGCCGAGCTCATTGCCGGGCAGTACGCCGACGAGAAGATTCACCCCGAGGACTGGGACTTCAAGGGGCTGAAGGACGCGGTGTTCAAGCAGTTTTCCTTTGCGCTGCACCTGCCCCCGCCGGAGAGGACCAAGGATTTAAGAAAAGAGAGCCTTACCGATCTTGTGGTGCAGCAGGCGCGCGAGATCTATCGGCGCAAGGAGGTCGATATCGGCGAGGCGCCGCTGCGCACCGTGGAAAAGATGGTGCATCTGCAGGTGATCGACACCCTCTGGAAGGAGCACCTGCTGATGATGGACCACCTGAAGGAGGGCATCGGACTGCGCGGGTACGGCCAGCGGGACCCCCTGCGCGAGTACCAGAAGGAGGGATATGACCTCTTTCTGGACCTGCGTGACCGCATTGCCGCCGAGACAGTGGAAAAGCTCTTCATGCTCCAGCTTGCAAAAGAGCCGCCGCGCTTCAAGCCGGAACCGGCCGCCCCACAGCACCTTGTGCTGAGCCGCGGCGGCGACCAGCCCCCCGAGGCGAAAACGGTCAAGCGCGAGGGAAAGAAAGTCGGCAGGAACGATCCCTGTCCCTGCGGCAGCGGTAAAAAGTATAAAAAGTGCTGCGGCAGCTGAAGGCCGCATGCCATGATACGGTCATTCAACCGAGGTGCTTCATGACCCACACCGTTCCCGGTTTTTCTGCCAGCGGCATCAGCGCAGGAATAAAATCAACCGCGGCCCTCGATCTGGGCCTGATCGTGTCCGCCGCGCCGGCCGTCGCCGCCGCCGTTTTTACCACCAATAAAATCAAGGCGGCCCCGGTCATGGTGGGAATCGATACCCTCAGGCAGTCCGGCGGCATGGTCCGGGCCCTGCTGGTAAACAGCGGCAACGCCAATGCCTGCACCGGCGCTGAAGGGATGGTTCATGTCCGATCCGCATGCGGCGAGCTCGCCGCCGCCCTTCGCCTGGACGAGCGGCAGGTGCTGATGTCATCAACCGGCATTATCGGCGTACCGCTTCCCCTGGATAAGGTGACCGGCGCCATCCCCCGCCTGGTCAGCGCACTCTCCCCAGATGGCCTTGATGATTTTGCCCATGCCATCATGACCACCGACACCGTTCCCAAGATCATCACCGGAACCGTGCGCCTGGCCGGTGCGGACATCAGGCTCTGCGGCATTGCAAAAGGCGCCGGTATGATTATGCCGCGCATGGCGACAATGCTCTCCTTCATCCTCACCGACGCGGCAGTGGATCCGGCATTGCTCGCCAGTGTCTTTCGCGCGGCGGTCGCCGATTCCTTCAATGCCATCACCATCGACGGCGATACCAGCACCAATGATACGGCAATCATACTGGCCAACGGCGCGGCCGGCAATCCGCCGCTCACCGCTGATGCTGACGGGGCGGCCGGGTTCAGGGAGTCGGTAAGCGCGTTGCTCAGGGATCTGTCACGGCTCATCCTGAAAGATGCCGAGGGCGCGACCAAGCTGGTAACCATCAGGGTGATCGGCGCCGCCACCGCCGACGCGGCAAAAGACATTGCCTATCTGGTGGCCAACTCACCGCTGGTGAAAACCGCCTTTTTTGGTGAAGATCTGAACTGGGGGCGGATTATGGCCGCAATCGGTAAAACCGAACAGGACCTCAATGCCGATTCCATTGATATTCTTATTAATTCGATAATGGTGGTGCAAAACAGCCGCGCCACCGGGCATGGCCCACAGGCAGAAGCCATCTTGGGGGACGATGAATTCTGCGTCACCATCGATCTGCATAACGGCCCCGCTTCGGCTGAAGTGGCGACAACGGATTTAAGTATCGATTATATAAAAATAAATTCATCATATCCCACGTGAGCGGGCCGGTCGAGAATGAAGGTATATTTTTCTCTTGCAAAATGGTTTCCGGTATGCTAACAAGAAAAACCATTTGTTTAGCAATAACATACTTGCAGCAGCGGTGAACATTAAAAACCATAAAAAAGCGAGGTGCACTTGGCAATACTGAGTATGAAACAGCTGCTTGAAGCAGGTGTCCATTTCGGGCATCAGACCAAACGCTGGAACCCAAAAATGAAGCCGTACATATTTGGCGCGCGAAATGGCATTTACATTATCGATTTACAGAAGACGGTTGTCCTCTTTGAGCGAATCTACCATATGATCGTGGATATTGTCTCCAAAGGTGAACGGGTCCTTTTTGTCGGCACCAAGAAGCAGGCCCAGGACTCGGTAATCGAGGAATCAAAGCGGTGCGGCATGTTTTATGTCAGCAACCGCTGGCTGGGCGGCACCCTGACCAATTTCCGAACCATAAGAAATAATATTGAAAAGCTGAAATCGCTTGAAACCATGAAAACCGACGGGAGCATCGAGCAGCTTTCTAAGAAAGAGGCGCTTGAGGTCGACCGGGAAATCGAGAAGCTGGAACACAACCTCGGCGGGATCAAGGAGATGCAGAAGCTGCCGGGGCTGATCTTTATCATCGACCCGCGCAAGGAGCGCATTGCCGCAGCCGAGGCCAAGAAGCTCAACATCCCCTCGGTCGGTCTTCTCGACACCAACTGCGATCCCGATGAGGTTGATTACACCATTCCGGGCAACGATGATGCCATCAAGGCCATCCGGCTGTTTAATGCGAAGATTGCCGATGCCTGCATCGAGGGGAGGCGGCGGTTCGAAGAGCGCCTGCAGGCCGACCGGAGGCATGACGCTGATGATCGGGAAGAAGCCGGGGATAATCAGGATACATAACCAGCCAGTTTCGGGGTGAGGACAGCAATCAATGGAAATTAGCGCATCACTTGTCAAGCAGCTGCGGGAGCAGACCGGGGCGCCGATGATGGACTGCAAGAAGGCGCTGCAGGAAAGCGGCGGCGATTTTGAAAAGGCGGTCACCTATCTCAGGCAGAAAAGCCTGGCGACGGTTACCAAGAAGGCCAGCCGCACCACCTCCGACGGCCTGATCGTTTCATACATCCACCCCGGCAGCAAGATCGGGGTGATGGTTGAATTGAACTGCGAGACCGATTTTGTCGCCCGGGGCGATGACTTCACCGCATTCAGCAAAAACGTGGCCATGCACATAGCCGCCCTGAATCCGCTGTACATTCGGCGGGAGGATGTGAGCGAGCAGGTCATGGAGAGCGAAAAGGCCATTTACCGGGAGCAGGCAAAGCAATCGGGAAAGCCGGAGAAGTTCTGGGACAAGATCATCAGCGGTCGTCTGGAAAAATTTTATGCCGAGGTCTGCCTGCTGGAACAGACCTCGATCAAGGACGACACCCGGACCGTCCAGGAAGTTTTAAACGAGCTTATTGCCAAGCTGGGCGAGAACATCTCGATTCGTCGCTTTGTCCGCTACCAGCTCGGTGAAACCCTGCCCGGGTAATACGCTGAAGGGAAGGTGTGCTTGAATCCCCGGTACCATAGAATACTTCTCAAGCTGAGCGGCGAGGTGCTTGCCGGCGAGGCTGGCTATGGTATTGACGCCCACATTCTCAACCGGATCGCCGGTGAAATCAAGGATGTCTGCGATCTGGGCGTCGAGGTGGGCATCGTCATCGGCGGCGGCAATATCTTCCGCGGCATTTCGGCGGACAGCGAGCAGATTGACCGGGTGTCCGCCGATTACATGGGCATGCTCGCCACCATCATCAACAGCATCGCCCTGCAAAATGCGGTTGAGCGGCAGGGCTCGCCCAGCCGGGTGCTGACGGCGATCAACATGCCGCAGGTGGCGGAACCATACATCCGGCGGCGGGCGACGCGGCACCTGGAAAAAAAGCGGGTGGTGATTTTTGCCGCGGGCACCGGGAACCCCTATTTTTCAACCGACACGGCGGCCGCGCTGCGGGCGATTGAAATGAATGCGGAGATAATTCTCAAGGCCACCAAGGTTGACGGCATCTATGACCGGGACCCGGTGGGTGACCGAACTGCGCAGCGGTACAGCGAGATCAGCTATCTGGAGGTGCTGAACCGGGGTCTGCGCTTCATGGATGCAACCGCGGCATCGCTGTGCATGGATAACAAGCTGCCGATGATCATTTTCAACCTCACCGAAGCGGGCAACATACGAAAAGTGGTGCTCGGCGATTCCATCGGGACCATCATTAAGGGCTGATACCATGAGTGAAAAGCTCATTGCAGAAACCAAAGAACACATGGAAAAGACCATACAGGCGCTGCACAAGGATTTAAGCCGGGTGCGCACCGGGCGCGCGTCGCTGAGCCTGCTTGACGGCATCAAGGTGGATTATTACGGCACGCTGACGCCGCTCAACCAGGTGGCCACCCTCTCGATTCCGGAGAGCCGGCTGATTGCCATACAGCCCTGGGACACCACCGTCATTCCCGAAATTGAAAAGGCCATTTTAAAATCAGAGCTCGGCCTCAATCCCATGAATGACGGCAAGATCATCCGCATCACCATTCCCAACCTTTCGGAAGAGCGCCGCAAGGAGCTGGTGAAGGTGGTTCGGAAAATCGTTGAGGAGGCCAAGGTTACCCTGCGCAACCATCGCCGCGCCACCAATGAACAGCTCAAGGATATGAAAAAGGACAAGGGACTCTCCGAGGACGATTATTTCAAGAGGCATGAAGAGATTCAGAAGCTCACCGACAGCTACATCGCCCTGTGCGATACCATAACCGGCGACAAGGAAAAAGAAATCCTTGAATTTTGACGGCGCCAAAACGCACAACCCATTTTCGCAAGCACAAAGGAGGTGATCGTGTGGCTTTCAAAATTACCGATGAATGCGTAGCCTGTGGCACGTGCGCGGAAGAGTGTCCATCAGATGCCATCCATGAAGGGGATGACATTTATGAAATTAACCAGGATGAATGCACGGAATGCGGTACCTGTAAGGACGTGTGTCCCACAGAGGCCATCATTGAGGAATGACGGGACAGTGCCGAGGTAACCCTCGGCACTTCCTTCCTGGTGTGCTCATCACCTCCATCTTCATGCCGAAGCGCGGTTGCGGCATGAGGGCAATTGCCGTCGCCCGCGTTGGGGACGCCTTCAGCCGGGCGGCGGTCTCGATCACGCTTCCTTGCCTTGCTCTTCTTATCTGAACACAATCCAGCCTGGTGGTTCAGCAGGCAACATCCCGATCATGAACGCAGCGCTTACAGCCATGGATAGCAGCAATTTGCCGAAGCATATAGCCATCATCATGGACGGCAACGGGCGATGGGCCGAGCGGCGTTCGCTCAACCGCATTGCCGGACACCGCATGGGCATCAAGCGGGCCAAGGAAATCATCCGCTCCTGCAGGGAGATCGGCATCCCGGTGCTCACCCTGTATGCCTTCTCCACCGAAAACTGGAACCGCCCGCAGCGTGAAATCCGCACCCTGATGGCCCTGCTCAAGCGCTTCCTTTCCGCCGAAGGCAGGTCTCTGATCAAGAACAACATCCGGCTCAATGCCATCGGCGCCATTGACGACCTGCCCGGGGATGTCGGTGCTGTGCTGCGGCAGGTCATGGAGGAGTCGCGCCACAACACCGGCATGGTGCTCAATGCCGCGCTCAGCTACAGCGGCCGGCAGGAGATCATCCAGGCGATCAGGCGGATGTGCCGCGAGGCAGCCGAAGGCCGGCTTGATCCCGCACAGGTCGACGAAAAACTGCTTTCCGACTATCTGTACACCGGCGGACTGCCCGATCCCGATCTGCTCATTCGAACCAGCGGCGAATTCCGCATCAGCAACTTTCTGCTCTGGCAGACGGCGTATACCGAGCTGTACATTACCGCCACCCTCTGGCCGGATTTTTCAAAAAAGGATCTGCTCCGGGCCATTGCTGACTACGCCAAGCGCGAGCGCCGCTTCGGCCTGACCCGGCAGCAGCTGGTAAAGCAGGCGATGAGAAAAACGCCATAGACGAAGCGTTCCGGCTGCGGCTCATTTCACCGACGGCCGCGTGCGACCGGGACGGACGCCGGGCGATATGCACTGAAAGGCACTGTGCCCTTACAAAGAATTACAACGGCAGTGATAGCCATACCCCTCCTTGCGGCGGCCATTCAATGGGGAGGGCCGGTCATGTTTTTTTGGCTCATTGCCCTTGCCGCAGGGGCGGCGCTGGTGGAACTGCTGACCATGGCCTCGGTTCGCGCAACTCCTGCCCGGCTGGCCGCGCTGACCGCCGGCGCGGTGGTGGTGCTGCTGGTGTATTACTACCGCGAGCACCTGGCAACGGCGGACATGTGGTTGCAGGGCTCGCTTGGCGGCACCCTGATGACCGTCCCCGCCGCGCTGACCATGACCGCGCTGCTTGGCATACTCGCACGCTACCCCAAAAAATCGTTGCTGCTTATTCCGTCGTTTATTGCCATCCTCGGAGTTCTTTACATTTTCCTTTTTTTGTCGTATCTTATAATTCTTTATACCGGCCCGAACGGAAAAGCATGGATCTTTTTCGTGCTGATTGTGCTCTGGTGCAGCGACACTGGCGCGTATGCCGTCGGGCGGACGATTGGCCGACACAAGTTGTCGCCGCTGGTAAGCCCCAACAAAACGGTCGAGGGGGCGGTGGGCGGGGCGGGGTGCGGCCTTGCTGCGGCGCTCATCCTGAACATGGCGCTCTTGACGACCCTGTCGCTCGGACAGGCGGCGGCGCTGGGGCTGGTGATATCGCTAGCCGGGCAGGTGGGCGATCTCTGCGAATCGGCGCTGAAGCGGCATTTCGGCTGCAAGGATTCCGGCGGCATGCTGCCGGGCCATGGCGGGATGCTGGACCGGCTTGACAGCCTTCTCTTTGCGGCGCCGCTTCTCTGGTACTGCAGGCTGCTGATCGAATGAGCCGCGGCTGTTCCATCGGGAGATCACTGAATCCGTCCTGGGGGAGATGCAGGTGAAACACATTGCGCTGCTCGGATCTACCGGATCAATCGGCGTAAATACCCTTGAGGTAATCCGGCGGTTTCCCGATCGGTTTGCCGTCTGTGCCCTGGCGGCGGGGTCCAACCTGCCGCTGCTCAAGCGCCAGATACAAGCCTTCAGGCCGCGCATTGTCTCCGTGCTCACCCAGGCGCTGGCCCGCGACCTGAAGCGCATGCTTCCCGGCAGGGGCCGGCCGGAAATAGCCTATGGCAGCGAAGGCCCCGAGCTGATCGCCTCGGTTACGGAGGCGGACATGGTGGTTTCCGCCATGGTCGGGTCGGCCGGACTGCTACCCACCTTGAAGGCCATCACCTGCGGCAAGCAGGTGGCGCTGGCGAACAAGGAGACCCTGGTCATGGCCGGCAAGCTCATCATGAGCGAGGCGCGCCGGCGCAAGGTAACCATTCTTCCGGTCGACAGCGAGCACAGCGCCCTCTTTCAGCTGCTGCGGCGGCACCGGGGCAACCGGCCCCGGGCGCTGATTCTTACCGCGTCGGGGGGACCGTTTTTGCGCTACAGCCGGAGGCGGCTTGACCGGGTCCGACCCGAGGATGCGCTTCAGCATCCCAACTGGAGCATGGGTAAAAAGGTAACCATTGACTCGGCAACCATGATGAACAAGGGGCTTGAAGTGATCGAAGCCAGGTGGCTGTTTAATGCGCCGCTCGACGCCATTAAGGTGTATGTACATCCCCAGAGCATCGTGCACGCCATGCTGGAACTGGATGACGGAAATGTGATGGCCCATATGTCCGCCCCGGACATGAAGGGCCCGATCGCCCACGCCCTGTTTTATCCGGACTCCTGTGCCGATCAACTGGCGCCGGTCGATCTGGCCCGGATCAAGACCCTGCAATTCGAAAACCCCGATCTAAAGAAATTCCCCTGTCTGGCCCTGGCCTATCGGGCGCTTGAAGCGGGGGAGACCATGCCGGCGGTTTTGAACGGGGCCAACGAGGTGGCGGTGCATGCCTTTCTCTCGCGCCGCATCGGGTTTTCCCACATCCCGGCAATCAACCGGCAAACCATGGAGCTTTTTAATCCCGCGCCCATTTCCTGCCTTGATGACGTGCTTTTGGCGGACGGGTGGGCGCGGCGCACGGCGGGTGAACTGATATCACGGCTCAACTGATCCGGCTGCATCCGGCATCGGTCATTGGTGAGCCACAACCACGTTAGAGGCTGTAATGATCACGCTCCTGTCTTTTATTGTTGTCATCGGCATTCTCATCTTCGTCCATGAACTCGGCCACTTTCTGGTTGCCAAGAAAACCGGGGTGACGGTTGAGAAATTCTCCCTGGGATTCGGGCCGAAGCTGATCGGCTTTGAGAAGGGCGGCACGCAGTACATGATCTGCGCCATACCCCTGGGCGGCTATGTGAAATTAAAGGGTGAAAATCCCGACGAGCCCTTATCCAACGACCGGGGCGAGTTTGCCTCCCGCAGCGTCGGCGTCCGCGCGGCAATCGTGGCCGCCGGACCGATTATGAATTGCGCGCTCTGCTTTCTGATCATGCCCCTGGTGTACCTCATCGGCATTCAGGTGCCTGCCTATCTCGAGCAAAAACCGGTGGTGCAATGGATCGGCAGCATGTCACCGGCCGAGCAGGCGGGCCTGCAGCAAGGCGACGTCCTGCTGGCGGTCAATGATGAGGCGGTCGACAACTGGAAGATGTTCAACGCGCTCACCCAGATCAATCCCGGCACGCCGGTCAGCATCCGCTTCTTACGCAACGGCCGCAGTCAGGCGGCAACCATTCAGCCCCCGGCAGCGGAGCAGGCCGGAGCGGGGCTGGGCCTGTATCATTATATTCCGCCGCGCGTGGCCGCGGTGGTTCCGGATTCACCCGCAAGCCGGGCCGGCCTCCAGCAGGACGATGTGGTGGAAACCGTCGGCGGCAAACCGATCAGCCACTGGATCGAGCTGTCCGAGGCCATTCGCGACTTCAACGGGGAGGATCTCACCATCGGAATCAGGCGGAATGACCAGCGGCTGCAGGTTACCCTGCGGCGGGCGCTGGTGGTGGAGGATGTGGTCAAGGGATCACCGGCGGAAGCGGCGCGCCTGCAGGCCGGGGACACCATCGTCACCGTTAATGGCGCCGATCCGGCACGGTATCAGCAGGCCTTCCGGCAGAACGATTTCTCCCCGGAGCAGCGGCTTGAGCTGCAGATAAAACGCGACCGCAGCCCGCTGACGGTCTCCCTGGAGGTGCCGGGTGCGGCCGATCTCGGCCTCCGGGTGAGCGGCAAAATAGGCATCGTGCCGGCGGAGGATGTGACCTTCAAGCGGTATGGACTGTTTTCCTCCGTCAAGGAAGGGTTTAAGCAGGCCTGGGAAATGACCACCCTTACCTTCTGGGCGCTGGGCAAGCTGCTCTCGTTCGATGTTTCATTAAAAACCCTGGGGGGGCCGATCATGATTGCAAAAATGACCGGCACCGCCGCCAAATCGGGACTGTCATCATTGATCGTCTTTACCGCATTCCTGAGCATCAATCTCTGCATCCTGAACCTGCTGCCGGTCCCGGTGCTCGACGGCGGGCACCTGCTTTTTTTTCTCATCGAGTTCATCATCCGGCGCCCCCTCGGCACCAAGCAGATGGAACTGGCGCAGAAGGTGGGGCTGGTGCTGCTGATCATGCTGCTGGTAACCGTAACCTACAACGACATTCTCCGGTCGCTGCCCCAGAAATATATAGACCTGCTGCCCTGGAAATAATGCGGCAGGGAGGATCGCTGCCGGACCGGCATGGCACGGGCACTGCCGCGCCGACGGGCCTTGCACCTGCAGTGCGAGGCCTTTTTCGGCGGCGCCCGCAACCTCCGCGGCGCGACTCAGAAGGATTGCAACACGATGAATCTGCTGGCGCTTGAAACCTCAACCCGGATGGGAAGCATTGCGTTGCTCTCGGACGGGAGGCTGGTTTCCGAATTCCAGACCGGCATCAGGCCGAGCTATTCGGAACTGCTGCTGCCGCTCATCGAGCAGGTGCTTACGACGGCGGGGATGACCATGGGCGACATTGATCTGCTGGCGGTGGCCCAGGGCCCGGGGTCATTCACCGCCCTGCGAATCGGCATGAGCGTGATGATCGGCCTGTCGCTTGCCGCCCGCCGGAAGATCGTCCCGGTGCCGTCGCTCGACGGGCTGGCCTACAACGCCTGCGGCTGCAGCCATCTGATTTGCCCGATGCTGGATGCCCGGCGGGGCGAGCTGTATTATGCATTCTACCGCGACGACGGGAGGGGGAGACTGCGCCGCCTCACGCCGTACTGCGTCGCGCCGCCCGAGCGGATACTGGCGGCGCTTAATGAAACGGTGCTGTTGCTCGGCGACGGCGCCGGGTTATACCGGGACCGGTTTGCCGGCGCGCTCGGGGAACGGGCGATCATCGCCCCCGCACATCTGCAGCATCCCCGGGCGGCGGCCATCGGCGTTCTGGCGCTTGAGCGCATGAGCGATGCGCCGCATGACGCGTCGCAGCAGGCGATCATGCCGCTGTATGTCAGGCCGCCCGATGCCGACGCAAAATGACAAAATCCAAGATAGCGTATTGACATCTCACCGACACTTTACTATGATTATTCATTTATCAGCGACGGCAACCCATGATCCACGCGAGGTGATGCAGTAATGGAGGAAAAGGACCAGGCACTGATCGAAAAGCACATCGGCCATGATGAGGAGCTGAAGCGGCATGTGCTGGAGCACCGGCAGTTTGAACAGCAGCTTGAAGATCTGGCGGCAAAACACTTTTTGACCGCCGAGGAGGAGCTGCAGCAGAAAAAATTAAAGAAGCTCAAGCTGGCCGGAAGGGACCGGATTGAAACCATATTGAAGCAATACCGCGAGGCGGATTGACCGACGGATTGTTGCACGATGAAGAAATACAGCGGGGCACAGATACTGTTTGAATGCTTAAAGTGCGAAGGGGTGACCGACATATTCGGTTTTCCCGGCGGCGCGGTGCTGGATGTGTATCATGAGCTTCCCAATTATGCCATCCGGCACATACTGGTTCGCCATGAGCAGGCGGCGGTGCACGCGGCGGACGGTTATGCGCGGGCATCGGGACGGCCGGGCGTTTGTCTGGTAACCTCCGGGCCGGGCGCCACCAATACGGTGACCGGCATTGCCACGGCGTATATGGATTCAATTCCCCTGGTGGTGTTCACCGGCCAGGTTCCGACCATGCTGATCGGCAATGACGCCTTTCAGGAGGCAGACATTGTCGGCATCACCCTGCCCTGCACCAAGCACAGCTACCTGGTGGAGCGGGTTGAGGACCTGGCGGTGACCATCAAGGAGGCATTTCATATCGCGCGCAGCGGACGGCCGGGGCCGGTGCTCATCGATCTTCCCAAGAACATGCTCCGCTCGTCGACCCCGTTCAGCTATCCGGAGCGGGTCAGCCTGCCCGGGTATAATCCGAACATCTCCGGCCATATCCGCCAGGTCAAGCGCGCCTTTGAGGAGATGAGCGAGGCGAAGCGGCCGGTCATCTATGCGGGGGGCGGCGTCATCTCCGCGGATGCAGCGAAGGAGCTGACCGCCCTGGCCCATGCCCTGACCATACCGGTAACCCCCACGCTTTTGGGATTGGGCGGATTTCCCGGCACCGACCCTCTCTTCCTGGGCATGCTGGGCATGCACGGCACTTACAGCGCCAACATGGCCGTCACCAATTGCGACCTGCTCATAGCGGTGGGCGCCCGATTTGATGACCGGGTAACCGGCGATATCACCAAATTTGCCGCGCATGCCCGGATTGTGCATATTGATATTGACCCGACCTCCATCAGCAAGAACGTTCAGGTGGACATCCCCATCGTCGGGGACGCCAAGGATATTCTGAAGAAGCTGCTTGCGCTTGCCGGGGAGGGGAACGCGACCGATTTTTCGGCGCGGCGAAAAGAGTGGATGGCGCAGATTGCTGAGTGGAAGCACAGCCACGGCCTTGCCTATGAGAAAAACGATGCCATCAAGCCGCAGTTCGTGATCGAGGAGCTGTACCGCCTGACCGAAGGCCGGGCGATTATCACCACCGAAGTCGGGCAGAACCAGATGTGGGCGGCGCAGTATTACCGGTTTGATTGGCCAAGACGGCTGCTCACCTCCGGCGGACTGGGGACCATGGGATACGGATTCCCGGCGGCAATCGGGGCCCAGGTGGCCTTCCCGCATGAAACGGTCATCGACATCGCCGGGGACGGCAGCATCCAGATGAACATCCAGGAGCTCGCCACCGCGGTGCAATACCGGCTTCCGGTCAAGATTGCCATACTCAACAACGGCTATCTGGGAATGGTCCGGCAGTGGCAGGAGCTGTTCTATAACAAGAACTACTCGGCGACCCACCTTTCCGCCTCGCCTGATTTTGTGAAGCTGGCCGAGGCGTACGGGGCGGTGGGCTTGCGGGCCACGCGGCCGGACGAGGTTACCCCCACCATACAGGCGGCGCTGGCGGCGCCCAACACCGTGGTCATCGACTTTCAGGTGGATCCGGAGGCGGGGGTCTATCCCATCGTCCCCGCCGGGGCATCGCTGGACAACATGATTCTGCTGTAAACGGGAGCGCCGATGAAACATACCATCTCATTGCTGGTGGAGAACAAGCCGGGCGTGCTGTCACGGGTGGCCGGACTGTTTAGCGGGCGGGGGTTTAATATTGAGAGCCTTTCGGTGGCTGAAACCATCGAACCGCACATTTCCCGCATGACCATCCTCACCACCGGAAACGATCAGGTGCTGGAGCAGATCACCAAACAGCTCAACAAACTGATCAATGTCATCAAGGTGGTCGATTTTAAAAGCAATGAATATGTGGCGCGGGAGCTGGCGCTGATCAAGGTCACGGTTACCGAGGCGACCCGCTCCGAGGTGTTGAGCATCGTTGACATCTTCCGGGGGAAGGTGGTCGACGTCAGTTCCGAGAGCTATACCATAGAAATTACCGGTGACGAGGAGAAGGTGCACGCGATAATCGATCTGTTTCGGCCCATGGGCATCAAGGAGATCGCGCGCACCGGTTGCGCGGCGCTTACCCGGGGCAGCAAGCTGAGAACGGCGCGGGAGCGGTCCGGTTCGCCATCCGGCAAATAATCAACCACACAGGCTCATCCCCCGGGGCATGAGCGATGAGGAGGAAAGCAGTTATGGCCGTCATTAATTTTGGTGGTGTGCGCGAAAAGGTAATCATGAGAAGCGAGTTTCCCCTGGCGCGGGCCCGGCGGGTGCTCAAGGGCGAAACCATAGCGGTGATCGGCTATGGGGTGCAGGGCCCGGCGCAGGCATTGAACATGAAGGACAACGGGTTTAACGTGATCATCGGGCAGTCCAAGTCGTACCGCAAGGACTGGGATCGGGCGGTGAAGGACGGCTGGGTGCCCGGGCGCACCCTCTTTGAAATTGATGAGGCCGCGCGCCGCGGCACCATACTGGAGATGCTGGTCTCCGATGCCGCCCAGAAGGCAATCTGGCCGGTTATCAAGCGCAATCTCAAGCCAGGCGATGCCCTCTATTTTTCCCACGGCTTTTCCATTGTCTATAAGAAGCAGACCGGAATCGTGCCGCCGCGCACCGTCGATGTGATCATGGTCGCCCCCAAGGGATCGGGCACGTCGCTGCGCCGCAATTTTCTGTCCGGGGCGGGCATCAACGCAAGCTTTGCGGTTGAGCAGGATGCCACCGGCCGCGCGGCTGAACGATGCGTTGCCCTAGGCATCGCCATCGGGTCGGCCTATCTCTTTCCCACCACCTTTCAGCATGAGGTGTACAGCGATCTGACCGGCGAGCGCGGCGTGCTCATGGGGGCCCTGGCCGGGATCATGGAGGCGCAGTACGAGGTCTTCCGCAAGCACGGCCACAGCCCCAGCGAGGCGTTTAATGAGACGGTGGAGGAACTGACCCAGAGCCTGATCAAGCTGGTGGCGGAGAACGGCATGGACTGGATGTATCTCAACTGTTCGGCAACCGCCCAGCGCGGCGCGCTGGACTGGAAGCCCCGGTTTAAAAAAGCGGTGATGCCGGTCTTTCAGGATTTGTACCGCAAGGTGGTGCGCGGGGATGAAACCCGCAGGGTGCTCATCTCATGCGGAAAGCCGAATTACCAGCAGCAGCTGGCCAAGGAGCTCAAGGCCATGGCCGACTCCGAGATGTGGCAGGCGGGAAAGGCAACCCGGGCGCTTCGTCCGGCGGAGGGGAGCGCGAAGTCGAAAACCACCCGGGGAGTTGCCGGTCGGCTGACCTACTGATTGACCGGCGCGCCAGCAGGGTCATCATCGCGGCCGGATTGCGCTATAGGGCAGGGGAGGCATCAAGCATATGAGCCGGGGAAAAGGGCGAAGAAAATTGAAGAAGGGCGTTTTCATACTGCCCAGCATATTCACCTCGTTCAATCTGTTTTGCGCATTTTATTCCATCACCGCATCGCTGCAGGGGCGCTTCCTCACCGCGGCGTGGTTGATCATCATTGCGGCTGCCTTCGACGCGGTGGACGGAAGGATTGCCCGGCTGACCCATTCGGTCAGCAAATTCGGCGAGGAATATGACTCGCTGGTGGACATGGTCAGCTTCGGCATCGCGCCGGCGGTGATGATGTATTTGAGCTCGCTGCAGTCGTTCGGGCGCTGGGGCTGGCTGGCGGCGTTTCTCTTCGTCATCTGCGTGGCCCTCCGCCTGGCGCGATTTAACGTGCATTTGAAATTCATTGACAGCAAATATTTTCAGGGTCTTCCCAGTCCGCCGTCGGCGTGCATGCTGGCAACCACGGTGATTTTTCTGAACGATCTGGGAATCCTCGACGTCAAACTCCGGCCCATACCGGTGATGACCTGCCTGCTCGCGCTGCTCATGGTGAGCAACGTCCGCTATTACAGCTTCAAGGATTTTAATGTTCGCAAGCGGCGGCCGTTCAGTGTGCTGGTTGCGCTGGTGCTCATACTGGTCCTGCTCCTGGGCGAGCCGGAAATTATCCTCTTCGGGGTTTCCACCCTGTATGTCATCTCCGGTCCAATTGCCTATCTCGCCGGATTGAGGCAGCGAAGGGCCGCGACCGAATGTGCCGAAGAACCAAAATGTTATTAAGGGCGTCAACCGCTGAATGATGCGCCGCGGCCGCTGCATGAGGTGAGGTGTGGAACAGATTCGCATTTTTGATACAACCCTGCGCGACGGAGAACAGTCGCCCGGGTTCAGCATGAATATCAATGAAAAGGTGCGCATGGCCCGGCAGCTGGAAAAGCTAGGGGTCGATGTGATTGAGGCGGGATTTCCGGTGGCGTCTCAGGGTGATTTCGAAGCGGTGAGCCAGATTGCCCGCGCGGTCACCGATATTCAGGTGGCGGGCCTGGCCCGCGCCAATGAACGCGACATTGACCGCGCCTGGGAGGCCATCCGGGAGGCGCGCCGGCCGCGCATTCATACCTTTATATCCACCTCCGACATCCATTTAACCCATCAGCTGCGCAAGAGCCGCGAGGAAGTGCTGGCCATGACCGCAGCGGCGGTCAAGCGGGCAAAGTCCTATACCGAGAATGTTGAGTTCTCGGCCATGGATGCCACCAGAAGCGACCGCGATTATCTGTGCCGGGTCATTGAATCGGCCATCGCCGCCGGGGCCACCACCGTCAATATTCCGGATACGGTCGGCTATGCCATTCCCGCCGAGTTTGGCGGTCTGATTCGCTACCTGCGCGATCGAGTGCCCAACATTGACCGGGCAATCATCAGTGTGCACTGTCATAACGATCTCGGCCTGGCCACCGCCAATGCCATCGCCGCGGTGCAAAACGGCGCGCGCCAGATTGAATGCACCGTCAACGGCATCGGGGAGCGGGCGGGCAACACCGCGCTTGAGGAAGTGGTGATGATCCTCTATACCCGCAAGGAGTTCATCAAGCTGACCACCGGCATCAGAACAACGGAAATTTATACCACCAGCAAGCTCCTGACCCGGATCACCGGCGTAGCCGTGCAGCCCAACAAGGCCATCGTCGGCGCCAATGCCTTTGCCCATGAATCAGGCATTCATACCGACGGCCTGCTCAAGGACAAGATCACCTATGAAATCATGACGCCGCAATCGGTCGGTGTCACCAAGAGCAGCCTGGTGCTGGGCAAGCACTCCGGGCGACATGCCATGAAGGATGAGCTGCACAAGCGGGGATACGACCTCACCGAGGACATGATCAACAAGATATTCGAGCGATTCAAGGAGCTGGCCGACAAGAAAAAGGATCTGTACGATGAAGACCTGGAGACGATTATCGCCGAAATAGTCCTGCGCGCCCCGGACAAATACAAGCTGATAAACTTGAACGTGATCAGCGGCAGCTTTGCCATTCCCACCGCGACCGTCCAGATGGAGGTCGATGGCACGCAGATCAAGGACGTGGGCATGGGCGACGGTCCGGTCGATGCCGCCCTCAAGACCATCGCCAAGATCACCAAAACCAAAAGCACCCTGCTCAAGTTCAGCGTCGATGCCATAACCGGCGGCACCGATGCCCAGGGGGTGGTGACCGTTCGCCTTGAGGAAGACGGCCGGGAAATTGTGGGGCGGGGGGCGCATAACGACATCATCATGGCCAGCGTGCTTGCCTATCTCAACGCGCTCAACCGTCTGGAACACATAAAGCAAAGCCCCATCAAAAGCTACCTCTAGTCTCAGGCGATCAGGCGAAGGCAAGGACCGCGCTGCTGTAAACGGCACTGATAGCCCGGGCAGACGTTCTTGCCTCTTTCTATTACCGGTGCGGCCTGCCCGCGCATCGACGGAGAAGGACACACCATCACCATGGGAATGACCGTTACCGAAAAAATTCTGGCGGCGCATGCCGGTTTAGACCATGTCTCCCCGGGACAGCTGATCAAGGCCGGGGTTGACCTGATTCTGGCCAATGACATCACCGCCCCCCTTGCCATCGAGCAGTTCCGCGCCGCCGGGGCGAAGGCGGTGTTTGACCGGAACAAGATTGTATTTGTGCTTGATCATTTTGCCCCGAACAAGGATATTGCGTCGGCGGAGCAGTGCCGCTACGTCAGGGAATTCGCGCGCGCTCAGGCCATCGCCAACTTCTTCGAAGGGGGCGAGATGGGCGTCGAACACGCGCTGCTGCCGGAGAAAGGCCTGGTGCGGCCGGGACAGGTGATCATCGGGGCGGACAGTCACACCTGCACCTACGGGGCGCTTGGCGCGTTTGCCACCGGCGTCGGCAGCACCGACGTTGCCGCCGCCATGATTACCGGCGAAACCTGGTTCCGCGTGCCGGAATCCATCAAGTTCGTGTTTACCGGCACCCTGCGCCCCTGGGTTGGGGGCAAGGATCTTATCCTCCGCGTCATCGGCGATATCGGCGTCGACGGGGCCCTGTATCGGGCCATGGAATTTACCGGTGACGTCATCAACCGTCTTTCCATGACCGGCCGTCTCACCATGGCCAACATGGCCATTGAGGCGGGTGCGAAGAGCGGCATCGTGCCGCCAGATGAGGTGACGCGCGACTATCTGAACGAACGATTGCCCGCCGGCGCACCGGGGCGGATTACCGTCAGTGATGCGGACGCAGCCTACACCGAAACCAGAGAGTACTGCGTCACCGATCTCGAGCCCCAAGTGGCATTTCCCCACTCTCCTGATAATGTGCGCGGCATCAGCAGCATCGGCAAAATTGCCATTCATCAGGCGGTGATCGGAAGCTGCACCAACGGCCGGATCGAGGATCTGGAAACGGCCGCGCGGATCTTAGAAGGTCGGCAGGCGGACCCATCGGTCAGGCTCATCATCATACCGGCAACCCCCTGGATTTATGAACAGGCACTGAAGCGGGGCTATCTCGAGACATTTCTCAGGGCGCACGCGGTGATCAGCCCGCCTACCTGCGGCCCCTGCCTGGGCGGCCACATGGGGATTCTGGGCAAAGGGGAGAGGGCGGTTGCCACCACCAATCGCAATTTCGTCGGGCGGATGGGCCATCCTGAAAGTGAGGTCTATCTCGCCGGCCCGGCGGTCGCTGCCGCCTCGGCGGTGGCCGGTTACATTTGTGCCCCGGAGCATATCGGGGTCGGGGATACCTTATGAAGGGGAGATGCTGGAAGTACGGCGCGGATATCAACACCGATCTTATCATTGCCGGACGATACCTCAACACCACGGATCCTAAGTTCCTGGCCGGCCATTGCATGGAAGACCTCGACCCCGCCTTTGCATCGCGGGTGCAGGCGGGTGACATAATGCTGGCGGGGAAAAACTTCGGCTGCGGCAGTTCGCGTGAGCATGCGCCGCTGGCGCTGAAGGCAGCCGGCATCGCCTGCCTCATCGCCGGGAGCTTTGCGCGCATTTTTTATCGGAACGCCTTCAATCTCGGCCTGCCGCTGCTGGTCTGTCCTGAAGCATACGCCGAAAGCGACAGCGGGGATGAACTGGAGGTTTCGCTTGACGCGGGAATTATCCGCAACCGCACCAGGGGGGTCGACTTCCGGGCCGATCCGATCCCGGAATTCATGCGGCAGATCATCGGCGACGGCGGGCTGATGCAGCATGTCATGAAAAAGAAGGCCTGATGCGCACATTCTATCACACTGAA